>NZ_DALZCH010000001.1:0-77019 GCF_031978065.1 Oscillibacter sp.
CCTATATGTTATCCGGTTGACCGGAGAACAAGCTACATTATAAATGGCCTGCGGGTCTTTGTCAAGAGAAAACTCTCTCCTGCGATACACCGCGCGGCGCACCGCAGGGAGAATCTGGTGCACCTTCACGGATTCGAACCGGGGACCCACTGATTAAGAGTCAGTTGCTCTACCAACTGAGCTAAAGGTGCGTGTGGTGACCCGTACCGGATTCGAACCGATGTTAACGGCGTGAGAGGCCGCTGTCTTAACCACTTGACCAACGGGCCGCGTCGTCGACACAAATTTTGCTTTATTCGCTTCAGCCTTCGGCCAAAGCTCACACCGCTCCGTTGTGTCTCCTCTTCGCACCGAAACGGTGTTTCGTTGCGATTTGGACGGGGAATGAAAGATGCGTTGCCGCACCCTCAAAACCGAACAATGTATGATTTCCTTTCAAGGCTTATTGCCTGCACAATTGTAGGTCAAGCCCTCGGGCGATTAGTACCGATCAGCTCCACACATTACTGCGCTTTCACCTTCGGCCTATCAACCAGGTAGTCTTCCTGGGCCCTTACTTCTTTCGAATGAGAGATCTCATCTCAGGGAGAGTTTCACGCTTAGATGCCTTCAGCGTTTATCTCGTCCATACATAGCTACCCAGCTATGCCCTTGGCAGGACAACTGGTGCACCAGAGGTATGTCCATCCCGGTCCTCTCGTACTAAGGACAGCTCCCTTCAAATCTCTTACGCCCGCAACAGATAGGGACCGAACTGTCTCACGACGTTCTGAACCCAGCTCGCGTGCCACTTTAATCGGCGAACAGCCGAACCCTTGGGACCGAATACAGCCCCAGGATGTGACGAGCCGACATCGAGGTGCCAAACCTCCCCGTCGCTGTGGACGCTTGGGGGAGATCAGCCTGTTATCCCCAGGGTAGCTTTTATCCGTTGAGCGATGGCACTTCCACTTGCATACCACCGGATCACTAACTCCAACTTTCGTTCCTGCTCGACCCGTCGGTCTCGCAGTCAGGCTCGTTTATGCGTTTACACTCACTGCACGATTTCCGTCCGTGCTGAACGAACCTTTGAGCGCCTCCGTTACTCTTTAGGAGGCGACCGCCCCAGTCAAACTGCCCGCCTAACAGTGTCCCCCGACCCGATTCAGGGCCGCAGGTTAGAAAACCAGCAATTCAAGAGTGGTATCCCACCGTCGACTCCACACAAGCTGACGCCTGCGCTTCCAAGTCTCCCACCTATCCTGTACATGAATTACCGATTTCCAGTATTAAGCTGCAGTAAAGCTCCATGGGGTCTTTCCGTCTAGTTGCGGGTAACCGGCATCTTCACCGGTACTACAATTTCGCCGGGCGGGCTGTTGAGACAGTGCCCAAATCATTACGCCTTTCGTGCGGGTCAGAACTTACCTGACAAGGAATTTCGCTACCTTAGGACCGTTATAGTTACGGCCGCCGTTTACCGGGGCTTCAATTCAATGCTTCAGGTTGCCCCTGACATCTCCTCTTAACCTTCCGGCACCGGGCAGGCGTCAGCCCATATACGTCATCTTTCGATTTAGCATAGACCTGTGTTTTTGGTAAACAGTTGCTTGGGCCTATTCACTGCGGCCTTCATTGCTGAAGGCTCCCCTTCTTCCGAAGTTACGGGGTCAACTTGCCGAGTTCCTTAACAACCCTTCTCCCGTTGGCCTTAGGATTCTCTCCTCATCCACCTGTGTCGGTTTGCGGTACGGGCACCTTAGTATACACCAGAGCTTTTCTCGCCTCCAGGCATCGCGGACTTCGCTACTATAATTTCGCTCCCTTACGCCCGGGGCTACCAACGCCCGGGTTCCGCTATCCTGAAGTGTCCCTCTGGTTTAAAGTTCGGTGGCTACGGAATTTCTACCGTATGTGCATCGACTACGCCTTTCGGCCTCGCCTTAGCTCCCGGCTTACCTTGGGCGGACGAACCTTCCCCAAGAAACCTTAGATTTTCGGCCATCATGATTCCCACATGATTCTCGCTACTCATTCCGGCATTCTCACTTCCATACAGTCCACCGCTGCTTCCGCTGCGACTTCACCCCATATGGAACGCTCCCCTACCACTGTCATTACTGACAATCCTAAGCTTCGGTTGTATGCTTAGCCCCGTTACATTTTCCGCGCAGAACCACTCGACCAGTGAGCTATTACGCACTCTTTTAATGTGTGGCTGCTTCTGAGCCAACATCCTGGTTGTTTTCGCGATTCCACATCGTTTTCCACTTAGCATACATTTGGGACCTTAGCTGTAGGTCTGGGCTGTTTCCCTTTTGACAATGAAACTTATCTCACACTGTCTGACTGCTAACCATCAATTATCCGGCATTCTGAGTTTGATAGGCGTTGGTAACCTTATCGGCCCCGCTACCATTCAGTGCTTTACCTCCGGTAATCTAAGTTAACGCTAGCCCTAAAGCTATTTCGGGGAGAACCAGCTATCTCCGGGTTCGATTGGAATTTCACCGCTACCCACAAGTCATCCGCCACCATTGCAACGGGGGTCGGTTCGGTCCTCCATGGGGTTTTACCCCCACTTCAACCTGCTCATGGGTAGGTCACCCGGTTTCGGGTCTATGGCAACGAACTTTTTACGCCCTATTCAGACTCGCTTTCGCTACGCCTCCGGTACTGAATACCTTAAGCTTGCTCGTTACTATAACTCGCCGGACCGTTCTACAAAAAGTACGCCATCACGCATTAACGCGCTTTGACTGCTTGTAAGCACAAGGTTTCAGGTTCTATTTCACTCCCCTCCCGGGGTCCTTTTCACCTTTCCCTCACGGTACTGCTCCTCTATCGGTCACTGAGTAGTATTTAGGCTTGGAGGGTGGTCCCCCCTGTTTCCCACCGGGTTTCACGTGTCCAGCGGTACTCTGGATTCCAGCCAATCTGCATCGCCTTTCGTCTACGGGACTCTCACCCTGTGTCGTCGGCCTTCCCATACCGTTCGACTAGACTAGCAGATCTTATGCCGGTCCACAACCCCGGAGAATAAATCCTCCGGTTTGGCCTCTTCCGCGTTCGCTCGCCACTACTTACGGAATCTCTGTTGATTTCTCTTCCTCGCCCTACTTAGATGTTTCAGTTCAGGCGGTTCCCTTCCTACACCTATTTTATTCAATGCAGGATGACTGGATATTGTCCAGCCGGGTTTCCCCATTCGGAAATCTGCGGATCAATGGATATTTGCTCCTCCCCGCAGCTTATCGCAGCTTGTCGCGTCCTTCTTCGGCTCTCAGTGCCAAGGCATTCCCCTTGCGCTCTTATTAGCTTGACCTATCGTCGGCGCAAACTGCACTTCTTTCGCTTCCAGCTTTCACCAGAATACAAAATAAAAGCACACATTTGCGTTAACGTTTGTCAATAGAGATTTGGTTCTCTAAATGAGTAATCATGCAGGCAATCACAAAGAATTTTGCTCTCGAAATTGTAATTGTTACCCTTCATCTAAATAGATGTTGTTCCACAATTAAATTATCTTGCTATTTTCCACAACCATTGCTGGTTTATGAAAAACCTCTCTGTTGCCTTACTTCATTCTTCATACATTGTTCAGTTTTCAAGGTGCAGCTGCGTTCTCGCAACATCCGCTTGTCTTTATTTTTGTCCCCGGCTTGCGCCGCATTCAAAGATTCCGACCACTCTCTTGCTCCTCCTATTCGCGCCGAACAACGTTCGCTGCGAATTGAAACGGGGGTTGCACGAGGGCAGGATTTACGATAACACTTTTTCCAACCTCTTTTGAAGTCAGATCTCAAAGTCCAAATCCTTAGGCTTTGAGATCCAACAGCAAATGCTGTATTGGTGGGCCCGAGTGGGCTCGAACCACCGACCTTGCGATTATCAGTCGCACGCTCTAGCCAGCTGAGCTACGGGCCCGTCGTCGGAACAAGCTTCACTTCATTCGCTTCCGGCTTCGCCGAAAGCTCACTCCGTTGCGTTGTTCCTCCTCTTCGCGTCGAAATTGGAAATTTCTCCGCGATTTTGGACGTTTTTATTTGAAATTTCTGGTGGAGAATAACGGGATCGAACCGTTGACCTCCTGAATGCAAATCAGGCGCTCTCCCAGCTGAGCTAATCCCCCGTCGATCTCCCGGGCTTTGCCCGCCTGTCGGACGGATACCCTCTAAATTAAACAACGTAACTACTCATTCTTGCCCAGCGGCTGACCTTAGGAAGTTACGACATCTTATTCAGACGTCGAGTTCTCCTTAGAAAGGAGGTGATCCAGCCGCACCTTCCGATACGGCTACCTTGTTACGACTTCACCCCAGTCATCGGCCACACCGTGGCAAGCGCCCTCCCGAAGGTTAAGCTACCTGCTTCTGGTGCAACAAACTCCCATGGTGTGACGGGCGGTGTGTACAAGGCCCGGGAACGTATTCACCGCGGCATTCTGATCCGCGATTACTAGCGATTCCGACTTCATGGAGTCGAGTTGCAGACTCCAATCCGGACTGAGATAGGGTTTCTGGGATTGGCTTACCGTCGCCGGCTTGCAGCCCTCTGTCCCTACCATTGTAGTACGTGTGTAGCCCTGGCCGTAAGGGCCATGATGACTTGACGTCATCCCCACCTTCCTCCGGTTTGTCACCGGCGGTCTCCTTAGAGTTCCCACCATTACGTGCTGGCAACTAAGGACAAGGGTTGCGCTCGTTGCGGGACTTAACCCAACATCTCACGACACGAGCTGACGACAACCATGCACCACCTGTCTCTACTTTCCCCGAAGGGCACCTGACGTATCTCTACCTCGTTAGTAGGATGTCAAGTCCTGGTAAGGTTCTTCGCGTTGCTTCGAATTAAACCACATAATCCACCGCTTGTGCGGGCCCCCGTCAATTCCTTTGAGTTTCAACCTTGCGATCGTACTCCCCAGGTGCAATACTTATTGTGTTAACTGCGGCACGCAGGGGGTCAGTCCCCGCACACCTAGTATTGATCGTTTACAGCGTGGACTACCAGGGTATCTAATCCTGTTTGCTCCCCACGCTTTCGCGCCTCACCGTCAGTTATCGTCCAGTAATCCGCCTTCGCCACTGGTGTTCTTCCTTATATCTACGCATTTCACCGCTACACAAGGAATTCCGATTACCTCTCCGACACTCAAGAAAAGCAGTTTCAAATGCAGTTTGGAGGTTGAGCCTCCAGATTTCACATCTGACTTGCCTTCCCGGCTACACGCCCTTTACACCCAGTAAATCCGGACAACGCTTGCCACCTACGTATTACCGCGGCTGCTGGCACGTAGTTAGCCGTGGCTTATTCAAGGGGTACCGTCTTCTACTCTTCCCCCTTAAAAGAAGTTTACAACCCGAAAGCCTTCTTCCTTCACGCGGCGTTGCTGGGTCAGACTTGCGTCCATTGCCCAATATTCCCCACTGCTGCCTCCCGTAGGAGTCTGGGCCGTATCTCAGTCCCAATGTGGCCGGTCAACCTCTCAGTCCGGCTACTGATCGTCGACTTGGTAGGCCGTTACCCCACCAACTATCTAATCAGACGCGAGGCCATCTTTCAGCGATAAATCTTTGACATTCAAGTGATGCCACCCAAATGTTTTATGCGGTATTAGCAGTCGTTTCCAACTGTTGTCCCCCTCTGAAAGGCAGGTTCCTCACGCGTTACTCACCAGTCCGCCACTAAACATTCCTCTTCATTGGCCGAAACCTCTGTCAAGGGTGTTCCGTTCGACTTGCATGTGTTAAGCACGCCGCCAGCGTTCGTCCTGAGCCAGGATCAAACTCTCTATAAATGGTATTAAAACGAATCCGAAGATTCAGTCTAATCTTTCATAGAGCTATTCGTCATAGCTTCATGTTTTATAGTTACAGGTCCCGGTAATTGACTTAACCCGGCCCTGCAACTTCTTCGGTGACGCTTTGTGATTTCTCACGAAGCGTCTACCGCTGGTGCTTTCTTTTTTGTTACGTTGTTTAATTTACAAGGTACACGCCGCTTCAGCGGAACATTGCTATTGTACAAGATCAATCAAGTTTTGTCAAGAACTTTTTTCAACCGTTTTTGACTTTCTAACCGGTCGTCTTCGTAAGACAGCCTGATTAGTTTACCACATCTTACCGTGGTTTGTCAAGAACTTTTTCAACCGTTTTCGACATTTTAAACCGTTGCTCTTGTTCGGCAACCCAGTTAGAATACCATAGTTTCCCATGGTTTGTCAAGTACTTTTTTCAAGCCCTCAACCATTCTTTTCAGGTTTGCCGCCGCCCTCCCGGACAGCTTTGTTAGATTACCATACCCCATTCCGTTTGTCAATACGGTTTTTACATGTTTTTTACTTTTTTATACCAGCCATTATCTTGCCTCATACCGCGCCTTTTTAAACGCAATTCTCAAAATGTCTCTGTGTTTTTTTAATTGTATATGGTATGATGTGGTTGTTTGAATTTTACGAAACAGAGGTGATCTACCTGCGCATTCATCGTATGAGCGCCACTTTCGGAAAACTGAGCCAGCGGACTCTTCATCTTTCCGACGGGCTGAACATTATACAGGCTCCCAATGAAACCGGCAAATCTACCTGGTGCGCGTTTCTGCTCTCTATATTATATGGTATCAACAGCCGGGAGCGGGACCGCGCAGGCTTTATTGCCGACAAAAACCGTTACGCCCCTTGGAGCGGCGTGGCCATGTCCGGCCGGCTGGACTGCCGCGTCGGCGACAACGAGTTGACGCTGCTCCGCGAGACAAAGCGCCAGACCGCTCCTCTCGGGGACTTTAAGGCGGTCCGTGCGGGAACCATGGACGAATATCCCGGCCTAACCGGGCAAAACTGTGGGGAGACCCTTCTGGGCGTCAGCCGGGAGGTATACGAGCGCAGCGCCTTTATCCGTCAGGCCGGGCTGCCCGTGACGCAGGACGCGGGACTTGAAAAGCGCATTGCCGCCCTCATCACAACCGGCGAGGAGGACACCTCTTATTCCGAGGCCGCCGCCGCCCTGAATAAGCAGCTAAATCGCCGCCGCCACAATAAAACCGGACGGCTTCCTGCACTGGAGCTGGAGCTTTCGGATGCCGTCCGTCAGTTGGAGGCTCTGGCGGGGGCGGAAGCCCAACTGGTTGACCATCGTCGGGATCTCTTCCATCTGACGGAGCAGGAGACAGAGCTTTCCCGGCTTTTAAAGCTTCACGACCTCTGGGACGCCGCTAAGGAGCGTCGCCTTTTATCTGAAGTGGAGTCCGCCGCCGAGGACGCGGAACAAACCGCCGCCAATCTCCGCCGCCGGGCGGAGGACACTCGCCTTCCGGAAAACGAAAGCATCGGTCGCCTCCGGGGGGCCATCGTCAATCTTGAAACGGTGCGCAAAAGCGTGAATGCCGCCATGGCGGAAAAGGACACGGCTATGAAGGCGGGCGTGAAAGCCGAAACCGCCGTCAGCGAAAGCCCCTTCGCGGGGCGAACAGCGGAGGAAGCCCACAGAGCGGCGCAAAACGCACCCCCGATCCGCCCCAAGACGTGGTGGTTTTCCATTCTCCTGCTGGCCGTTGGCGCGGGCGGAACCTTTCTTCTTAGCGCTTTGAACGGGGAGCCGTACCCTTTGTGGGCACTTGCCGCAATGGGAGGCGTCGGCTTTTTGTCGGGCGTTCATGCCGTCTTCAGCCGAGAACGGGGCGACCGGAAGAAGCAGTCTGCATATCTCGCCACCTACGGCGCATCCTCTGCCGAAGGCCTTGCCGCTCTGGCCGACGACTACGCCGCCGCCTGCCGCCGCCGGGACGAGGCCCAAAACGCGGTGGTGAAGGCCACCGCCACCTATGACGCACTGTACGCCTCCCTCACCTCCAACGAGCAGGGCATCTTGCTGGAGGTCCGCCGCTTTGCCCCCGCCGCCTTTGACATTCCGGCCGCCGACGCAGCGCTGCGGGAATGTGCCGTCCGGCGCAGAGAGCTGTCCGCGGCCGAAAGCGCAGCGGAAGCCGCGCGACTGCGGTACGAAACCATGCGCCGCCAGACGCCCTACAGGGACCCTTCTGCGGAAGAGCCCTCTGCGCCCCCCTCCCAAAGCCGGGAAAACCTGAATGCCGAGCTTCTCTCCGTGAAAGCCGCGCTCTCCGCCGCCCAGTCCGCCGCCGACCGCCTCACCGGCCAGATGACCTCCCTTGGCGGGCGGGAAGCGCTGGAGGCGCAGACGGAACAGCTTCGCTTGCAGATTGATTTGCTGGAGGGCGAATATCAGTCCATTGCGCTGGCGATGGAGACGCTGGACGATGCCAACGCCGCGCTGCAAAACCGCTTCTCTCCCCTGCTGGGCCGCCGGACGGCGGAGCTTTTCTCCGCGCTTACCGATGGGGCCTATTCCGGCGTGGTGCTGGACCGATCATTCCGCCTCTCCGCCGAGCCGACGGGAGACACGGTGTGGCGGGACGCGGGACTGCTCTCCACCGGGGCAGGCGACCAACTGTATCTTGCAGCGCGGCTGGCCATCTGCGAGCTGGTTCTGCCGGATATGGACCCGCCGCCTTTGGTGTTGGACGACGCGCTGGCAAATTTCGACGACTCCCGCTGCGCATCCGCTCTGCGGCTTTTAAAGGAGGAGGGGAAAAAACGTCAGCTTCTTCTTTTCACTTGCCACAGCCGGGAAGCCGCCTTTTTTGCGGACGATCCAGAGGTTTCCGTTCAAAGGTTGACGAACGACCCGTCCGAGGTATAAGATAACGGTTGCATTGATAAAGGCGGACCCCATTTTCCCGCCGACACCTTTAATATGGCAAAAGGAGTTTTGACATGAGTGAATGCACCCACGAGTGTTCCGCCTGCGGCGAGAGCTGCGCGGAGCGTCAGGGACCCCAGTCCCTGCTGAAGGAGGCCAATCCCGAAAGCCGCATCGGGAAGGTTTTTGGCGTTGTCTCCGGCAAGGGCGGCGTCGGAAAATCCATGGTGACCAGCCAGTTGGCGGTGACTATGCGTCGGCGGGGCTTCAAGGTCGGCGTGCTGGACGCCGATATCACCGGTCCCTCGATCCCCAAGGCCTTCGGTATCCATGAAAAGGCCCGGAGTGACGGGCACTCTCTCCTCCCCGCCGTGACCAAAACCGGCATTGAGATCATGTCGGTGAACCTTCTGCTGGATAACGAGACAGACCCGGTCATCTGGCGCGGCCCCGTGATTTCCGGGGTGGTTCAGCAGTTCTGGACGGACGTAATCTGGGACGTGGACTATCTGTTTGTGGATATGCCCCCGGGAACCGGCGACGTGTCCCTCTCCGTGTTCCAGTCTATTCCGCTGGACGGCATCCTTGTGGTGGCCTCTCCGCAGGAGCTGGTGAGCATGGTGGTGGAAAAGGCCGTGAAGATGGCGGAGATGATGGAAGTCCCCATTCTGGGCCTGGTGGAGAACATGAGCTACGTGGCCTGCCCGGACTGCGGAAAGAAAATCTATCTCTTTGGCGAGGGGAAAACTGCCGAAGCCGCCGCACGACACAACCTGAAGCTTCTTTCCCAGATGCCCGTCGACCCGGCCCTCGCGGCCCTGACCGACGCAGGCAGCATCGAGGATTTTCAGGGCGACTGGCTCAGCCCTGCCGCCAACGCCGCCGAGGGCAAATAATTGCACTGCAAAGCGCGGCGGGCATCGTTTGATGCCCCCGCGCTTTTTTCATAGGAAAAGGTTAGCACGCAGCCGGGGATTTGTCTTTCCCGCAAACCACAATTTGCCGTGTAAAGACAAAATCCACAAGCATTGTCGCCACAGCATCCATATTTTGTTCTTTAAAAACAGTTGCAAAATTGCAGACTATCTATAATAATAGAGTGATAATAGAATCGGTCGAAAACCGCCCGTCTCCCCATGGGGGACAAACTGAAAGAGGGGGATATCAACACATGCAGGAATTGAAAGACCGCATCGTCAGGGAGGGCAAAGTTCTCCCCGGCAATATCATCAAGGTGGACGGCTTTTTGAACCACCGGGTCGATCCCACCATTATGGTTCACATCGCCGATGAATTTGGCCGTCACTTTGACATGGATCAGGTCAGCGTGATTCTCACCGCGGAGGCCAGCGGCATCGCGCTGGCGGCCATCTGTGCCGAGCGCTTCAGCAAGCCCATGATTTTTGCAAAAAAGGCAAAGAGTGACAACATCGAGGGCGGACTTTACCAGAGCGATATTTTTTCCTATACCTATAAGAAAAAAGTCACCCTGCTGGTGAACAAGGAATGGCTCAGCTCCGAGGACAAGGTCCTGATTGTGGACGATTTCATGGCCAACGGAGAGGCCATGCGGGGCCTGTGCGACATTGTCACCAGCGCGGGAGCCACGCTGGTGGGCATCGGCTGCGCCGTGGAGAAGGGCTTTCAAGGCGGCGGTGACCGGCTTCGCGCCGCCGGGATGAACCTGAAGTCCCTTGCCATCATTGAATCCGCCGAGCCCGGCAACATCGTATTCCGGGAGGACGACTGATATGCAGAAGGTCATTGTTTTGGACTTTGGGGGGCAGTATAACCAGCTCATCGCCCGCCGCGTCCGGGAGTGCAATGTATACTGCGAGGTAAAGTCCTATACCACCCCCCTTTCTCAGCTTGCATCCGAAAAGCCCATTGGCATTATCTTTACCGGCGGACCCAGCAGCGTGTACGACCCCGCTTCCCCACAGGTGGACCCGGCCATTTTTGAACTGGGTATTCCTATTTTGGGCATTTGTTACGGTTGCCAGCTCATGGCCCATCATCTGGGCGGACGTGTCACCGCGGGCACCGAGGATACCGCCCGGGAGTACGGCAAGACCGACACGTTTTTTGAGACAGACTGTAAGCTCTTTAAGGGTCTTGACAAAGAGGGCGTCACCTGGATGAGCCACGGGGACTATATGGAAAAGGTTCCCGATGGATTTTCCCTTGTGGCTCACTCCGCCGCTTGCCCCACCGTTGCCATCTGCGACGAAAGCCGGGGCTTTTACGGTGTCCAGTTCCACCCCGAGGTGAACCACACACAGCACGGCACCGATATGATCCGCAACTTCCTCTATGAGGTCTGCGGCGCGGCGGGCGACTGGACCATGGGCGACTATCGGGATACCGCCGTGGCCCAGATCCGGGAGAAAGTTGGCGACGGCAAGGTGCTGCTGGCTCTTTCCGGCGGGGTGGACTCCTCTGTGGCTGCGGCGCTGATTGCCGAAGCCGTGGGCAAGCAGCTCACCTGCGTGTTTGTGGACCACGGCCTCATGCGCCTGAACGAGGGCGACGAGGTGGAGGCCGCGTTTAAAAAGTGGGATATCAACTTTATCCGTGCCGATGTCGAAGCCTTGTTTTTAGGAAAGCTTGCAGGGGAAATCGAGCCGGAGCGCAAGCGGAAGATCATCGGTGAGGAGTTCATCCGCGTTTTCGAGGCCGAGGCCAAGAAGATCGGCAAGGTGGACTATCTGGCGCAGGGCACCATTTATCCAGATGTGATCGAGTCCGGCCTTGGCGCCTCCGCCACCATCAAAAGCCACCACAATGTCGGTGGCCTGCCCGACTACGTGGACTTCAAGGAGATTATTGAGCCGCTGCGGATGCTGTTCAAGGACGAGGTCCGCGGCCTTGGCCGCGAGCTGGGTCTGCCGGAATATCTTGTGATGCGCCAGCCCTTTCCCGGTCCCGGGCTTGCCATCCGGGTGATTGGCGAAATCACGAAGGAAAAGCTGGACACTCTGCGCCTTGCGGATTTCATTTTCCGGGACGAGGTGGCAAAGGCCAAGCTGGAAGATTCCATGAACCAGTATTTCGCGGTGCTCACCAATATGCGCTCCGTGGGCGTGATGGGCGACAGGCGGACCTATGACTACACGCTGGCTCTGCGCAGCGTGACCACCACGGACTTCATGACCGCCGACTGGACCCGCATCCCCTACGATGTATTGGATCGCGTCTCCACCCGCATCGTCAACGAAGTCCCCCACATCAACCGCATTGTCTACGATATTACCTCCAAGCCCCCCGCCACCATCGAGTGGGAGTAAATAAAAGAACGCCGGAAACCCGCATGACTGCTGGGTTTCCGGCGTTTTATTTTGTTCTTTGAGAGGCGCTCCGCTCCAAATTCACATGAACTCAGCAGAAAGCGTCTGCCTCATATTTCAATTTATCCGCCATTTGTTCGCTTTGGAAGCAGGACTGACACTGCTTCGCGCAGGGCGCCGCATTGATCCCGCAATGCAGCATGCCCTCGGAGCTGTTTTTCCGATTTTCCTCAATGGCCAAAAGCACCTCATGATAGGGAATCAGAGGATCAATTCCCGAAAGCGCAAGGTCCGCATACAGGGGAGCCGTTACCGCCGCGCGAATTGTGCGCGTAATACAGGGAAATTCCTTGCCTCCGGGAATCGGGTCGCAGGGAATTCCAAGGCTTGCCTGCAAGGCCATGGATGCCGCATTTTCCACCTGCTGGCCGTCTCCGCCCGCCATCCATGTAATGGCTCCGCTGCCCATGGCGCAGCAAATCCCGGATTCTCCAACGCAGCCGGAATTGCCGCTGGCCTGCGCGTTGGTGAACGCGATTGCCCCCAGTCCGGCGGCGACAATCAAGCCCTCAATCACCTTTTCACGGCTGAACCCATGCGCTTCACGAACAGCGTCAATCGCACTATACAGATAGCCGCCGCCGGTTCCCATAGGTCCCGGGACAATCTTCGTGCCCGGAAGCTTTGCATTGGTGGACATGGCATGGGTAATGATATGCCGGGTAATGGGGTCTTCCAAAACTCTCCCGGATTGAAGATACCGATTCCATGTGCGGCCGTAAATCGGAAGATTTGGGGTGTCCTTTGCCCGGTCGTATCCAACTGTCTCCAGCGAGTGAATCTGGTTGAAAAGTATGTCGTTAATCTTCTCAAAATAGTCCCAGACCTTTTGGTCTGTCCAGCCGGAAAACCCTTTTTCATACTCAATTGCCGCTTGAACAAAGCTGATGCCCCGTTCCTCAGAGACCTGCCGCCATTCCTGAACATTCTTAAATAGCTGCGGCTTTCGATTTCTCGTGGTAACGACGGGAAGCAGCGCGGGCAAGAGCCTCCATTCTGCCCTGTCTGCAAAAATCTCGTCAAATGCATTTTCATCAGGCAAGGATGAGAATTCTACGAAGAGCGCGTGCCGCCCCTCACCGTCCTCATAGTAGGCGGTTTCCAGAAGATCGTGAAGCCGCTCCCGCACCTTTTGTTCCGCCTCATGCAGAAACGCATGCTCTTCATCCCATGCAAGCAGAGCAAACGTATCGGCCTGCCACGCAATGGGAAAGCCATGAATCAAGTAGGTACTGACCATGCCCCCGCCGATTGAGCGGGCCGTAAGCACAGCAGTGTCCCCCTCGGTACCCGTAAGCTCAAAGGTCGTGCTTCCGGGCCAACTGTTGTCTGACAGAAGCTCGCCGAATTCGTAAGAGATTCTCGCCTGACGGGCCAGCTCATGCGCGTCAAACAGCCGGATATCGTCGGTGGAAAAGTCCTGAAGTCCGCCCAGATAGCCCCGGTCATCCATCATGTTGCCCAGAGACTTCATGTGATTGTCACCAGGGTTGAACAGGATTCGCACCCGCTTTGGCTCACTCTTCAAAGCATATCTGGCGATGCGGCCCACCCGGCTGGTTCCGGCAAAGCTACCGCTGGAGCCGGGCTGCATGATGGGGCCAAAAACATCATTAAAAAAGTCGGGGTAAAATAATTTAGGCATCCCTATCCCTCCTTGTCATCAGCAATTGTTTCCACGGCAATCCGGGCCATCAGCCGGGCAGCGGGCGCCAGCGCGGACAGATCGGCGGAAAAGCCTGCATTGTGCAGGGGGAAGGTATCCCCGATTCCCACATGGAAGAGCGCGCCGGGAATCAACTCCTGATAGCAGGAAAAATCCTCTCCCCCCATCTCGGGGTGCTGTGGAACGACTGTAACTCCATTGTTCAGGGCCGTCTGCGCAATCAACTTCGCCAAATTTCCATCATTATTGGTGGCGGGACATCCGGGCAGCCATTGAAACTCCGTTTGATATCCTTCGGCTTGCAGGGCATTCAGCTTATTTTCCATGCTTTCGACAACCTGCTGCCGAACTGACGGGTTAAAGCTGCGCACGGTTCCCTCCAATTCCGCACTGCCGGGAATAATGTTCCAGCTTGTGCCGGAAGTAACCCGGGTGACGCTGACCACAGCGGATTCGCGGGAACTGATTCCACGGCTGACAATTTCCTGAAGTGAGCCAATCAACCGCGCGGCGGCAGGAATAGGGTCAAGCCCGTCCTGTGGCGCGCTGCCGTGGCATCCCTTGCCGATAATCTTTATAACAAACCGGTCCACAGCGGCGGAAAAAGGCCCGCCGGAGATTCCGATGGCGCCCACCGGCATTCCGCTGCGAACGTGCAGGGCAAGAATCCGCTGAATTCCATAGGTCTTAAATATCCCGGTCTGCACCACCTTTTCTCCGCCATGTTCCGCCTCCTCCGCCGGCTGGAACAGCAGCATCACCGTTCCGGGAAGGGATTCCCGCTGCGCTGCCAAAAGCGCCGCCACGCCCAATAGAGCGGTGGTGTGAAAATCATGCCCGCAAGCATGCATACGCCCCGCGTTTTCAGAGCTGTACACAAGCTCACTGGCCTCTGTAATTGGAAGCGCGTCAATATCTGCGCGGATGGCAATAACAGGTCCCGGAGCGTTTCCAACAATTCTTGCCAGCGCCCCCGTCGGAAGGCCCAGTTCCAGCAACTCGACTCCTTCAATTTTGGACAGCAGTTCTTTAATTTTCCGCGTTGTTTCATGCTCTTCCAGCGCCAGCTCCGGGTGACGATGGAACCACTTAAAGCACTCTTTCAGGTTTTCCTTAAACTCCAAATCCGCCGGTTTTATTTCGTTTACATTCATCATATCACTCTCCTGCGGCTATTCCCAGATGTGCCTGACGGAGAAACAGTCTGGTCCGCTCGTGCTGGGGGCAGCAAAACAGTTGTTCCGGCGTTCCGTCTTCTAAAATAACGCCCTCATCCAGCAAAATCACTCTGGTGGAAACGCTGCGCACAAACCGCATCTCATGGGATACGACGATCATGGTCATGCCGTCCTTTGCAATTTCGTTCATCACCGTCAGCACCTCACCCACCCACTCAGGGTCCAGCGCGCTTGTCGGCTCGTCGAATAAAATCACGTCCGGGTCCACGGCAAGCGCCCGGGCGATTCCAACCCGCTGCTGCTGTCCGCCGGATAAAAAGTCGGGGTAGGCATCCGCTTTGTTCAAAAGGCCCACCCTGTCCAGAAGCTGTCTGCCCCGGAGGATTGCGTCCTGTTTGTTCATTTTCTTCACGCACAGCAGGCTCTGCGTCACGTTTTCCAAGGCGGTTTTGTTGCGGAACAGATTATAGTGCTGGAACACCATGGCCGATTTATCCCGCAAACCGGAAATCTGCTTTTTGGTGGCGGTTTTTGCGTCTATTGCAGCGCCGTTAAGTTCGATTTGTCCCTCATCGGGCGCATCCAGCCAGTTGATCGCCCGCAGAAGCGTGGTCTTTCCCGCGCCAGAAGGGCCGATCATCGTGACAATCTCGCCCTGCCGGATATCCAAATCAATACCGCGTAAAATTACATTTTCGCCAAACTTCTTTTTGAGATTTCTAATGTGAATCACCTTGCGGCCCTCCTCTCATATCTGCGCACTCTCTTTTCCCAGCGATCAAACAGATACTCCAGCACGATGCAGCAGCCCCAGTAAATTAGAGCGACCACAATATACACCTCGAAAAACCGGAAGGAACGCGACCCCACGATTTTGGCGGCGGCCATCATTTCAATTACGGAGATGTTAAAAATCAGGCTGGTTTCCTTCAGCAGGGAAATAAAAGAATTTCCAAGCGGCGGCAGCGCAACCGTAAACGCCCGAGGGAGAACCACGCGGAACAGCGCCTGCCGATTCGTCATATTGACGCTGTAACAGGCTTTAATTTGCCCTGCGTCAACGGAGATCATCGCGCTGCGAATGGTTTCCGACATGAACGCGCAGCTGTTCAGGGACAGTGCCACCACGGCGAAAACAGAGGCGGGAATCCCATTGACCGAAAGGCTGGTTCCAAGCTGATCGTTGAGGCTGCGCAAAAAAACCGGAATCCCGTAATAGGCCACCAAAAGCTGCACCATGGCCGGCGTGCCGCGAGCAAAGGATAAGTAAATCTTGCACAGGGGCGAGAGAATACGGATATTAAAATACCGGACAAACGCCACGCCAAATCCCAGTATAAGCGCAATGATTCCCGAGCAGGCCGCAATCTTCAGCGTAACAGGCAGATATGAAATGATTTCAGGTACGGTTGAAATCATGAATTCAAGGTCAAACACTTTTCCCATAGAGATAATCCTTTCTGATTGCGGTGAAAGACATCTGCTTCCATACGCCCAAATGCCGCGCTGAGACTACGGCCGCCCGCTTCATTATGCAGAAATCACTGAAATTCCAAGGTAATCCGTGCGCAGCTAAACAAGCCCACGCGCTCTCAAAACTCAGTTAATACGAGCCTGCACCGCTTCCTGCGTGGAATAATCCTCGCCAAGATAGGTGTTGCTCAGCTCCGCAAGTGTTCCGTTATCCAGCAGAGTTTGCAGCGCTTTATCCACCAGCGGCTTCAGATATTCGCCATCCTCATTCTGGTTGAACAGCCAGTAAACCGGCTTCACCGTGTCGTCATTGCGAAGCGCAAACTCCACGTCAAGACCCTGCTCCTTCACAATCAGACCGGCCGTCACCGGGCTGACCAGCGTCGCATCCACGCGGCCCTCCTGCACATCCAGCAACGCCTTGGAGATATCGCCATCGCCGTAAGTGACATTCACGACATTTCCGTGCGCCGCATTCCAAGTTTCAAGGATGTTGGCGTTGGAGCTGCCCACGCCCACCGTGACGGTTTTCCCGGCCAGATCGTCCATGCTCTTGATATCGGTGCGTCCGGTTTTATATGCGATCGCGCCGATGCCCCAGGTATAGGCCGTGTCGCCAAAGAGATACTTTTCCTCCCGCTCAGGGGTCTTCGCCGCCTGGCTTACGATCAGGTCATATTTTTCGGCCTCCAGCCCCGCAAAAATGGAGGACCACTCCACCGCCTGATACTCAAACTGGATTTCGGGAATCAGCTCATCCACGGCCTTTGCCACCGCAATATCGTAGCCGTCGGGACTTCCGTCGGCTCCCACATAGTTAAAGGGGGCATACGCGCCTTCGGTTGCAACGCGGTATGTCACCACATCTGCTTCTTTGCTTTGGGAACCCTGTGCGCTTTGCGCGGCAGAGGCGCTTTGCCCACCGCCTTGATTTGCGCATCCGGTCAGTGCCAGCGCAAGCGCCGAGGACAGGGCAAGAAAACGGACGGCATTTAACTTATTTTTCTGATTCATAACAAAATTCTCCTTATAAATGAAATTGCTTTCTAATTTTGACAACAAAAATGCCCGGGGCCTCATTTTAGCTCCCGGACAGCGCATGGCAGAAAAATTCGCCTATCAACAGCGAACAAAGGGCGCACTAAAACACCCAGCCATATCACCAGCCCGGGAGCATAGCATTCGTCCACATCGAAAATTACTGCGAAGCAGGTCTTGAAACACCTGATGCATCGTGTGTGCCCTCCTTTTTTCAATTAACCTACTTAGTAAATAGGTTGAATGAAGTATAACAGTGACCACCTGTTTTGTCAATAACTTTTTTGTCGACGGATTGCAATTTGCACATGGTCTGCAACTTACGGCTTTACGCTTTTGAAAAGGCTCCTGCCTTCCTTTTGCCCATAGAGCCATCAATTTGCTCCGCTCCCTTTATTCTACCAATTAACCTATTGACAAAATAGGTTAATTGGTGGTATTTTTATAACACCTTATCAAAATCAGATTTTGCGAGGTGTAGTTATGATGATACTGAACCGTATTAAAAAAGCTTGCCGCTGTTGTCTCCGTCAACGGAATACAGCGGTGCACTTCTGCGCTCCTTAATCGAAATTCATTTGTAAACCCAAATGATTTCAAAGCGGATGCATCACGATGATGCGTCCGCTTTTTACCTGCTTATGAAAGAAAGGATTGTGAACAATGTCTATGCAGCTTGATTCCCTTTTAATCCACGGCGGAATTGACGGAGACGCCGCAACCGGAGCCGTCAATGTCCCCATCTATCAAACCTCTACCTATCGTCAAACAGGGCTGGGAGAAACCCCGGTCTGGGAATACTCCCGCACAGGCAACCCCACCCGCGCCGCGCTGGAAAAGCTTTTGGCCGATTTGGAGGAAGGCTCCCACGGTCTGGCCTTCGCCTCCGGCATGGCGGCGGTCACCGCGGTTTTAAGCCTTTTTCAGCAGGGGGATAAACTTCTTTTGTCCAGCAATGTCTACGGTGGAACCTTCCGGGTTCTGGACAAGGTTTTTAAAAACTTCGGCATTAGCTATGAAATCATCGACACCACGGACCTGTCGACTCTACCCGAAAAGCTGACCAACGACGTAAAAGCTGTCTTCATTGAAAGCCCCGCAAACCCGCTTTTGACCGTGACCGACATCGCCGCAGTCTCCACGCTTTCTCATGAGCACGGGAAGCTGGTGATTGTGGATAACACCTTTATGACGCCCTATTTGCAAAGGCCGCTTTTCCTTGGCGCGGACATTGTGATTCACAGCGGCACGAAGTATCTCGGCGGGCACAGCGACGTAATTTCCGGTTTTGTGGTTGTCAAAGATCCGGCACTGGCCGACCGGCTTTACTTTTTACAAAACTCTACCGGCGGGGTCTTGGGGCCCTTCGACTCCTTCCTCATGCTGCGCGGCATCAAAACACTGGGCGTGCGCATGGACCGGCACACCGCCAACGCGCAGGCCATCGCCCGCTGGCTGGAGGTCCATCCCGCGGTAAAGCAGGTTTACTACCCGGGGCTGGAGCGCGACCCCGGCTATACCATCCAGCAAAAGCAGGCATCCGGAGCAGGCGGCATGATCTCCTTTGAGCTGCACGCAGACTATGACGTCCGTGTGTTTTTCCGCAGTCTGCATCTGGTCACGCTGGCGGAAAGTCTGGGTGGTGTGGAATCTCTCGTCTGCCACCCCGCCACCATGACCCATGCCGCCATTCCGGAGGAAATTCGGAAAAAGGTGGGCATCACGGATGGTCTGATCCGTCTGTCGGTTGGAATTGAAAGCGTGCAGGATATCCAAGAGGATTTGGAGCAGGCAATTCAGGCCGCGGGAAAGGCGCAAGCATGAACTATGCAGACAGCATTCAGGATTTCATTGGCGAAACGCCGATGCTCCGGCTGAATCATCTGGATGTTCCGAAGGGAGTGGGCCTCTTTGCCAAGCTGGAGCTTTTCAATCCGGCGGGAAGTGTGAAGGACCGCGTCGGACAATACATGGTGGCGGAAGCGGAAAAAAGCGGTCGCCTGCTCCCCGGCGGCACGATTGTTGAAGCAACCGCAGGTAACACAGGCATCGGCATTGCCGTCGCGGCGCTGAATAAGGGCTACCGGGTTATTTTTGTGGTGCCGGGCAAGTTTTCCATAGAAAAGCAGGCTGTTATGAAGGCATTGGGCGCGGAAATCATTTCCACGCCCAGAGAGGGCGGCATGCAGCAGGCGGCGCAAACAGCGGAAGTAATGCTGAAAACCATTCCCGGCGCCATCTCGCTCAGGCAGTTTGAAAACCCGGCAAACCCGCTGGCCCATTACGAGAAAACAGGACCGGAAATTTACCGCCAACTGGACGGAAACATCGACTACTTCGTGGCAGGCGCGGGCAGCGGAGGCACCTTCAGCGGGGTTATGCGCTATTTGAAGGAACAAAATCCGAATATTCAGGGCATTCTGGCGGACCCCATCGGCTCTACCATTGGCGGCGGAGAACACCGCGACTATGACATCGAAGGCATTGGAAACGACTTTATTCCAAAAACCATGGACAGTTCTCTGGTGGACCGGGTGATCAAAGTCGGAGATACCGAGGCGTTTGACACTGCCCGCCTATTGGCAAAATAAGAGGGCGTTGTGGCGGGCAGCTCCTCCGGCGCCGCGTTGGCGGCGGCGCTGAAGCTTGCGTCGGACGTAACGCGGGGAAACATTGTCGTGATCTTCCCGGACCGGGGAGATCGGTATTTCAGTAAGAACCTGTTCTAAAAAACGCGGCCCCCTGACGGCTTTATGAAGCGATTATGCTGCTTCAACAATCCGTCAGGGGGCTTTTAATTTATTTGCAAGGCACGTCAAATGAATTTCTGTTTACTTCCCCACCCCGGAGAGGTCTTTCACCACTTCTGCGGCAAGAATCAGCCCCGCCACCGGCGGAACAAACGCGTTGCTGCCTGGCACCTGTCGGCGCTGGGTGCATTTGCGCGCCGTTCCGGGCGGACAGATGCAGTGGGTTCGGCAGCTAATGGTCATGTCGTCAATAGGCGTCATGGCCAGTTCCCGGGAATAGACCACCTTTAATTTTCTGATTCCCCTCTTTTTCAGCTCCCGTCGCATCACGCGGGCCAGCGGGCAGACAGATGTTTTGTAAATATCCGTCACTTCAAACGCCGTGGGGTCCATTTTATTTCCGGCCCCCATGCTGCTGATGATGGGGACGCCGGCGCTCTGCGCCTGCTCAACCAGCTCCAGCTTTCCCGTGACGGTGTCAATCGCATCCACCACGTAATCATATTGCGTAAAGTCAAACTGCGTCGCCGTCTGCGGGGCAAAAAAGGTCTTGTAGGTGTGCACAATCGCGTCCGGATTGATTTCCAGAATGCGCTGCTGTGCCACATCCACCTTATACTGCCCAACGGTTTTGCGCGTGGCAAATATCTGCCGGTTGACATTGGTAAGGCAGACCCGGTCGTCGTCGATGAGATCCAGTGTGCCCACGCCACTGCGCGCCAAAGCCTCCACCGTATAGCCGCCCACGCCGCCGATGCCAAATACCGCCACCCGTGCCGCGGACAGCTTTTCCATTCCGTCCGCGCCCAGCAAAAGCTGCGTTCTTGAAAATTGATTTAACATATTTCCTGATATCCTAACTTCCTGCGTTTTCAATTTATCGTCCCTAAGCTGGGCCGACAGCGAGTTCATATATCTTGAATCAGCACCTTCATCTGCCCGCCGCAGACCATGCCCTCTTCCTCCGCGTGATTGCTCATGTCCACCGTAACGCACTGACTGCGGCCTGTCCCAACCAAGCGGTACGCATCCATTAACACGGCGTTTTCGCTGCATCCGCCGCCAATCGTCCCCACCGCCTGAAAGCTCTGGTCCACCGCCATCATAGCTCCCGATTTCACCGGCGTGGACCCTTCAGTTTCGTAGACAAGCAGCAAGGCCTTCGGCGTTTGCGCATTTGCAAGAAGCTCCAGCAGCGGAAGGTTGATGTCCTCTGTGACAAGCAGTTCCGCTTTTGAGCGGCGGGGCGTGTCCTTCCGTCTGGATTGAATGACCTCGGCTGTAATCGAAATTGCGATTTCCTCCACTGTAAGTGCATTGATATCCACACCGATGGGCGTATGAATCCGATCCAGCGCAGCACGGGGAAAACCCTCCTCCTCCAAAAGACGAAGCAGCTCTATGCCCCGCCGTTTCGAGCCGATCATCCCCAGATAGCATGGAAACTCGCCGTGCAGGATGATCCGCAAGCAGTCCGCATCGTGGCGGTGCCCTCTGGTGATGGTGGCGATATAGTCCCGCTTCGTAATTGCAAGCTTTCCGATTGCATCCGGAAATGCGTCGCAAAGCACCTCTGCTGCTTCCGGAAACCGCGTTTGATTGGCAAATGACGGTCGGTCATCCACAACCGTCACCGCAAAACCGATATCGGCGCAATAGCGGCACAGCGGCTGGGCAATGTGCCCGCCGCCCAGCAAAATCAGCCGCTCCTTCGGGCTAAATGTGCGCAGGTATGTGTCGCCCTCAATCTCAAACGGCATAGACGCTGCTTCTCCCACTCGAATCGCATTCAAAAGCTTCTCAAATTCCAAGCGCATCTCAGTGCTTCCTTCCCAGCTCCCCCGACTGAAAAGACGGGGAAGCACCGTATTCCGAACTGTCCGGCCAAATTTTCACTGAAAGGTTTCCCCCGCCCTCGAATATCAAGAGCGGAAAGACATCCAAATTTTATCTCCTGCGCACCCGGGCAGCGCAGGGTATAAAGGGCAGCATAAGCAAGTCCGTTCCATCAATATAGTCTGTTTGTTGGTTTTTATAGCGTAGCATATTTTTTGTCAGGATGCAAGGAAAGCACCTGCTATTTTCATATTGTATTCCCAGCCAAATCATGCTATACTGAGTAAACTTAATACCACAGTAGTGAAGCGCATCGAAGAGGAGGACAATTTTATGGATGAGATTAAAAAAAGCGCAGACCCGAAAAGCACTCAGAACGGCCATGAACCTATTCAGGACCTGGAATTTGTCGCCTGTTCTCCCGAGTTTGCCAACGGGTGCACGGATGTAGAGCCGGATGAACCCGAGCAACCGTGAATTCTGCCGGACAGCCTGCAAGCTTTCAAGCTTGCAGGCTTTTTTTATTTGCCTCAGCGATACCCGCCGCATAGCCTTCCACGCCGATTTTAAAGAGGGTGCCAGCGCGTTTCTTGAAAAACGGGAACGGAGTCAGGCCGATAAATCGTCTTGTTGAAACGCCATGCCCCTGTAATATTTTTATAATATCCATCTTTTATTTTCCGCTTTTATCAATTGCTCCATGTGCTTTTTCATATTCTTCAACGCAATTTCGGATAAGAATCAGAATCTGGCTGTTAGCGGATCGTCCCTCGTAGTCCGCCACAACGTGCAGCTTGTTTAACAATTCATCATCAATCCGAATGGAAAGGCTTTTTGTAGCCATATATTCACCTCGAAATAAATTCAATATATATCTATTTTAGGCTCATTTTATGGTACGATGTAAAAATAGATATAAAACATATTTAATTCATATCTATAAAAGGAGCTTTTTATGGCAGACTATAAAGAACTATATCTCAAAATGTTTCGGGCCTCAGAGGAGGCGATCAATCTTTTGATTGCGGTGCAGCAAACCTGCGAGGAGCTTTACATCAGCCAGCCTGAGGTGGAATTGAAGATTTTTCCGCCGTCGTCAGAAACAGAAAACGCAGGAATACGATATGATGTTAAACCCATGCCTGCCAGTCTGGCAAAAGAAAATGAGCCGTCCTAGGACGGCTCATTTTTTCGGTAAACGCCCACAGGCACTGAAGCAAATGAAATAGCAAGGCACTCCACAGCCTGAGCTTTTGCGAAAGCTCACAATGCCCAGGCCCTATTTCCTGCCGCAGATCAGGCCCATTTCGCCCGCCACCAGCGGCGTGCGCAAGAACTTGGGCACAAAGTCGTTCTGCCGCGTGTCTATAAAGCGAATTTCGCTTACATCCTTGGAGAGCGCTTTAACCAGCCCATCCAGATCCGGATAGCTTCTTGGAGAATTAAAAACATCTTCAAAGGAAAAAGGTGCACCGGGTTTTAAAACACGCAGAGCCTCCTGAATCAGCTTCAGCTTATCCGGCTGAGACGCCACCTCGTGAAATACAAAATTGCTCACTGCCGCGTCAAAGTGTCCGTCGGGAAAATCCAGCTTTGCCGCATCTCCCTTTTGGAAGGCCGTGCGCCCGGCAACGCCTTCCAACCGCGCATTGGTTTCACACTGGCTTTGGGCATAATCCCATATTGCGCCCCAGTAATCCATCCCGACGCAATAGGCCCCCGGATATTTCTTTGCGGCCTTAATGGTCAGCGCGCCGCTGCCGCAGCCGATATCCAGCAGCGTTCCATTTCCGTCCCAGTCCAGATACCGCAGCACATTGTCTAATATTTTCCCCTGAACACCGCCGCCCTCATATGAGAGCAGCTTTCGGGCATGGGCCATGTAAACAAAAAACGCCCCCATGAGCACCGCTGCCACCGCCAGCAGAACCCGCAGAATTAGCATGGGAACGCCGCCGGGCAGCAAAAAGCTCAGCGCAAACAGCAGCGCCGAAACCGCGGTAATTGTCCCCAGGATCACCGGCAGCTTTACCGGAATCCAATTTGCGTAGTCAATGTTTGTTTGCTTTTTCATACGGTATCCTCCCCTTGTTCGCCCGTTCAGGTTAGAAATAGCTAACCAAATTTTATCATGCTATTGCTTATAATTCAATCATTTGCTCAAAAAAATTTTTAAGGCACGAAACATGAATGAATCCAAGCCGCATGCACCGCACAATCGCCTCCCGTTTGGAAAAATAATGTGGTATACTAAAAAAGTCGGACACCGACGGCCCGTATAATCCCAAAATTTATTTGGACAAGTCCCACAAAACGGCGGCTTTTAAGCCGAGCACCGTGTTTTGGCTCCACGCAAACCCAGAAATATATCTCTCCGAATCCGGCAGAGACGGAGAGGACGCACAGCCCAAAATAACGTAAGATTTCAGTACAGGAGATGATGGTATGGATTGGCTTTCCCAACTCAACGACGCACTGCGGTATATCGAGGAAAATCTGGACGGAGAAATTGACCCGGAACACACAGCGAAGCTTGCCTTCTGCTCGGTGTTCCACTTTCAGCGGATGTTTTCGTATATGGCCGGGGTTCCCTTGTCGGAATACATCCGCAGGCGGCGCATGACAAAAGCGGCGTTCGATTTGCAGAACACCGGGGATAAGGTCATTGACATCGCGCTGAAATACGGGTACGACTCTCCCACCGCCTTCAACCGCGCGTTTCAGAGTGTCCACGGGGTTTCCCCCTCCGCCGCCCGGCAGGAGGGCGCGAGGCTCAAAGCCTACCAGCCCATCAGCTTCAAAATTACCATACGAGGTGAAGCTGAAATGAATTATCGAATTGAGCATCACGACGCATTCCGCACTGTTGGCCCGAAAATGAGCTGCCCCTGGTCCCCCGAAAAGCAGGAGGGATTTTCCCTCATCCCTAAGTTTTGGGCCGAGCATTATCCCAAAGGAACCATCCCCGCTTTATGTGGGATCATGAACAAACAACCCATGGGCATTCTGGGTATTTGCGTGGGGAACTGGCAGACTACAGGAAGCTTTGACTATTACATTGCGGTTTCCAGCGATCAGCCGGTGCCGGAGGGGATGGCGGAATATGAAATTCCCGCCTGCACCTGGGCGATTTTTGAATGCAAGGGCGCCATGCCCCACGCAATTCAGGCCATGCAGCAGCGCATTTTGACTGAGTGGCTTCCCGGCAGCGGCTATCAATACGCCGACGCACCTGACATCGAGCAGTATACCGACGGCGACCAAAGCAGCGAAGACTATGTCTGCTATATCTGGCTGCCCGTGAAAAAGTAAGCAACTTATTCTCTCAAGACAAACAGGGGCCACAGCGATTTTCTTTCGCTGCGGCCCCTGCTCTGTCTATCATTAAAATCCGTGCTCGCTCAAAAACTTTTCAAATTTTGCCGGTCCGAAAATCTCATTGGTCACATATTCGCCGTTATAGAAAAAGCCGTAGGTGGTGAACGGTGTGGGGGCGGACTGTGCCTGCGCCGTGGTTTCAATCTTGTGGACGCTGATTTTTGCGCCCCTTTCCTCCGCAAGCTTCACAATGACCGGCACATATTTGTCCGTGTGGGGGCACTGGTTGGTATAATACAAAACCATACCCTGCTCCTCAATTACACCCTGTCTTGCGCAGTCTTTAAACCTTGGAACAGGCGCAGTCTCTGTAAACGGCAGATAGTAAAGCACAAAATACGGCCGGGCAGTGTCGGCTGCCAAAAAGCCCTTTTGCTTGAGATAAGCCGCATCAGAGAGAAAGGGGCGCTTTTTTTCAGACGCAACAACAGTTAATCCGCAGCAGCCCTTAGCCTTGGCGTCTTCCACACATGTTTCAAGCAGGCGGCTGGCATGGCCCTTCCCTTTGTACTGCCCTGACACCCAAAAGCAGTTGATGTGCAGATATCCCGGCGCATCCATGGGACACCACGCTTTTTCGGCAGGGATATACTCGATAAACACCTTGCCACGCGCATCCAGCTTTCGAAACACAAGTCCGTCCCGGAAGCGCTCTTTCAGCCACGCCTTTTTGGAGGAAACACTCGTCTCCCCCTTTTTATCCGTGATGGCGCAGCAGATATGCTCAGAGTCAATATTCTCCGTTGTTACGGCAATGATTCCTTCCATACTTATGCCTGCTCCTTCTTTTTGAGCTTTCTGCGAATTTGAATCAGCCGCTTCACGTCCTCCAAAACGCCCTCGTCGGTGACACTGAGCATCAGCCATCTGCCCCCTGCGCTGAAT
Organism: Oscillibacter sp.; assembly: GCF_031978065.1. GTDB lineage: Bacteria > Bacillota > Clostridia > Oscillospirales > Oscillospiraceae > Oscillibacter. Next base: position 26,251 of record NZ_DALZCH010000001.1, read on the forward strand.
GCGGTTCTGGAAAAAAGCAACTGGGTATATTCCTCGCACAGCGGCATGGTAAGCTCGGCTTCGGTTTGCTCTCTGGCGCCAATGACCACCAGCGCGATAAAAAATCCGTCCATGGGATAAAGCGTACACAGAGAACGCCCGGCCTTTTGATACTTCACGTTCCAGCCCGGCTGGGCGGAGCAACTGCTATAATGAAAACTTGGCTGAACCTCGTAATTTTCACGCATAAAGCGATTCATTTCAGTCCATAAGGGGCTATTGATATAGTCTGCGATTTCAGCAGCGGTTGGCTGTTTATCCGGTCCAAAACGTTGTGCCCAATCCATCGTCATTCCTCCAGAATTGATTATATATCAGATAACATGACAACAGTGTGTCATGTTTTGCTTCGCTTTTTCTTTAGCTTCTCCGCAATATGCACGGGGCAAAGCACCTTCACATCCCGCCAGACAAACGCAAAAAGCTGTACATCCAGCCATCTTCTTCCAGCCAGACAACACATGGCAGAAACCATCTTCCTTGTGCCGGATGCAATGCTCGTCAAGTTCGCGGAGATATTCCGTGTGCCGCAGGTGAACGCACGACACAAATAGCCGGTAAAAACGTCACGGTAAAAGCAAAAACTCATTCGACAAATAGAAACAAAAAGGCTTCCTGCTGCAGATGATCTTGGATATACTCCTACATCCGCCGGACTATCGGCATCCACATTCATTCCTTAACTCTGCAACGCGTTTCCCTCGCCGCGCAAGGGCTCTTCCGACTAATCATGTTTGGGCTTTCTTAAAGGCTCACTTCACCCGAAGCGTGCGAAGCTCGGTTTTCTGCCAGTCTGTAATGCGGTAGCTCTCAACGGCTTTTTGGATTGCCTTGTTATGAACCCATTTGTCAAGCCGATTCTGCCGGATATAAAGAATTACCGCATCCCACTGCTTGGCCAGCGCCGTGGCAAAGTACCAGGCAATCATCATATTGACGTAGTATTCCTCCGAGTGAATTTCCGCCACCAAGGCAAGGTGTTCCGGTGCAAAATTCTCGTCCAGAAAGTGCGTCATCAGCATCTCAACGCCAAAGCGGATGGTGTAAGTGCGGTCGGACGCCATCCACCGCTGAATTTCGTTCAAAAGCTCCGAGCGGTGCTTTTGAAACACCTTGGGGCTTATCAGGTCGCAGGTGGCCCAATTGTCAACGTAGGGCAAAAATGCGTCTATCGCTGCCACTGCGGTGTTGTAGTCCTTAATTTGCTCTATCACAAAGCCATGGAGGTTATTTTCATCGTAGTATTGATGGGGGAGCCGCTTCAAAAACTCCGCGGTTTCCGGTTCTTTAGAAAGCTCTTTTGACAGCTTTCGCAGCTCGGGTGTGCGCACGCCAATTACCCGGTCCGGTGCTACCGTGGGGATCAGCTTGCATTGAAAGTCTTTGTATTTCAAATCTTGCAGGGCAAACAGCCGGGCCTGGATGCTTGTCTTCATATCATGCATAACCGCACACTCCATAACTATATTAAAACTTCCTCACAGTGATCAGTTTGGTGCTGATTCATCTGCACCCAAAAACCGGTAAAGGTTTTTGACAGGTCTGAAACCGCTTGTTTCGGTATTGTCCCATAATGGAGTTTCAGCGCTTGGGTTTTCTAATGTCGCGTTATCCTCTTTGCCGCCTGCGCACAAAAACCTGCACGGGACCTCCAAATTCTTCTGTCAATGCCCCCGCCTCAAAGCCCAGATGCTGATAGAAAGCTCTGGCGGCGGCGCCATTGGGATCACCGGCCCGGTACGTGGTCACTGTGAGATCCTTTTCCGGATCAGCGAGGGGCAGTATATAGCCGACCAGTTCCCGGGCAATGTGTTGCCGCTGACAGCGATCATCCACCGCCAAATAACACAGCATATTTTCTGACCGAAAAAACAGCAATGCGCCCACAACCCTGTCACCGTCTTTTGCACAGACGGCGCCATTTTCCTCCATAAACCGCAGCACCGTTTCGCGGTGCTCTGACAGTGCCGTCTCTGTCTCCAATCCGGGGAAACGCTTCCGCATCCGCCGTACCAGCGTCATCCAACTGTCGATATCCGCAGAAGTAGCCTTCGCAATTTTTGCGGTGCGTCCCTCTTTTTTGCACTCTGTCTGTTTTCTTTCCCACGCCTGCAAAAATGCCAGTTGTTCCGGCGTATGAAACCAATGTTCGCCGTGTTCCATCACCGTCAGATCACAGCCAAACCGACTGACAAACGCATCTATTGTCCTCCGGTCAGTCAGGTTGTCCTGCCCGGCATAGAGAATTGCCGTCGAAGCCGCCCACTTTTTAATGGAGTGCCCTTTCACATACTGGAGATAGTCCCAAGAAAGTGTTTCACCAAAATCAGTGGCAATTTCGCCCTCCCGCTCCAGCCGCGTTTCATCCACAGCCGCCCAGCGCATCATGTTTTGAATCAGTCTTTCCATATCCAGCACGGGCGAGACTAATAGCGCCTGCTCCAGCCGCGTATCCGAAAAGGCCAGCATGGAAAACCACGCACCAATGCTGTTGGCACGAAGGGAAACATACGCCCAGCGCTGCCTTAGAACCGCCATGACCTCTCGCAGCTCCGGCACCACATGCCATGGATCAAAGCCGCAAACCGCTTTTCGTTCCCCGTGTTCGGGAAGGTCAATGGCCAGCACCTGCGCACCTCCCGAGCAGGCACTTTCTGAGAATGCCTCCGCTTCTTCTTTATATCCATGCTTGCCATGGACAAATAGCCACACCCGGTCAGAATTTTCGCCATACAGGACAGCGGGAATATCATGAACCCGAAGTTTTATCGCGGGCATAGAAACACCTCTTTTTTGCAATACAGCTTGTATTTGTTTATATCATAGCACAGGTTATCATGGAGCACAATTGCACCAATAATATGACCACCTGACAAAATCGGCAGAACCTCCGCCGGGCTTTCTTATATCCGGCTTCCTGATTTGTGACTTACTTGTGCCAGCTTATTCGCAGCGGAGAAAGTCTCATAACGCGCATTCGTCTTTGACTGGGCGCAGCTATCTATCCACCAACGCCGATATTTACGCGCAGTTAGACCTTGCAAGCAGACAGGACACGTGAGAGGTAATGACAAGCCTGCGATAAGGTAGAATAAGGGACCTGTTGACAAAGTCCCCCATGAAACGAGTTTCATGGTATAATGAGACCGTAGGAGTGTAATGAGAAATGATGGGGCGCACAGACGAACAACTTCAGATGATTGTAATGGATATGTGTGGACTGATACCAGATAACCATTTGCTTAAGAAGATTGATGCCTGTGTGTCCTTTTCGTTTATCTATGATTTGCTGGCTCCCTACTATTCAGCAATAGGCCGACCTTCTGTCGACCCGGTCAGCATGTTTAAAATGTTGCCGATCGGATATCTTTACGGAATTAAATCGGAGCGCAGGCTTGTGGAAGAAATTCAGATGAATATTGCATACCGTTGGTTCTTCGAATTTGATTTAGGTGATAAGGTTCCGGATCATTCTACTTTCAGCAAAGCCCGCATACGCAAATGGAATGAAAGCAATTTGCTTGGAAAGGTATTTACCGAAATTGTCCGCCAGTGTATTACTGTCGGTTTGGTTGATGGAAAAGAAATGGTGGCGGATGGCAGCTATATCCCTGCAAACGTCTCACACTCAAGTTGGACAGAAGTGGAAGATACAGTAGAACTCAGCATGCAGAGCTATCTGGACGCGTTAGATCAAGAATTAGCCAAACAACCTGGCTTCAAAAAGCCTCCTATCCATACAGAGAAAAGACAAAGGATAACCAGCAGCACCGATCTGGAATGCGGCGGAATTAACCATGGCAATAAACGCGGCATTGGTTATTTACTTGAAACAACTGTGGATTGCAAAAATGGTATCATTACAGGTGTAGACGTTTATCCGGCCAATCAAAAGGAAAGTCTTATTATATTAAGACACCTTGAAAAGCAGAAAAAACTCTTGAACTTACCCATGGAAAAAATTGCTCTTGACCGTGGCTATGATACAGGTGCGGTTCATCGAGGTCTGGAATTGCTGAATATTACTGGTTATATTTCGGCGATAGCCTTTCCAAACTTTCCTGCAAAACATGGGTTTCGATACGATGCACAGAAAGATACTTTCCTATGCCCGATGGGGCAACCGCTCACTTACCACAGACTAAATTGCAACAAATCTACCGGGAAATATTTGCGGTGCTACCAAATACAAGATGACATCTGCATCCATTGTTCAAGAAAGCATGAATGCTTTGATAAGACGGGGGTTCGGCGAAGAATTTTGGGCAGTAGTTGCTACCCCGCGTTTCATCGTGGCCATATGCGCGTGGGTTCTCCGGATTATTGGTTCATGATGAAGAAAAGAAAAATATGGGCCGAAGGCTGTTTTTCCGTTTTGAAAAGAGAACATTGCCTGTCAGCCGTCCACAAACGAGGCCTTCTTGCTGCAACAGAGGAGTGCCTCTTATCTGCTTTGGCCTTAAACCTAAAGAGAATGGCGAAAGCCATTCTCTTCATTCAAAGACACTCAATCCTCTCGATTTCCTACGAGACTTCAAGAGAATTTTTTGCTCTTTGTCAACAGGTCCAATCCTTGACACTACCCAAATACAGTAGTCACGCCTGATTTCATATCAAATGTGTAAATGTTGATAAACACATGTTTTAGACATAGAAAAAGGTACGAAATACTGGACAATCCAATAAAACTGTTCAATACTTCGTACCCTGTTCAATTGCATCAGGAATTAAGATACCAAATAATGCTCACAATCGTTCTAGTATTTCAGTACTCATTATCCGAAAAACCTGACAATATTTTTGAAATCCATCTAATCCAATAATATAGATATTAGGCATATAAGATAACCTTTTCCTAGAATATGTTATACGCTCAAGACCGTTATCAATTACTGTATGATTGCTTAAAGCAACATCCACATTTTTGCTGGCCGCCATGTTCATAAAGTAATCTAATGATTTTAAGTACTGTTCTATTGCATCTTTTGTCCAAGGTGGTGTAGTGCCTCCCCACAAGGCTGCCATGTGACTTTCTCCGTTCTCCGTTACGGGGAATATATAACTTAGGCATCCGGGCGTATGACCGGGTGTACCATAAACATGTATGGTTTTATCGCCTAATGTTATGGAATCCCCATTTTGCAAATAATAGTCAATCATGTAGTCTTTCCACGTTTCTGGTCTGTCTGGCTTTGTCGGATGTTCCTGCCAGGAAGATATCATCTGCCTTAGAAAGATATGTGTGGGCATTGTATTGCTCAACAAACCATTTACCACATCCTGTGTGGTCAACATGACCATGGGTTAAGACCAGCTTTTTTATAGAATCAGGATTCCACCCAATCTCTTGAATTGCACCTATGATAGCATCAAAAGCTTCTTTTGCAGGCCATATAGCGTCGATGATTATCAACCCATCACTTGTTTTTAACACAAAACAGTTAGTTTCTTTTTGAGCAACAATCAGTAAGTCATCAAAAATAAGTGAATAGGTAAAGAAAGACATATCTTCCATCGCCTTAATCGTTTCACTTGTAATGATTGGTTTATCTAATCTATTCATTTGTTATATACTCCTCTGTACAATTTTATTTTATCTTTGCACAGAGGAAAAACGATTCTTAGCAGGCATGTCATCACTCCTGATAAATAATTCTGTTTTTAAAGTGTCAAGAAGTGTTCTTGAACTCGTCCAATATTGGCATACTATAAATAATCTTTTGCTTCATTTTATCACGGAGTATTCAAAAATTCATACATGACTTTTTATTGGCGGAGACGATGGGATTCGGACCCACGTGCCCTTGCGGGCAACTCGATTTCGAGCGACTAAAGGGAAAGAAAAGGACAGGTCACCCGCGGTCGTTCAAGGCCTTTGAATATGGCCAAAAATCCTTGTATCATGCGGGTTTGCAGGCAATAAAGGCTGAAGCGACGCGCTATACCGGTAATATAAGAAAGGAGGCGCTTTTACCCCGTATCATAGTCGAAACGATAGAGAATTGATAGCAAATCCCCGTCAAATCTGTCTCATAAACTCAATTTACCCCCCAGCAATTTCCGACTCTTTGCTGCCGACAAAGCAAGGAAACGGAGGTTGCACCTCATGAAGAAGCTTGCCATAGATGAGCTGTATTTGCAGATGTTCGCCACCTATGACGATATTCTTTCAGTCGATGATGTGGCAGTCATCATGAACCTAGACAAGAAGCGGGTGTACCGGATGCTGCGCTCCGGCGAGATCAACAGCATCAAGTTTGACCGCTGGGTACGGGTGCCCAAGCTATGGCTCATCGAGTATATTCAGAAATACGGATTTCAGAGACAACAGAACTTCCACGAGCAGAGACGGGCTGCCGTGGCACTCTACTGCCGAACCCCAAGGAGCCGCAAGCAGATTCAGGAATTCCTCGATTTATCCGACCGGAAATTTTTCCGGGACACCGTACTGCATCCCCTGCTGGAGGAGGGCGTAATCCGGATGACCATTCCGGAATACCCCGGCCACGTGAAGCAAAGGTATGTAACGGTGCGACCTTATGAAAGCGAGGATTCCGATGATGAAAACTAACACAGGAGAAAAAAGCATTTCAGTCCGGCTTGAGCAGCTGCAGTCCTTTGAAAATCATCCGTTCCGGGTGGTGGAAGATAATGCTTTACGCCAGTTGGCTCAGAGCATTAAGGAGAACGGTGTGCTGACGCCCTGCATCGTCCGGCCCAGTCCTTATGGCGACGGTTATGAACTGCTGTCCGGCCACCGCCGGGTGGCGGCCTGCAAATTCATTGGCCGCAAGACCATACCAGCAATTGTGCGGGATTTGGACGATGATGCCGCTACCATTCTGATGGTAGACGCCAATCAACAGCGGGAGAATCTGTTGCCTAGTGAAAAGGCGTTTGCCTATCGTATGAAGTTAGATGCGATGAAGCATCAGGGAAAGGCTACTGAATCATCTTGTGCCCAAGTTGGGCACAAGATGAAGTCCAGAGATATTGTTGCAAAAGAAGCTGGAGAAAGTAGAAACCAAATCCAACGCTACATCCGCCTAACCTATCTGGAAGAAAACCTGCTTCGTATGGTGGATGAAGGCCGCATTGCATTTGGCCCCGCCGTCGAGATTTCTTTTCTCAAGCACGATGAGCAGTGCCTGCTACTTGAAACCATTATTACAGAAGAAGCCACTCCATCCCTCTCGCAGGCTCAAACCCTGAAAAAACTCAGTCAGGAAGGAAAGCTGGACATGGATGCTATTCTCAGCATCCTGAGTGAGCAAAAAGGCAATCAGGTGAATCGGCTAAAGCTTCGGGAAGACCAGCTTCGCAGATTTTTTCCCGATGGCTATACTCCACGGCAGATGGAGAAAGTCATCTTTCAATTATTAGAGCATTGGAACCGTCAAAAAAGTGTTGGTAAGTAATAGGAAATTGATTTTCATGCTTATATCACGCGCAAAATGAGCATCAAAGTCAAGTAATACTGAAACAACAAGCTGACCGGCGGTTTTTATGAGAACAAAGCCGCAGGTCAGCACATTTGTATGATGAATAATCATTAGAAAGGATTCTCACCATGCTTTTTATTTACAATTGAATAAAGATTCAGTACAATGATGCTAGAAAGCTTTCTACATCAAGTCGCTATGACATCTTGGGTTATTGAAATTATATAACCATAGTGTTAGGAGGGCATGCCATGGAATTGGACTCAAAAATTGCGTTGCTGTACGATAAGGACTCTTCTGTTGCCTACAAGAATTTGCAGGAGTTGGAGTCCTTTTCCGACACGGCAGAAGGCCTCTATCCTTATTTTGATGAATTTCTGGCCATGCTTGGAAGCGAAAAATATGTGCTTCGGGTACGTGGGTTTCGGCTGCTGTGCAAACAGGCCAAGTGGGACACAGAGAATAAAATTGATAGAGAAATTGAATCCATTTTGCGTGCAGTGGATGACGAAAAGCCTACCGCCGTACGTCAAAAGCTGACGGCCCTGGAGGATATTGTTCGATACAAGAAGGCATTGCATAGCAAAATAAGGGACAAGATGCTGTCCCTTGATTATCTGCGGTTTAAGGACACCATGCACAGTCTTATAGAGCAAGATATCCAAAGCCTGCTTCAAGTGATGGAACGCAAATAGAGCTTTTGGGTTCAAAACAGAGCAATATATGAAAGGGTGACTTGCGTATGAAGATGCCTGACAAGCTGGCTGGAAATTTAATCGCGCCCTGCGGCGTAAACTGCTTCGCCTGCAGTGCATATTTAAGCGACAAAAAGCCTTGCCCCGGCTGCCGGTCACCTATAGAAGAGCAACTGCGAAAAAGCTGCCAAAGCTGCGTCAAGAAGCGATGTGCATTTGAGCAAGGGCTTAACTGGTGCTTTGAATGTGGGGAATTTCCCTGTTCTCGATTGAAGAACTTGGATAAACGCTACCGAGAGAACTATAGTGTTGACTTAATCCAAAACGGGCTGGATGCCCGTGCGGATATGGAGGAATTTCTACAATCACAGCGAGAAAGGTTTTGCTGTAAGGTGTGCGGTGGAGTAATCGACCAGCACCATCAGACATGCAGTGATTGCGGGAAAGAATAGAGAAGAAAATGATCGGAGGTAGGTATGGCAAAGCTTCGAAAAATGCTGGGAGCGGCTCACTCTCCCTATATCGTATCGTTGATGAGACTGATTGAAACCCAGAGCAAGGAAACCATTGTGAACTGGTGTGTGGACTATGCCCAAAATCATATCCTGCCGATCTACGAACGGGCTTACCCGGGTGATGTTCGTCCAAAAGAGGCCTTAATCGCCCTCCGGGACTGGCTTGCGGGAATGATCAAGCTGCCTGCCGCCAAGCAAAAGATTCTGGCTGCCCATGCCGCTGCGCGGGAAGCGGAGGAAAACCCGGCGGCGCAGGCAGCAGCTAGGGCAGTGGGACAGGCAGCGTCTACGATTCATATGGCTACACACTCGCTAGGAATCGCCTTTTACGGTGCCGCAGCTATTGCGTATGATCGCGTTGGTATCTGTGAAGCCCCTGAGGTTTACGACCGGATTGCCGCTGAGGAATGCGCCGAAATGGAAGCCGCTCTGCACGCCATTGCGGTGGAAAATGAGAAACATCCAGCAAAGATCAACTGGCACTGTTAATATGTTATTGAGGAGGAGAATCTATGGCGTTTGATTATAAAAAAGAGTACAAGGAATTCTATATGCCACCAAAACATCCCGGCATCGTCGAGGTTCCTAAGATGTCGTTTCTTGCTGTCCGAGGAAAAGGAGATCCTAACGAGGAAGGCGGCAAATACAAAAGGGCCGTGGAGCTTCTCTATGGTATGGCCTATACCATCAAAATGAGCTATAAGGGTACCCATCAAATCAAAGGGTTCTTTGAATATGTCGTTCCTCCGCTGGAGGGGCTTTGGTGGCAGGAGGGTATCCGCGGGGTTGACTATTCCCACAAGGACAGCTTTCAGTGGATTTCCCTGATTCGCCTTCCGGATTTTGTGAAGACGCCCGACTTTGATTGGGCTCTGGGAGAGGCAACAAAGAAAAAGAAAACAGACTTTGGGGCCGTAGAATTCTTCACCTATGACGAAGGGCTATGCGTGCAGTGCATGCATCTGGGCTCGTATGATGAAGAACCGGCCACCATTCTCACGATGGAGCAATACGCTAAAGAAAACGGATATGCCATCGACATTACAGATCAGCGGTATCATCATGAGATTTATCTGAGCGATCCCCGCAAAACAGAAGTCTCTAAGCTGAAAACGGTTATCCGCCATCCGGTTCGAAAAGTATAACTTAGGATGAGAGCATAATAAATCACTATAGTTCAAATTATCAGCAGGCCACTTGACCTTATAAAATGCCGGAGGACACATGAAAATAATTCATATACCTGCGCCGCAAATCGATTTGATGTTGTATCAAATACAGCAGCACCCAGCGGTACTGGATGATAAAACCAAACATCTTATAACTACGATGTTTCAAAAAATACAGGATATTACGAACTATGGTAACGATGAGCGGCGTGAGCTATGGATTCCAACTGATCGTGGTACTATTGAGGATTTTGGTGACTTTGAAGAGTATCTGACCGAAGGAGAAGTAAGCAGCCGTGATGAATTTGAGGAGTTATGGCTATCCGAATACCCTGATTCTATAAAGTGGTATAAACTTACCACAACAATCTATGAAAATACAAGTTACGTTTTCCTTGACAATAAGCTTACATTTGAAGTAAAGCCGGAACTGCAAAATAATGATATAAAAGATCACTATGAACTGGCAGAATGGCTGCTCTCGGCTGTGGATAATTGCTTGACCGCCCTCGAAAAGGGAGAGTACAATGCTTTTGTAGAGGATCATTTTCCATTTAGAAAACGTACAGGGAAAATCCTACGCGAGGATTTTTGGTGTATATTCCCGGATGAAAAAGCCGCATATCTAAAAGATATTACGCCTGATGAGGTGAACAGGTTCTTCAATCTTATACAAACACAGCCACCTGATTCCCCGGCTAAGCGCCTCCCCGAGATGACACACAGATTGTTTCTGGACAGCTGCCGTCTGGGATATGCAGCCAACCACTATGCAGGTACCGACACTTTATCATCAATGGAACTGTACCGTTCTCATGCGGATGGCAGAGACGACGGTCTACTGGATATACCCGAAGATTCCCCTGAAGACTTTGCCGCATGGTACCATGATGAAAGGATGCGAAGCGGCCATCCTTGGGAAGTCTGCCGGGGCGGTAACTCCACACATATCTCTCTGTATGCCAGATGCGATAATCGTGGATGGTGGTTTACACTGGTTGGCTCCAGCTATTCCCGGTCCGTTGAAACAGTCAAATTTTATCTGGCGCTGAATGATCACGGAATACCAGCATTCTTGTGTGACGGACAGGAACTCGCCGCTATGCTCGCCGGAAAAGATTACATTGGCATTGTGCCGGAAGAGGTGATACCTTCATATTGCGGCCATTTGTTTCCTAGTGAGAGTATCATTGATTTTATGCATCTTCCATGTGATTATACAGAGAAGATTATAGAGGCTGTAACATGGTATCCGCTGGATAAGGTGACGTTTAAATGACGAAAAAGTATACGGTAATGCAAGATTCACTACATATGCTATGTCTTGCTATTATTCCACATTGAGATTGAGGACATAGTTTATTATATTAGTATGTGGCTTATAAGGAGATGAGCAAATATGGAAATACCAATTATTCCGCTTACAGATTCTGAGAAGCAATTCGAGATAGTCGGAGATTTTTGCACAGCATGGGATGGGCCAATTCAGCTGAACTATGGTGAACGATCACTTGTCATGATGCCTTACGATTATTACCTCGACAAATTTTGCACTCCGGAAGAGGCTAGCCTGCTTGACGCAGAAATATCTGCAAGGGCAAAGTCCGAAGAATAATACAATTTGAATATAGCTTTATAGATTTCCCATGTCACGGATTCCCTTTCTTTATTGGATCATACATCACAAACCAACCACAATAAGGCCACCTGTCAAAATTGACAGGTGGCCTTAATTCATTGAAATTCACTGCGCCTCAAATCCGGCTTTGCGTGTTTCCACTCCAACGTATGCCATGCCCATATCGGATATCGAATACCCGGTGACGGCGGTCCAATATGCTTGCACACTTGCTCTACCATCCAATTATAAGCAGGGCCAAATCCAAACTCCGTAACCCAATCGGATTGCTCTGGAACACAGTGGAATATCTTTTCCGACCGCAATTTTTCATAAAGTGTTTTCGGATGTATCGTCCATAATCGTATAAAGTCCTCCGTACTATTTACCAGTAATAGCGATACAAAACCTCACCATATGAAGGAGCGTATCATTAAACTTTGACAGTGGTGTCTTCTCAAATAATAATTCCCTCACAGTGGTCGATTTCGTGTTGAATAACCTGCGCCGTCCAACCGGTGAATGTCTTGAAGCGAGTCTGAAAGCTTTCGTTTTGATACTGCACCTTGATAGACTTCCACCGCTTGATTTTCCGTGTGCCGGTCAGAGAAAGACAGCCCTCCTCCGCCTCGTAAGGCTCTGCCTGCTTAACAATTTCCGGATTGAACATCACCATATAGCTGCCATCGTTGTCAAAGGCGATGATGCGTTTGTTAATGCCAATCATGTTGGCAGCCATGCCCACGCAGCCGTCCTTGTGGGCGACTAAGGTGTCCAGCAAATCCTGTGCAACTGCCAAATCAACATCTGTTGCCGGTTCCGCTTTTCTGGCGAGAAGGTCCGTATCCCGCGTAATCTCCTGTATCATAGCGTTCTCCTGTGCAGCTCATTTTCTATTTGTATCCGGGACAACTCCATGGCCTGGATGGTACTGCCGTAGCGGTTATATTGCCCGCTGCCCGGTTCGTACTTCGACCGTGCTTTTTCGCATTTGCGGATGATGGAGGCCAGAGGCTCCAATGCTGCGGTGAGAGTTTCGTCGGAATCCTTTTCCACATATCCACCACCAAGCAAAGCTGACCCAATTTTCAGGGCCTGAATGCGGTTTTTGAGCAACGTGTGTTGCGAGGTTCCTGGGGCAAACTTAGGTTGTGTCTGCTCACAGCGTGCAATGATCGAAGTCACCACCTTTAGCGCATCTGCCCGTTCCTGCTCTGTCATGCATGCTCCTCCTCCCAGCTTTGCAAAAGAGTCAACTGCTCCGGCGTATGAAACCAATGCTCGCCATTTTCCATGACGGTCAGCACACAGCTAAAGCGGTGGACAAACTCATCCACTGTGGTGCATCCAGTCAGGTTGTCCTTGTCCGCATAGAGGATGGCGGTGTTTGTATTCCAGGAGGTAATGGGATGCTCCTTTGCATATTGAAGGTAGCGCCAGGACAGGGTTTCTCCCAAATCGGTGTGGATTTCACCCTCCTGCTCCAGCCGCTTTTCATCTGCTTTTGCCCAGAGCATCATATTGCGAATGAGCTGTTCCATATCCAATATCGGGGAGACAAACAGCGCTTTTTCCAACGGCTCCCTGGCGAAAGCCTGCATGGAAAACCAAGCACCGATGCTGGTAGCTCGCAGAGCGATATGAGCCCAACGCTGCCGGGCATATGTCAGCATGGAACGCAGCTCCGGCACAACATGCCAAGGGTCAAAGTCGGGCTTGCCACTCTGGCGTTCCCCATGCTCGGGCAGGTCGATAGCCAGCACCTGCCACCCCTTGGGGCACACAATTTCCGCAAAGACTTCGCCCTCTTCCTTGCAGCCGCATTTGCCGTGGACGAATAGCCAGACACGGTCAGAACTCTCGCCGTATAATACGGCGGGAATAATATCAATTTGAAATTTTATCACATTCATAGGGATCCCTCTTTTAGCTGCATCACAACCTACAATTTGCTCTTATTTTCTCATCATAGCACAGGTTATCACAGACCACAACCCGCCTACAATATGGTCGCCTGTCAAAAAGGGCAGGTAGTCGTATTGAGGCTGTTTTTAGTAAAAACAGCCGTCTTGGTAACTTTAGTTTTTAACCTGATGGAAGCTGTGCGTCGGTTTTCTTATTTCTTCCTTCCGAGAATAGTAAATAAGGGATAACGATGTAGAACAACTATATAATGCTATAATACTCAAGCTGTCTGTCATTTTGATGATAGGCAGCTAATTTCATTAAAAGGGAGAATATTATGGCATCCATCGTTCAAAGAAACAAAAGTTATGCGGTTGTCTATTCGGAAAAATTAGAGGGAGGCTCAAAGCAAAAATGGGAGACCTATCATTCAAAAGAGGAGGCCGAGAATCGGAAATGGGAGATTGAAAACGCAGTACCATTTTTAGGTATACCGCCTAAGCTTAGTTCATTATCCGACTTAATTAAAGAATATATTTATACCTACGGAGAAATCAGATGGTCATATAGCTCATACACCATCCGAATTTCTCTTATAAACCGGTACATTTTACCTCAAATAGGGAACTTGAAGCTATCAACGATAAATGGCCGTTTACTAAGTAGGTATTTTCACAAGCTTTATGGTCTTAAACCCATAGATAGCAAGCACAAACCCTCCAAGACTGACATTTTAACAGGCAGCACAGTTTATGACATTTATAAATTGCTTCGCAGTATTTTTAATCAGGCGGTCATTTGGGGTGTGTATAACGAAAGTCCATTAAAAAGCGTTACTATCCCAAAACATATTAGTGCCACACGAAATATTCTCAGCATGGATCAAATCAAGCAAATAGTTAGTATTGCAACGAACCAAAATACGATGCTGTCAATTGCAATACAGCTTGCTTTTGTGGGCTCACTTCGCAAAGGTGAAATTTTGGCTTTGTGTTGGGACGATATTGATTTTGAAGGAGGTTTTGTCAATGTAAGAAAAGAATTGATCAGGGTTTCAGTAAAGTCTATTAATTCGGTAGCATCTCAAAAAGTGATTCATGTTTTTCCGACTCAAAGTTCAAAATGCAACACAAGGCTTGTTTTTAAAATACCTAAAACACCGGCGTCTATTAGAAAAGTTTTTTTGCCGGAAGCCCTATTGCGGATGTTGTTGTGTTGGAAAAAAGAGCAGGAAGACAAAATACTTTCTAAACTCTATAATCTGATATTTACAGAAGGCAAAGGACTTCCGCTCCAGACGGAATGGGTTAACAAGCATTTTGACAAGTTACTTATTGAGCATAATTTCCCCAAAGTGGTGTTTCATAGTTTGCGTCATTCCAGTACAACGTACAAATTATTAATCAGTGGAGGTGATCTCAAATCTGTCCAGAGTGATAACGGGCATGTAAAGCCGGACATGGTACTCAATGTTTACGCTCGGATTCAAGACGAACAGAGAAGGGAGATGGCATTGCAAATGGAAAAAGCATTTTATGCATAAAAATGCTGCTAACACCTTTAGCAAGGCGTTAGCAGCTAAGTTTTTGATTGGCGTTTTCAAAGAGGAATCGAACGTAAAAACATACTCTTAGGAGGAGTATGTTCTGTCCAATTAACTTTATCTGTCCAATTATCTTAGAGCGCAATATAAACTAAAGGAGGTGAATTGCCATGCTGCAAAAGGCTATTGATAAATTATATAACAGCAACGATTTATTTGAATTGGCCGGTAGTATAGAAAAGCTTTTATCGGCTATAGATAGTGTTCGCAACAAAAACAAGGTGTTGAGAGAAATCTATGGTAATCTATACTTTGGCTGTACGAGGCAACCTCAGCCGTTTTCTATTCTTGAAGGCAAAGATGCCTCCATCCCTTATTTGATGACTTATTGGAGATTTCATGAAACTTATAAGGATAATAAAAAATGCCTTCAAGATATCATCCATACAATCCATGCAAGCATGTTGCCTCCACAAAAGTCGAGAATCTCAATAGAAATGATCCAATCCCTGATAGCCCTTGTCAATGATAAGTTTCATTTTCAGCAAAAGGTATTGGAAGAAACTCCATTAGAAATACTGCTCATTGATCATTCTCATACTGAATTGGGAGCATATTATGTTGCCATTTTAACTGAGGATTCCCCAGAAAGCATTGAACTCACGGATAAAATTTTTATTCCATATTTACGGCATGAAATTAATTTCCCCCAGGAATTTATTTTTCTCCATGAGTTAGGACACGCTCTCCATACAAGAGCAACCAAACAACTTATGACACCACCGGATTCCTTTTTGAATGTTTTAGAACGAATATTTCCTAAAGCAGTCTATGAATCTGATACTATAAAAGCGGAACTGTTTGCAGACAGCTTTGCCATTGCTGCTTTGCATAATTCGGATTTTTCTCAATATGACTCGGTAATAAAGGAAGAAGATCGACTGTTTTTAATTGGCTACATGCAAAATTTGATTGAAACTACTTTTTGAAGATATTAAAACAACAGAATCTAAGAATAAGCGAAAATAAAAGCCAGACAGAAGAGATACTTTGGAAATTACAAGTAAAGGATAATTTTCTATATAGAAAACGTATAGGGGAAATCTTACGTAAAGATTTCTGGCGTATATTCCCTTAGGAAAAAGCCGCATATCTGAACGGTATTACAAGGAGATGAATACTTTACATGACTTTTCCTTTTGAGCATTGGATGCGTATCCGCCCCAAAAGCGCCATCGAATGGCTCAAACGCGAGATCCGCTGTCGCACCCGGGTGGTGGGGACTTTCCCAGACAGCAACTTAGCGCTCATGTTGGTCTGTGCCGGACTTCGGCATGTGGCCGATACTCAGTGGGGTAACAAGAAGTATATGAATATGAAGCATTTGGAGGCAACCATGGACAACGACTTTTTTTGCTGATTGACCTCATTATATTTCAGGCTGCAGACCAATTTGCGCAACTTATTCTACCTTATTGGATCTTTTGGATAAGACTGCTAAAAATACTATTGAAAATGACACATCACAGCCTTGAGAGTGTCCTCTCAAGGCTGTGATGTGTCATTAGGTTAAAATAGATACACCTTTTATATGGTTAAAGCTGTGTGCCATTCATTAAAACTTAAAAAAATTTATTTCAGCTGTTTTAAAATCGTGTAGCGTTTATTTGAAAAAACGCTAACGTAAAGCTCCCAATTATTACTGTGTCCACCAACAATAATTAATATAGGTTCAGGGCACTTTAATTTAGAATTATGTGCCAAAGTAATCATTTGACTAATATCTGTGTAACTGGGATTTGTAGAAGCATTAGGATGATAGTGCCATTCTCCTAAATAAAATTGGTCTTGATCCCAAGCGGCATCTAAAAGTTTTTTCAGTCCACATGAGCTTCTGTGAAAATTACATCTGGCATGTTTAGAGTTCTTTGGAGGTTCGGTTATTTGTAAAATATTTGCCGCTGTTTGATTTAAACAGTAATTGCCTATTAATATGCCCCCGGTTTCATAAGGGTTAGCTCTTTCGCAATATAAAAGCATTTTTTCATATGCTGCTTTAGAAATAATTATATTGTATATCTGATTTTTATCTTGAAAAAAACAAATTATCCATCTTCTTTTTTATCCACCATTACATACCCCTCAAAAAATCCGTTACTTTCTCTCTGTTCATATACAAGTGAAAGCATTTTTTCGGATTTTGATAGAATATAATTTTCAATTGCTTTCACAGAGGTTGCCGCTGCAATCCAAATATCATCACTTCGCCCAGAAAAAGTAGGATGCCAGCAACCAGTCCCATCCCTTGGTAAATGATAATCATCGTATAAAGCCTTTTCATTGTGCAAGTAAGGCGAAATCAATTCGTAAAAATTATTAAAATTCATAATATGATTATTTGTGAGTGCAATATATAAATGCTTTGCTCCCAAACCAACAGATATTGAAGCCAAAACATGTTTTCCTTTCAAATTAATGTTTTGGAAAATATTTAGAACGCTATTTTCTCCTGTACAATCAATTATTATTGTATCGTTTATTACCTCAACATTTGCATGTGGATTTAAAGAATTAAGGTAACTGCATAGTGATAGTTCTTTAAGTTCACCAATATTGTTTAAATTTAGGACATGACGGGATAAATTTCCGACCTTAAATATGTCGGAGTCTACAATAGTGAGATTATATATCCCCGAGCGTACAAGTATTTCTCCTACCGATGCGCCAATACAACCTGCTCCAACAATCAACATCTTTTTTCGTATTTATTTCACCTCACCATACCTTTCCAGTAGTTTGTTGTGTGATGTCGTTTCCTGTGCTATAATTATCTAATCTAGGGGGTGGTACAATGCTGGCGATGACGGAAACTCCAATAGAACAATTTTTGCCATTATTTGCGCAGGCTGGAGTTGGGGTTGCATTCTTAGTCCCTACTCCAACTGGTTATCATAAATCCATCATGGATGCGACAGCACCTGTGCGCGATTTGCTTTTAAAATCCAATGTACACAATTATCAAGTTCAACATCAAGGGCCTGATAGTAAGGTTATGATACCTGCTCATTTTGTCAATAATGACTCTTTAACCAATACCCTTGCATCTCTATACCGTCCGGTTACGAAACAGGGCGACCCTCGTATTTGGTTTCAGAATTTGAAGCGGTATTGTACACCACGCAATTTACTAGCCTTGATTGTCATACGGGGCGAAATTTACGTTTTCAATCTATCCAATGTGCGAATTGCCAATTCCCTTTTCCGTGGTGGACTTGCATATAATATTTTGCAAGAAGCTGCTCGCCACGAAAATGCTATTGCAGACGAACTGTTGGCTAAGATTCAGGAAATTCACAACTGCGGATTTCTGCGTTCAATCACCCCCGGTGATCCGGGTGTGGGTGATACTTTGGAACATGCACTCGGCATAGCAAGGAATAATAATCGAGCACCGGATTATCGTGGTATAGAACTCAAGTCGGCTCGATTAACACGGAATGGCGCCCGGCGAGCAACAACAAGACAGACATTATTTACTAAGGTACCTGACTTTGGAAAAACTTATCGAGAAATAGTAGAGGCTTTTGGTAAATGGCAGACACCTCGTGGTGCGACGGTGGAACGTCTTCAACTTTATGAGACCTTTAAAGCTTCCAGACCAAATGCCTATGGGCTACTTCTTGATGTAGATGAAAACAACGACCAACTAAAAATACTTTCTCAGGGCACTGTTGCTAGATCGTTTGTTTCTGGTTGGAATCTACAGACTTTACGGGATGCGCTACTTGAAAAACACCATGAAACCTTTTGGGTAAAGGCAATATCAGAAACAAGAAATGGTGTAGAGTACTTTCGGTACGACAAGGTTCTTCATACAAAGGGTCCAAATGCTACTCTTCTTGCGCCGTTGTTTGCTGCAGACAAAATTACTGTTGATTTAGCGGCACATTTTAAACCAGATGGGGCTTGGCGCGACCATGGAATACTCTTTAAAATGTTTCCTCAAGATTTATCAATGCTGGTTGGAAATCCGATTGAATATGACTTATAAAAAGCAATGCAGCCGTTTTTTCAGCGGCTGCATTGCTTCTATTTAATCTTCTTTAGAATTTCCAGCGCTATGGCGTGTGCCATCAGAGGCGGGACTGCGTTCCCTACTTGTGTATACTGTGGCGTTTCCAGTTTTCGACGATCTCCGCCAGTGGTTCGTTTACCTTGGAATACAAAGCTATCGTCAAAGGACTGCAACCGTGCCATCTCACGTACAGTTAATGATCGATCTGCACCATAGTGTGCGAAATCATCTCCAATAGTTACAATCGTAGTGCTTGGCTTATCCGCAGCGAGACAGGAGTAGTTTCGCTTATTTGTACCTGTTAACAGACTGTTGTTAGGTTCTTTTTCTCTTGCAACAGTGTAACTGCCATATTTACGAATAAGTGCATATCTTTTCTGAACATCCGTATTGTGATTTGATGTTTCATGATTAGCAAGTTCAGAAGTCTGAAGTGGCAAATTAATCATTTCTTCAGCAGAGTTGGCAGGTGTGTAAATTGGTGCAACTGCTGGAAAGCGTGTAGGATTTAACCTTCCTTGGCGGCTCCATTCGGCATATGTTTTTGTTTCCGCATAATGGCCAGTTCCTTTAGGGTGTTTTCCCCCAAAAATACTTCGCCGTATATTTCCGGGATCACTAGCACGGAACTTATTGTAATACTTTGCATTGTATTTGAGTGCTTTCGCGCCAATTCCAATAAAATTCAAATCACCAATAGCCTCTGCCGCACACACCTTTTCGTCATCAGAAACAGTAGCAGGAATCTGGTTAATCATTTCTTGATCGTTGCGACAACCAATGAATACCACTCGCTGACGATTCTGCGGAACACCATAGTCAGAAGCATTCAACAGAATTGGAGAGTCAACACGATAAAGTTGCGTTTGGTGAATTGTTTTCTCCAATTTCGCAAATATGGATGGTGATAAATTAGGCTTGACGATACTGACAATGCGATGAATTGTATCCATGGTATCTTCACACAAGATCTCAATTGCTAGTTTCGTTTTAATTAGTACTTCATGTGTTGCTTTATCTGCAACACGAGTGCACAATGAATCAAGTGCATCATTGCAAATTTCAATAATTTCTGTAGCATCAAGATAATCTGTAATTTTATCAAATCGCTCCTTATAAACGCTTCGATTTAGATGACTCTCGTTGATGCACACCTTAAGTTTTCTTGAAATGATGTCTAATTCTTGTTGTGCTTTAATCAAGTTTAATGCTTGACGCACAACGTTGCGATCATCTTCGCTGATTACTTTATTATTGCGAAATGCATTAACAAATCGCTCTGCCGTTTTGTTGACGTAGATACATAGTTCAGGACTATCAATAGTATTCTTTTCTGTTAAAATAGATTTCAGTAAAAAATCCCTTTCGGAATCTGTGTATTTCTGACTTTGTATTTTTTTCAGAATGGATAAATAGTCTTCTCTACGAGCATCTGCTGCATCGTGCTGTGCAATCGCAATATTCAACTTATCAAGAGCAAGCTGAAACTCAAAACCGTTAGCAGTAAGTACACTAGCAAGGCCATGTCCATCAGAAAAAAATTTGTAAAAATCTTTTAGATGATCATAGTCTACAATATTTCTTATTTCACTTAAAATACGTTCTTTGATTTTGCCATGATCTTTAGTTAATATACCGGAAACGTTTTCCATAACAAAGTATTTAGGCTTTATAACTGAAATAACTCGCAAGTAATATGCAAACAAGTCATCTTTTTTGTCATTTTTTCTACGTTCTCCTGCCAAACTAAACGATTGACAAGGAGGACCTCCAACGAGCACATCCACTTTGGTTTGACCATATTTCTGCTCTATTATAGTGCATAACATCTCAATGTAGTCAGGGTCAGTGATGTCTTTCGTCAAAAATTCAGTGGGCAAACCAAGCTGCTCATTATATCGAATGCGATGGGTTACTTCACAAGTCGGATTAATATCTCCGGCTAACAAAAAATCATAATAAGAATCCTTATATTCTGCCTGCAAAAAGCCTTCGCTAAAGCCCCCCGCACCGGCAAATAAATCAATAAAAGTCGGCAATTTATGCACCTCCATATGCTGATAGTAACATATATAAATCAAAAGATTTCGGGCTTAATATTAGCATATATTTCTACAAAAGTCCAGGCTTAATTATAACACGGTAGATGTGAAAAGTCCAGGGGGATTTTATTCCAGTTTTATGCAATGATTTAAGGCAAATATAGTATTTCATCCACCATATAGCAAATATGGGTTAGGGCTTTGCACTTAGGGTGGTGGGATTTTCTCGCCGCCCTAAAATGTTTTTTGTTCAAAATCAGGTGCTACATCCGGATACTTCGTTTTATGAGAGCGGGTATAAAACAAAGGGTTCTTATTATGCCAAAATAAAAAGTAAAAACATTTTGAGTTTTTGGAGAAATCAGCATTGTTTGCTCATGTTTACTATGTAAGACCACAATAAAGTGGTTGAACTGCACCTTGACAAGTTCATAGCCGGATCCGGGAGTTATACGGGGTTGGGGGACAGTACGCCATGACATCCGCATGGATTGAGCGTGCCCACCAATTGGATCGCGCACAGCGCAGCCCGAGGAAACGAGTATACGTGGCGTAACGAAAGCGGCACAGGAAATGGCCCGGAAGCTGAGCAATTGTTTAACCAGAAGGCTTAACAAATCGTTTTGATCGAAAGGGGGGTTCTTATTAATTGCAAACGAGATGCCTATAAGCACCTGTTCCGGCAGTACCCGGATGTAATTGACGTATATACCCTTCAAAAGATGCTGGGTATCAGCCGCCATCACGCCTATACCCTTATCACTTCCGGGCAGATCAAAGGCCGGAAGGTCGGAAAATCATACAAGATTCCTAAAGTCTATGTGATTGACTTTCTGCTGCAAAACGATGACGCCGACACATTGGTGCAAAAGGAAAACTTCTGATATGCTGTAGATGTCGGCAGCAGAGAGCATCACCTTACCAAGGAGGCGTTACCATGATAACCGGCAGCATACAGCCGAAAAACGGCAAATATTATGCCGTTCTCAACCTTTATGACCACGCAGGCAAGCGAAGGCCCAAGTGGGTCAGCACTGGGTACACAGTGAAAGGCAATAAAAAGAAAGCGCAGGAGGTACTGAACGAGCTTACACGGCGGTACAGCGCACAGCTGCCGCCGTCAAAGCGTGGCCAGCCCGCCTGCACCAGAACGGTGGATATGACTCTGCTTGATTTTCTCTATGAATGGCTATCCACCCGGAAGCCCCATATCCAGCCAACTACTTATCACAATTACACCAAAATGATCGAGGGGAGAGTATCTGATTGTTTTGGTCCGCAGAAGACGTTGCTTGTAGAACTCAATTATCATCAGCTGGACGATTTCTATAACTCCATCCGGAAGGACGGCTGCTGTGAAAACTCGGTGGTTAAATACTACGCTATGATTAAGATGGCTTTGGACTATGCCATCCGAAAGGAGTACATCCAGATCAACGCAGCAGACCGGGCGGTGGAGAAACCTTCCCGAAAAAATAGGTACAAGCCCAGCTATTACTCCAGAGATCAGCTGAATCGGATGCTCCTGACGGTGACGGACGATGTTCTGTATGTACCAATTCTCTTGGCAGCCTATTATGGGCTGCGGCGCAGCGAAGTCCTGGGCATTCGTTGGACTTCCATCGACTTCGAGAAAAAGACAATCGCCATCGAGCACAAGGTCATTGAAGGAAGCGCTGCGGGACAGGAAGGTTTGCTGCTAATGGATGAGATGAAGACCAAATCCAGCCGGCGGACACTTCCGTTGCTTCCGACACCGGAACGCATTCTGCTTGAGGCAAAGGCCCGCCAAGAGGAGTACCGCAGAGTGTGCCGGAAGGGCTACTGCACAAAGTATCTGGAGTATGTCTGCGTAGACACTCTGGGGAATCTGTTGAGCCCGGCGTTCCTGAGCGCGCACTTTGCTTATCTCCTCGAAAAGCACGGGTTGCCCCATATCCGTTTCCATGATTTACGCCACACCTGCGCTAGCCTGCTCGTAGCGGAGGGCGTGGACATGAAACGCATTCAACTCTGGCTGGGTCACAGTAATTTTTCCACCACAGCTGACATTTATGCTCATCTGGATTTTGCAAGCAAGCGCGATACCGGAGCGATAATCGACAATCTGCTGGATAGGGCAGACCGCAAGGAAAAACAATGCAATGTGCCTTAGCCTTAACCCTATACTTCGATTCAAAGAACGCCAAAAATAAAAAATCAGTCATGGAAGTGTGTTCTTCCATGACTGACGTTGGCGGAGAGGAAGAGATTCGAACTCTTGCCCGGCGCAAACCGGCTACCGCATTTCGAGTGCGGACCCTTCGACCACTTGGGTACCTCTCCATATTCAATTTTACCCCGCTTTTCAGGGTGGAACAGGCGTTAGAAACGTGTTAGAATAGAGCTGTGGATTCCTGAGTTTTGCGGCTCGGAAACACTGTAAACACGGGCTTTTCCGGATTTCGATCACGGATTTGCCCTCGCCCGTTTCGAGTGAGGGCCGTTATGACCTCTTTGATACGTCTCCAGATTTTATTCGGCTTTAGCGCTAAGAATGGCTCCAAAGATTTCTAAAATCGCACACTTTAGTTTCCACTTTATTTGAGTGTTTATTATGACACACTTTTTAAAAAGTTGCAAGCCCCTTGCCCCACGGTTAAAAGCTTTTTTCCTAAAGAGGCAAAAAAACTCAAAAACGTCGTCTTCCTTCTTGACAGTGAGTGTATTTCATGCTATCATACCTAAGCTGACGTTTCCATGGAGGGCTCGCGCAGGTGTAGCACAATGGTCAGGGCACCAGCCTTCCAAGCTGGGGATGCGAGTTCGATTCTCGTCACCTGCTCCAAAACACGCGCCAGTAGCTCAGGTGGATAGAGCAACTGCCTTCTAAGCAGTAGGCCAGGGGTTCGAATCCCTTCTGGCGTACCAGTTCCCTATGGTTTCATCATCAGTAAGACCGCGCGGATTTATCAATATGTGGTGGGTGTAGTTCAATTGGTAGAGCACCGGATTGTGGTTCCGGCTGTCGCGGGTTCGAGTCCCGTCACCCACCCCAGAATGAGCGAAGGGGATCGGGCTTGCCCCGATTCTCTTCGTTTTCGCTTCCATCTTGGGGCGTAGCCAAGTGGTAAGGCAAGGGACTTTGACTCCCTCATCCGCTGGTTCGAGTCCAGCCGTCCCAGCCATTTTTTTCGCATGATCCGGTAGCTCAGTCGGCAGAGCAACTGCCTTTTAAGCAGTGGGTCCGGGGTTCGAATCCCCGCCGGGTCACCAAATAGAGACTTATCCGAACACATACGGTTTATTTTTATTAACGGTCTTTTCGGCTGTGTGATAAATCGTAAGTAACGGGTAAGCCAAAGCCACTCGCCTCAATTGAGGCGAGTGGCTTTTTTATATTATCGTACCAATTAAAAAGCCGGAATCCTGCGGCCACGTTTTTCTTTTACTACCGCTATGTTATACATAATAAGTTGCTTGGTTAATTTGCGAATGTTGCTAACCTTATTTTGTATAAATTGCCAACACCCAGATTGCAAATAAGATGGTAATATATAGTAAGAATATAAAAGAAAGCCGGGAATTTATTTGAATGATGTCTATTATGCACGAAGTGAGAACGAGTTGCTCGAAAAAGAGACGGTACAGCATCATTTAAAGCGTACCGCAGAACTATGCGCAGATTTTCTCTCCGTCCTTGCTTATGAGGACTTCGGGCAGGCACTCGGTACATTTCATGATATTGGGAAATACAGCGAGCTATTTCAAGAAGTACTGTTACATCAGAGAACGCACGTCAATCATGCCTATCCCGGCGCGGCTGCGGCCTTCCGATGCTGCGGCAAGCGAACCGCGCTGGCTGAAATTCTAGCCACCGTGATTGCGTCTCACCATGGGCATTTGGACTATGACTGGGCAGACAGGGCCTTGCTTAAACGCGTCCTATGTGGCACGGGAAGCCGTCTGGACCGGGAAGGATATGAGTTTTCCCTCTTTGGCCTGTTGGAATTTCAAAACGCTATGGAACGGTTTCAGCGGGAAAATACCATACCGATGCCCCACTCCACGTTGCCGGATTTTCAGAGGCAAGAGGATTCCAGCCTTGCAAAGATGCTCTTTACCCGTTTCTTGTTTTCCGCTCTGGTGGACGCAGATTATTCCAGCTCCGCAGAACACTTTGAGCCGGATTACCTGACGGCGCACACCGGTCCGGCATTGAATCCGGTTATTTCAACAGAACGGCTGTTGTCCGTGCAGACGCAGAAAAAGAAGGCGTCCAGCGCTGCGTCTTCTTTGAACGAAATGAGGGACGAACTTTTTAAAAATTGCCGACAGGCGGCCAAGCTGCCGCCAGGGCTTTTTACTCTGACAGCACCCACAGGTCTTGGGAAAACGCTCAGCCTGTTTGTATTTGCCGTAGAGCACTGTCAAGAGCATAGAAAGCGGCGAATCATTCTGATCCTGCCATACCTTGCAATCATTGACCAGAATCTGAAGGACTACCGACAGATCGAGCCTGATTTGCTGGAGTGCCACAGCAACGCGGAACTGAGAGAGGATGCCCGGCTTCTGGCGCAACGCTGGGAGTCTCCCTGCATCGTAACCACCAATGTCGGGTTTCTTGAACCGCTTTTTTCCGCCCAACCCACTGTGTGCCGACATCTGCACGCCATTGCAAACAGTGTAATCGTTTTGGACGAGGCGCAGTCCCTTCCGCCCCACCTGCTGGACGCCACCCTTCGGACGGTGAAGCTGCTGTGCGAACAGTATGGGTGTACCGTTGTATTTTCAACTGCGACCCAGCCGTCCTTTCAGTACCGACCGGGTCTTCAATGGAATCCCCGGGAGATCGTGCCGCATCCGGAAATGCTGTTCCGCGCGGCAAGGCGCGTGGAATTTGAGTGGCGTATTCAAACACCCACGCCGCTTTGTGATCTTGCGGAGGAGCTGTCGCAAAAGCGGCAGAGCTGCGTAATTGTTAACCTTCGCGCCCACGCAAGACAGCTCTATCAAAAGCTGGCGCAGTTATGCGGAAATGAGGACGCATTTTACCTGACGACAGATCTTTGCCCCGCTCACCGACTGGCGTTGGTGAATGAGGTCAAAAAACGTCTGGCCGAAGGAAAATCCTGCCGTCTGGTTGCAACCCAGTGTATCGAGGCGGGCGTGGATTTGGATTTTCCAACGGTCTATCGGGCGCTTGCGCCGCTGGAGTCTATTATTCAGGCGGCAGGCCGCTGCAACCGCAACGGGGATAAGCCCGACGGGCGCGTGGTAGTGTTTTTGCCGGATGAAAAAAGACTGTATCCGCCCGGGGGATATTATGCGCACGGGGCGAAATGCGTGCAGGTGCTGCTCTCCCGCCACCCGATTGACTGCAACGATTTGGATCACATTCGGGAGTATTATGAATTGCTTTACAGCTACGGCGACGGCGACCTTCAGAAACTTCGAGACGCTTTGCAAAACGAGCAGTTTGACAAGGTAGAAGCGTCCTATAAGCTCATTGATAACAAGGGCGTACAGGTGATTGTCCCTTATGAGGGGCAGGCAGAGCTGTACGACAGAATCAAGGCCGAGTATGATGCCGCCGGACTGACCGGAAGACTCATTCACCTTGCGCGGTTGGTGACGGTATCCTGCGTTGATGAGCGGTCCGTGCGCCTGAACTGTGAGCCTCTGCTGTTCCGCTCGCCCGAAATGAGCGAGCGGGGCGAGACCGGATATTATCTGCTGGGGAACAGCAGATTTTATAAAAAGGACTTGGGACTGTATTTTGGCGACTCGGAAGACAATCTTTACATTTTATAAAAAAGGAGGGAGTAAATTTGGACAATCAGCAGGTGACCATAACAATCTGGGGCCGCTTTGCTTTGTTTTCGAGACCGGAAAGCAAAGTTGAAAGAATGACCTACCCAGTACCAACGCCTAGCGGCATTCGCGGTGTTTTGGCTTCAATCTATTCCAAACCCGCGGAGTTTTACTGGCAGGTGAATCAAATCGAGGTCCTGAACCCCATCCAATACACAACTTTTAAGCGCAATGAGGTAAAAAGCAAGCTTTCCCGCATCTCGGCGGAGAATCCCACCAGCGCCTGCATTGAAATTGAAGAGAACCGCACCCAGCGGCAGGCTGTGGTGCTGAAAGATGTGCGCTACCGCGTCACCGCGGAAATCGTACCGCGCCCGGATTTTGAAAAGCCGATTTCGCAGCTGTACAACCAGTTTGAGCGGCGGGTGAAGCGCGGGCAGATGTTTATGCAGCCCTGTATGGGGACAAGAGAGTTTCCGGCCTACTTTGAGTGGGGCTCCACGGGTGAGCTTTCCATTGCTCTGGATATGGACCTTGGTCTGATGGTATACGACGTTTTTGATCTGAACGAGTGGAAAGTCGGGAAACAGGCAAACCCGTCCGTATCCTTATATCACGCTCAAATGAAAAACGGCGTTATTCAGGTTCCTGAGTTTGATTCTCCGTTGGTTTTGAAACCGGAAAAGAGGTGAAGGCGACGTGCTGACAGAATTATACCAGTATGCCCTGAAGAAGAATCTGGCGGCCAGACCCGGCTTTAAGCGCAAACGGGTCAAAGCATATCTGTGTCTGTCGTCCAAAGGAGAATTTCTCGGCATCGAGCTGCGGGAAAAAGGCGCGCCGGATGTATATGCGCCGGATGTGGGCACCGCCGCCCTCGGCACGCGGTACTGCAACCCTCTGGTAGAAAAAGCGCAAATTCCTCTTCGGATCATCAAGGATCCGGAGAAAGACAAAAACATCCCGACAAAAAGTGATTTCTATCTCTCTATGCTGGATGACGGAACAGCCGACGAGCCGTGTTTTGCCGTCATCGCCCAGGCATTGCGGGACGGTGAAATCGTCGCAGCCATGGAGCGGGCGATGGAGGAGCAAAAGCTGAAAGGCTCCGACCCCGTCAGTTTTATGGTGGATGGGCTTCCGATTGAGCAGAGCGAGAAGTATCTTTCCTGGTGGGAGACATTTCGCGCGCAGTTTTCTCCCACCCAGACCGGGGACCGTCCCCGCTGTCTGATCACCGGGCAGGCTGCTCCGTCCATGGATACGGTCCCCAAGGTTTCCGGCTTGCTGGCGGTGGGCGGGCATACATCGGGAGATGCGTTCCTCTGCTTCGATAAGGACGCGTTTCAGTCCTACGGTCTGAAAAAAAGCGCCAATGCGCCCGTGTCTGAGGAGGCCATGACGGCGGTAAACGCGGCGCTGTCCGACTTGCTTCGTAAAGCAGAAGTTCTGGGCGGAGCAAAACTGGTCCACTGGTACTCCGGCCCCATCACCGAGGAGGAGGATCTGCTTCCGGTCCTGTTTGACGCAGGCTGGGACAATGGCAGCTTCGAGTCGGAAGAAATCGCTGAAAATGATGAAAAACCGGCTCTGCGGTCCTCACAAAAGCTGATTGAAAACATTTGGGCCGGTATGCGCCCTGAGCAGCTCAGCGCCCGCTATTACATTTTACCTTTGTCGGGGGCCGGCGGACGCATGATGGTCCGCGGCTGGTACGAAGGCAGCTATGAAGAACTGTATCAAAGTTTCCGGCTTTGGTTTGACGATCTGTCTTTGGTGCGTTGGAACGGCAAGGGCCTTGCAAACCCGCCCAAACTGAAAGCGCTTTGCACCCGTATGCTGAAACCCGGCGGTGATCCGAAAAAAATATGGGATCGAATGGATAAAGAACTGCCAAACCTTTTGGGAAAAGTCCTGAATGCCATTATTAAGGCGGGACCGTTGCCGGATGAGACGGCTGTGCGGGTACTGCATTATATCCGTTCCACAATTCTGGCAGCGGAACAGGACGGGGGAAACAGCGCAGGGCATTTTGAGCATGAAACACTGGCGTTCCAGCTTTTAAAAGTATGGCTGATCAGAAAACAACGGGAAAGAGGAGATGAGAAACTGATGGAAGCGGCAAAGACAGACCGAACGGAAAGTGCGGCATACTGCTGCGGTCAACTGATGGCAACTTATGTGGCCATTCAACAGACCGCCATGCCGGAGGTCGGCGTCGGACTCGCGCAGCGGTATTATACCGCCGCCAGCAGCGGCCCCGCGTTTGTAATCGGAAGGCTGGCGAAACTGGCGCAGCATCATTTAAGTAAATTGGATAAGGGCCTTTCCATTTATTATGAACGCTGCCTTTCCGAAATCTACGTCCGTATCGGCGATTCAAAAATTCCCACGACGCTGTCCATAGAGCAGCAGGCGGAATTCGCTCTTGGCTACTATCAGCAGCGCGCGGCGCTCTACTCTACGTCGGCTTCAAAAGAATAAGGGAGGTAAAAAACAATGGCAATCGAAAATCGGTATGAGTTTCTTTTCTATATCCAGTGCCGCGACGGCAATCCCAATGGAGACCCTGACCTTGGCAACAGTCCGCGCATGGACCCGCAGGACAGCCACGGCTACATTACGGACGTAGCCATAAAGCGCCGTATTCGCAATTATGTTCAGGCAGCTCATGCGGGCGATCCCGGTATGGAGATGCTGATTCGCAGCGCCAGCAACATCAACACCGGCATTGCCCGGGCAAAGGAGCTCTCCGGCGTGGAAATCTCCGCTAAGGGCAAGAACGAGGTTTATGCCGGCCGCCGGAAAGCCTGCGAGCTTTTTTACGACGTACGCACCTTTGGCGCAGTCATGTCCACCGGCCCCAACGCCGGGCAGGTGCGCGGCCCGGTACAGCTTACGTTTGCCCGGTCGCTGGACCCCATCACGGCGCAGGACATCTCCATCACCAGAATGGCGAAGGCGGCTGATGTGCCAAATGCAAAAACACTGGAAGACTATACGGCGTGGGAGACAGATCAGTCCGAAGATTCTCTGCGCACCATGGGCCGCAAGCAGTTTATCTCTTACGGCCTTTATGAGGCCCGCGGCTTTATCAGCGCAAATCTGGCGGCAGAAACCGGTTTTGACGATCAGGACCTGCATATTCTGTTTGCGTCCATCCTAAATATGTACGAGCATGATCGTTCTGCCAGCAAGGGAGAGATGTCGGTCATTACACCGCTGGTGATCTTCCGCCATACCGGTACGGACAGCGACTTGGAGCAGAGAAAGCATCAGGCAAAGCTTGGCTGCGCCCCCTCCCACCGTCTGTTTGATCTGGCCACTGTTGAAAAGAAATCAGATGTGGAATATGCCCGTTCCTGGAAGGACTATAACGCCTCCATCCAGTTGGACGCAAGGCCAGCCGGTGTGGACGTGGGATTTCTCTGTTCTCCTTACGGTGAGATCATTTGGAATCAGGTGCCGGAAGATGCCGAATTCTTCTGTTGATCCAGACCCACTGCCACTCTCCTGGCTAACGCAGTACGGCTACTGCCCGCGCCGCTGCGCGCTTTTGGCGCTGGAACGGGTCTGGTCGGAAAACGAGTTTACAGCCGCAGGCCGGGCGCAGCATCAAAGAGTTCACACAGCGCGGGTGGAGCGGCGGGGAGAGAATATCAGCCTGTTTGAGCTCCCCGTTTTCTCAAGGGCTTTGGGAGTCAGCGGTCTTTGTGATTGCGTGGAGGCCGCGCAGTCTCCCGATGGCATCCATCTTCCGTATGGGGACGGACGGTATCGGCTATATCCGGTGGAGTATAAGCATGGCATTGTCCGGGATGAGGTGGAGTATCACATACAACTGTGTGCGCAGGCCATGTGCCTTGAAGAGCAGTTTGGCGGCACAATATCCGCCGGTGCGATCTTCTTCATTGACGCGCACCGGCGGGATGAAGTCGCCCTGACTTCAGAACTCCGAAAGGCAACGGCGGATACCGCAAAAGCGGTCGCACTTCTTGTGGCACGGCAGTTGCTGCCTCAAGCCAAATACAGCGCAAAATGCAGAAAATGCTCCATGCAGGATGAGTGCGCTCCAAAACTCAAGCATTCCTCCGCCGCATACTGCCAGACAATGTGGAACACCGTTCTGGAGGAGGACATTCTATGAAACAGCTGCAAAATACGCTCTATATTCTGACGCCCGAGACTTATCTTGCCCTCCAGAATGAGAACATCGCGGTAAAGGTGGGCGGTGAAGAAAAAGTGCGGATTCCGGCACATTCTCTCTCCTCAATCTACTGCTTCGGAGCGGCCACGGTTTCTACACCTCTGATCGGATTTTGCGCCCAGCAGGGAATTGCGTTGGTGTTTTTTTCTGAGTACGGCAAATTCCTTGGACGGGTTGAAGGACCGTTACACGGCAACATTTTACTGCGCAGACGGCAGTTTGCAGCTATGGAAGACCCCGTGCAGCGCACGAGACTGGTACGTTATCTTCTTTTGGGGAAGCTTGCCAACAGCAAAGAATTCCTGCTGCGGCAAAAGCGCGAAAGAACGGATCAAGCAGACGTGTTTAAGCGGGCTGCAGAAAAACTAACCGCTCTTGGTTTGCAGTTACGGGACTGCACTACGGTGGAGGAAATGCGCGGAGTGGAGGGAGCCGCTGCGGCTGCATACTTTTCCGCCCTGCCTGCTATGATCGCGGGATATGAATTCTCTTTTCACGGCCGAAACCGCAGACCGCCGGAAGACCCGGTCAATGCGCTGCTGTCCTTCTTGTACACGCTTCTCAAAAATGATGTTCAGTCTGCGCTGGAAGGCGTGGGGCTGGACCCCGCAGCCGGGTTTCTTCACTCAATTCGCCCTGGAAGACCGGCGCTGGCTCTGGATTTAATGGAAGAATTACGTGCACCGCTGTGTGACAGAATGGCAATCTCTTTGCTCAACCGCGGTCAGATAACCAAAAAAAGTTATGAACAGCTCAATGCCCCAGTTTTGCTCAATGAAGCCGGAAGAAAAGTGGTTTTATCTGCGTGGCAAAAGCGCAAGCAGGAAACAATAACACATCCGTTTTTGGAGGAAACCATTCCGATTGGCTTGATCCCGCACACGCAGGCAAAGCTTCTGGCGAGAGTTTTGCGGGATGAGCTGGACGAGTATCCGCCATTTCATTGGAGGTAAGCGCGATGATGATTGTTCTTTCCTATGATGTGGAAACAAAGGAATCCGATGGCGCAAAGCGATTGCGCAAAGTGGCAAAGATTTGCGAGGCCTATGGCTGCCGTGTGCAGAATTCGGTATTTGAGCTACTGGTCGCCCCCGCGCAGCTTGTGGCGTTAAAGTCACAGTTGGAATGCACAATCGATTCAGAAAAGGATTCCGTTCGATTATATCGGTTGGGGAGTAACTGGAAACCCAGAATTGAATTTCTTGGAAAGGGCCTGCGCTATGAGCAAGATGGCGTTTTGATGCTGTGAATCAGCATTTGCGCGAATGGGCATCACTCATGTAAACGCGGGAGGTTCGCGCAAGCTAATATAGAAAAATCTTAAGGATTTAACTGGTTATTCATCATAATGCCATAAATTTATGTTTGCGCTACTATTATTTTTAAATATTAATCTGTAAGAGTACAATTTTTTTTAAAAAGTTGTGCACTTTTGCAGATGCCCCCTCACGGGGGCATGACTTGAAACGAGATATGCCGCTACTTCCTCCAGTGTTTTACCCGGGATGCCCCCTCACGGGGGCATGACTTGAAACTTCCGGGGTGGTATGGCCGCCCTCACATCTGATGAGATGCCCCCTCACGGGGGCATGACTTGAAACCTGTTTTTTTCGTCTATTGTGGATTTATATAGCCTTGATGCCCCCTCACGGGGGCATGACTTGAAACCGTCTGTATGACAGCCAGTTTGGCGGGGGCAGCGTGATGCCCCCTCACGGGGGCATGACTTGAAACTATGGGCGTGGCAGTTGCGGCTATCGTTGCGGGAAGATGCCCCCTCACGGGGGCATGACTTGAAACACATACAGTCCACGAGAGTTCGCGGAGGTCTGCCGATGCCCCCTCACGGGGGCATGACTTGAAACAGCTCTTCATCGCCCAGACGTTCAAGCTGTGCGAAGATGCCCCCTCACGGGGGCATGACTTGAAACAATTGCCACGAGGCGGGGACGTGGTTTATGCGTGGGATGCCCCCTCACGGGGGCATGACTTGAAACAACCTCCGAGCCCGTTACGGTGTATATCCGCTTGTGATGCCCCCTCACGGGGGCATGACTTGAAACATTTACTTATTCGGCATGGTGGTGTTCTGTTTCCTTGATGCCCCCTCACGGGGGCATGACTTGAAACCCCAAAATCATCAACAACTATTCAAAGGATATCGCGATGCCCCCTCACGGGGGCATGACTTGAAACCATGTAATCCCCGTTCCAGTACACGGACGGCTGCGTGATGCCCCCTCACGGGGGCATGACTTGAAACATTTTGTTTACCTCCGCTCCGGAACGGCCTAGCGGCCGATGCCCCCTCACGGGGGCATGACTTGAAACATTTTGTTTACCTCCGCTCCGGAGCGGCCTAGCGGCCGATGCCCCCTCACGGGGGCATGACTTGAAACGTTCCGGCTGAGGCAGATACTCACGCTATGATAAGATGCCCCCTCACGGGGGCATGACTTGAAACGCTATCAACGATAATCTGGCGGTCGAGGCGTCTGTTGATGCCCCCTCACCGGGGCATGACTTGAAACACTCATACCATAATCTCCTTTACATAGTCGGCAAGATGCCCCCTCACGGGGGCATGACTTGAAACGTTTTTAACGTGGGAGTGGTACGACGATATAAACACGATGCCCCCTCACGGGGGCATGACTTGAAACTGAACTCGGTCTGGATTTGTTCATTGGATTGACCCACGATGCCCCCTCACGGGGGCATGACTTGAAACAACTCCCGCTTTTCCGACTGTCATATCTGGGAGCCGATGCCCCCTCACGGGGGCATGACTTGAAACGCCTATCGGGACCAAACGGGGCAATTTAAGGCAGGATGCCCCCTCACGGGGGCATGACTTGAAACTTCCCGGCCCTGATAATCTCCGACTTGTACAGCCGCGATGCCCCCTCACGGGGGCATGACTTGAAACTTCTATTCCGTGGGATTTTGTGGCGGCTGTGAAGGATGCCCCCTCACGGGGGCATGACTTGAAACTATCGTAATGCTGGTATCTCCATTGAAGATTCCAGATGCCCCCTCACGGGGGCATGACTTGAAACCCCTATGAGATGGACCGCGACCCTGCCGTCAATGGCGGATGCCCCCTCACGGGGGCATGACTTGAAACCGCTTACATGGCGGCAAACCCCGGCGCACAAATTTAAGATGCCCCCTCACGGGGGCATGACTTGAAACGATGGGAAGAGGCTTTTTTGTAAGTCCAACGACCGATGCCCCCTCACGGGGGCATGACTTGAAACACTTGAAATCGTTCCAGAAGAAGCGGATAACGTGCGGATGCCCCCTCACGGGGGCATGACTTGAAACACGTGTGGGAACTCATGACGGGCAATCCTCTGCTGATGCCCCCTCACGGGGGCATGACTTGAAACACCCGCTATCTTGAAAGGGGGCATAAAGCCCGCAGATGCCCCCTCACGGGGGCATGACTTGAAACAGTCCGATGCCGGGAATTTCATAAGCGCCGGACGATGCCCCCTCACGGGGGCATGACTTGAAACCGCTTATCAGGTGGCCAATTCCACGTTGCGGGAAGATGCCCCCTCACGGGGGCATGACTTGAAACTTCCAGACCGCCCACCTTGATATTTTTTAGCTTCCGGATGCCCCCTCACGGGGGCGTGACTTGAAACCATGTGAATGTAGCGGACCCGTATACCGTTGCGGATGCCCCCTCACGGGGGCGTGATGCGCTATGACGAACTCGGCGCGGCGATGTTTTTATTCCGTTAAAATTTTATTGCCCATTCCCCGTACCTAGCAGCGAGCCGAGGTTCGCGGGCTTACAGGCACGCAGGTCCCCTTAATAGTAAAAGGCTCCCGGAAACCACAGTGGTTTCCGGGGTTTTTTTAACGCGCCCTTGTTCTGTGCACGCCCGGGCTTTATGAGATTGTCATAAAAAAGTTGGGCATACTCTCCAAAGCGGGAAAAGCGCATGACCCGGGGTTTAGTATTGACAAATCCTATATAATCCGTAAACTAAGTATATAGGGTCAGCCGCTCGTCGTTTCTTGGCGAACGGCTTTTGACAAATGATTTCGCTCTTTTGCCGCGGCGAGGCGCTCCGCCGACTGCACAGACAGGGTGCGGTGGTTTTTCGGCGCCGTCCGTATTGAGGGCATGGGCGAATTTATTTTAGGGCTTTCAGGAGTCCTTGAAATACATAGTAAGGAGGATATCATTGAAAGAAAATCTGAAAGCGAAAATTAAGGAATCCATGTCGTCTGTTCTGCCAATCACAATTATTGTGTTCCTGCTGGGAATCACAATTGTTCCTGTCCCGGTGGGAACCATCACTCTGTTCCTCGCCGGAGCGGTGATGCTGATTGTGGGAATGGGATTTTTTGCACTGGGCGCAGACGTGGCTATGATGCCCATAGGACAGGGCATCGGCAGCCACTTTGGAAAACCCGGAAAACCCATTGCAGCCATACTTGCGGTGGGCTTTATCATGGGCGTGATTATTACCGTGGCGGAGCCGGATCTTCAGGTGCTGGCCCATCAGGTTCCCGCCATCCCCGACAGCGTTTTGATCTGGACAATCGCTCTGGGCGTGGGACTTTTTTTAACCGTCGCGGTCCTGCGGACCGTTTTCCATCTGAATCTGGCCTACCTTCTATTCATTTTTTATGCGATTGTCTTCGCGCTGGCTTTTTATGTCTCGAAGGATTTTATCCCCATGGCCTTTGACAGCGGCGGCGTGACCACCGGCCCGATTACCGTGCCGTTTATCATGGCATTTGGCGCGGGGCTTGCCGCCATGCGAGAGGACGACTCTCAGGACAACAGCTTCGGTCTTGTTGCTCTTTGCAGCATCGGCCCCATTCTCTCGGTACTGGTACTGGGGCTTTTGTATAAGCCCTCCTCCGCCGATTACACCACGATTACCATTACGGAGGTAATTACCACCAAGGACGTGGCGGCGCAGTTCGTACACAGCCTCCCCATTTATGTAGAAGAGGTGGGCAAGGCCTTTGGTCCCATCCTGCTGTTTTTCCTGGCGTTTCAGGCCATTTCCCACAGATACAACAAGCGCCAGATGGTGAAGATTCTGGTGGGTCTTCTCTATACGTTTATCGGCCTTGTTTTGTTTCTGACAGGGGCAAACGTGGGTTTTATGCCCGTGGGATACTATATCGGTTCAGAAATGGCCAAGGCTTCCTTCAATTGGGCGCTGATACCGCTGGGCATGGTTATCGGCTATTTCATTGTGGCAGCCGAGCCCGCCATTCACGTGCTGAACAAGCAGGTGGAAGAGGTCACTCAGGGCTCGATTTCCCAGAGCGCCATGCAGTTGAGCCTTTCCATTGGCGTGGCGATGTCTCTGGCGTTTGGCATGATCCGCGTGCTGACGGGCATCTCGATTATGTGGTTCCTGATTCCGGGCTACGTCATTTCCATTGTCCTGTCGTTTTTTGTGCCAAAGATTTTTACCGGCATTGCCTTTGACAGCGGCGGCGTGGCCAGCGGACCCATGACGGCTACCTTTGTGCTTCCTTTTGCCATCGGAGCGGCCGAAGCCTTTGGCGGAAACATTATGACCGACGCGTTCGGTATCGTGGCAATGGTTGCCATGACTCCGCTGATTACGATTCAAGTTTTGGGATTTGTGTATCAGATGCGGATGCGCTCGTCGGCGCTGCGCACGGAGGCCGACGCCGTGTTCTCTCAGGAGGATACGATTATAGAATACGAGCCCCAAGAATACGGAGAGGAGGGCGAGACAATTGAACAATGACTGCAACCGGATTATCAAGCTTATGGTCACCATCGTGGATCGGGGCAAGGGTGAAAAAGTCGCCGAAATCTGCCGTGGGCATCATCTGTATTACCACATTCTTTGCTTCGGCATGGGAACGGCAAATTCCGAGATGCTGGACTATCTGGGCCTTGGAAAAACGGAAAAGGACTTCGTGATCACCATGGGACCGAGGGAACGGTTTCCCTCCGTCGTCAAAGAAATCGCACAGCAAATGCAGCTACACAAGCCGGGACGCGGAATTGTCTTTACGATTCCGCTGTCCGGAATCAGCAGCTTATTGTCTCAGATGCTGCTGCGGGAGGAGGATAAGGAATTGGATCAGAACACTGGAAAGCAGGAGGGCTGCTGCGGCTCGAAATACGAGCTGGTGGTCGCCATTGTAAACCGCGGGTACACCGATAAAATCATGAGCGCCGCCCGCTCCGTGGGCGCCATGGGGGGTACCATCATCGATGGGCGCGGCGTGGGCTACGAAGAAGCGGAAAAGCTTCTGGGCGTCTCCATCAAGGCCGAAAAGAGCATCGTGTGCATTCTTTGCAGCCGCAAGGAAAAACACACCATTATGCAGGCCATCAACTCCGAGGCCGGTATTAAATCCGAGGCGCGGGGTATCTTGCTCTCTATCCCCGTGGATGACATGCTGGGCCTGCATGTCGAGCACGAGAATCAAGTGCAGTAACTTCCAAGCGCCCCGCCAAAAGGCGGGGCGCTTTTCTCTCTTTCGCACAAGCCAGAAGGTCCTTTTCTTGCTTTTTTTCAAAAAAGCATTATAATGAAAAAGAATTTCAAATTGTGAGGAAAGGATTATTATACTATATATGAGACAACATACAAAGCCCCTTCCCGCCCGTGGCATGGGTCTGCCGCTGACATTTTTGCTGGCGGTATTGTTGACGGGGTTTTACACACTGCTTTGCCTGTGGATTCAGCCGAACAGCCTGCGCTCCGCCCTTTCTCTTTTTTTGACGGAGCCGCTGCTCATCGTGCTGAACGCCCTGCCTATTGGGCTTTTGATTGTGGCCTTCGCCATACTGTTTGCAAACGTATTTTTCTCTGCGGCGCTGGTGGGGACCCTTTGCGGCATTCTCTCCATTGCCAACCGCATTAAAATCGAGGTCCGCAATGAGCCGCTGTTTCCCCGGGATCTGGGTCTTTTAAAAGAAGCCGGAAGCGCCGCCGGGTCCTATGCCATTCGCTTTCCATGGCCCGCGATTGCCGCTGTGGTGATAAGCTGCGCTTTGCTGGTGGCTCTGGGCATTTTTTTTCGGGGCAGGCCGCTGTCTCCCGGAAGACCCATCTGGATTCGCTTCCTGCTGCGCTTTTCGGGCGCGGTGATTACGCTGGGCGCGCTGATGGGCCTGATTTTTACCGTTTACGCCTCTAACTCTCTTTACAATTCCTTCCCCGTTTCCAATTCCTATTACGTTCCCTCGGTGTTTAACGAGTTGGGGTTTTCCTACTGCTTCACCCATCACTTTACCACCTACACCGTGGATAAGCCGGCGGGCTTCAGCCGGGCGGCTGCGGAAGAGTGGGACAGTGGCAACCAAGCTCCCGGACAGGGCGCGCCGGTAAACGTCATTATGGTGATGAACGAGGCGTTTTCCGATGTGACGGACCAGCCCATGTTTACCTATCCGGCAGAGGAAAACCCTCTGAAAAATCTCCATGCCATTCGAGAAAGCGCTCACGCTGTTTCCGGCCATGTGGTGGTCCCCGGCTTTGCCGGAGGCACCGCCAACACCGAGTTTGACGTGCTGACGGGTATGCAGACCAACGCCCTCTCCGCCACCACTACCTCCGCCTTTAGAGCGGTGAACCGCAATCTGGACAGCCTGTACCGCGTTTTTGCCGCGGATGGCTACGCCACTTCTTTTCTCCACCCCGGGGACGCGTGGTTCTATAACCGGGAAAACGTCTATGATTTTTTCGGCGCGGAGAAAATCGAGTTTGCGGAAGATATGCCGGACCTCGCATACAAGGGCCGCTGGGTCACCGACGATTCGCTGGCCGGTTTGATTGAAGAGAACTTTGAAGCCGCCGTAACCGCCGGGAAGCCGCTGTTCAACTACACCACCACCATCCAAAATCACATGTCTTACACCGCCGACAAATACGGTGCGGACTATGCCTATCCCCCAATGCAAACTTCCGCCCCTCTCTCTGACCAGGCTAAAGAGCTCCTCTCCGTTTACATTGAGGGCGCCCGTGACGCAGATGCCATGCTGGGCCGCCTGACGGACTATTTTGCCGCCAGCAGCGAGCCGGTGGTGCTGGTTTTTCTCGGAGATCACCTGCCCTATCTGGGAGACAATCAGCTTGCCTACAAGGAGCTTGGAATGAATCTGACCCCGGAGGAAAATGGCTCGGCGGGCTTTTTGAAGTCCTATGAAACCCCCTATGTCATCTGGGCCAACGACACGGCCGCCGAAGCGCTGGACTGGGACGCAAGCGTGGCCGCTGTGGATCTGCCTGAAGACGGAACTATCAGCGCCTCCTTTTTGGGCGCGACAGTGCTGGAACTGACGGGACGAGGTGACGAAAGCCCCTGGTTCCAATTCCTAAACCAGCTTCGCCGGACTGCTTATTCCGTGGTGCAGAAAGGGACGGCGGTTTTGCCGGACGGGACCGTGACCACGCTGGACGCGCTGGATCAAAGCGGGCAGGAGCTGCTCTCCAAGTGGCGCTGCTGGAGCTATTACAAGCTCAAATACAAGGACGTGAGCTGACATGGGGCGGCAAAGTCATGAAATCGCCCTGTGCGGTGTAGCCGCGGCCCTTGGGACCGTGCTGCTGCTTCTGGGATGCATGATTCCCGGGGCCACATACTGCGCTCCGCTTTTGGCAATGCTGGCCCTGCTGCCGGTGCTTTCCGAGCGCGGCCCCCGGCCCGCCCTGAGCGTCTACGGTGTGACAGCGATACTGGCTCTGCTGCTGGCACCGGACAAGGAATGCGCGCTGGTCTATCTCCTTTTGGGGCACTATCCGGTTTTACGTCCCACGCTGAACCGGCTGCGGCTTCGCCTTGTGCGTTTACTCTGCAAGCTGGCGGTATTCAACTCCGCCGTGGCCGTTTTGTATTTTCTGCTGCGGGCGGTGGGGTTGGATGTGCTGAACGAAGAGCTTGCGGGCTACGCATGGCCCCTGTGGGTGGCGTTTCTGCTGGGCGCAAACTTAACGTTTCTTCTGTTGGACCGGGCTTTGGGGCAGATGACGCTGCTGTGGCAGTATCGACTACGCAAGCTGTTTTTCAGGCATTGAGCCTCCTGCGTTTTTTATCCTGTTTAAAAAGGACCTCCAAGCGCTCTCTGGGCGCTTGGAGGTCCTTCGTGTGTGACGTTGTATCGGAGCGGCTCCATTTTTTAATACCTCACGTCAGCCGTCCTGCTTTGCCGATTCGCCGGCGATGGCGGGAGTATCTATTTTATGGAGATGGCGGTACGCCCCTTTCGCCGCAGCAGGCCCTACCACCGCCGCAAGTTCTTCTTCCGTGGCGGCGCGAATGGCCTTGACAGTTCCGAAATGCTTTCGCAGCGCCTCCCGGCGTTTCGGGCCCACGCCGGGGATATCGTCCAGCGCGGAGCGCAGAGCATTTTTTCGATGACTCTCCCGGTTATAGGTGATGGCAAAACGGTGCGTCTCCTCCTGAATCTGCCCGATCAGGGCAAACACCGCCTGATTCGCCTGAATGCCGATTTCCAACCCCTCCGGGGTCACCAGCGCCCGGGTGCGGTGACGGTCGTCCTTCACCATGCCGAAAATAGGGATGTCCAGACCAAAGGTCCGGGTCACCTCCAGCGCCGTTTTCGCGTGGACCTCGCCGCCGTCAATCAAAAACACATCCGGCAGGGGCAAAAACTTTTGGTCACCGTCGGCAGCCCGCTGAAGCCTGCGGCGCAGCACCTCCCGCATGGAAGCATAATCGTCCGGGTGTCCGGACACATCCTTGATCTGAAACCGGCGGTAGGCGCTTTTCAGAGGCCTGTCCCCACCGTAAACCACCATAGAGGCGACAATTTCGCTGGAGCCGGTGTTGGAGATATCATAGGATTCCATCCGCTCCGGCGGACGGGGCAGGCCCGTCATTTTCGTCAAAAGGGCCAGCACCTGACTGCTGCGCTCCTCTCGCGTGGTGGCTCGCTTCGCCTCCTCGGCGGCGTTCTGCCGGGCCATTTCCAAAAGGCCCGCCTTTTCCCCCCGCTGAGGAACGTGGACCCAGACCTTGCGGCCCGCGCGGCGGGACAGCGCTTCAGACAACTCCTCGCAGTTTCCGGCGTCGGCAGGGAGCAGAATTTCGTGGGGCAGCAGCGACCGGGGCAGGTAATACTGTGCGGCGAGGGCAGCGAGCATTTCCCCTTCATCCTCGTCCACCGGAGCGATAAACAGCTCTGTCTCCCGGCCCGCCAGATTTCCGTCCTCCATGTGGAGGATGGCATAGCAGCACTTGGCCCCCTTGTAGATGCCCCATATATCCGTGTCGGCGCAAAGGCCTGCGATGACTGTCTGCTTTTTCGCCAGCGCGCCGATGGCGTTAATCCGGTCCCGAAGTACGGCGGCCCGCTCAAAGCGAAGGTCTTCCGCTTCCGATTCCATCTCCTCCGTCATCTCCCGCAGAAGCTGCTTGGACTTTCCCTCCAGCAGCGCCGCCGCCTGAGTCATGCGGCTCTGATAGTCCTTCTCCGACAGACCCGGACGGCACCACCCGTCGCACCGGCCCATGTGATAGTTCAAACACGGCCGCCCCACGCCGATGTCCTGCGGAAATTTCCGGCGGCAGGTGGGCAGCTTCAGCGCGGCGCACACTGCGTCCAGCGCCTGACGTGTCTCAAATCTCCCGCCGAAGGGACCAAAATACCGTGCCGCATCGTCGGCGTAGCGGTGGACCATGGAAAATCGGGGATACGTCTCCTTGGACAGCCGCACAAAGGGATAGCCCTTGTCGTCCTTCAGCAAAATGTTGTACTGCGGCATGTGCCGCTTGATGAGGGAGTTTTCCAGCACCAGCGCTTCCCACTCGCTGGAAACGAAGATGGTGTCAAACCGGTCCACCTCAGACACCATTTTGCGGGTCTTCACCGTGTGAGACACACTGTCCTGAAAATATTGACTGACGCGGTTTTTTAGTTTTTTCGCTTTGCCCACGTAAATAACCTTGCCAGTCTTGTCCATCATGAGATACACGCCGGGCTTCAGGGGCAGATTCCCGGCCTTTTCTCTCAGCTCGTCTTTTGTCACGTACTCCCTCCTCTCATTCCCGCATAAAAAAGAAAACCCCGCGTTACCGCGGGGTGAAAGAGGCGCGGTCGCCTCTTTTTCTCTTTTCTCTCCGGGGAGATTTTAAGCGCGGGTGAAAGAGTTATTCTCCAAAGTTGTTTTCGATCAGCTCCGCCAATGCGGCGACGGCTTCCTTCTCATCGCTTCCGTCGGCAATCAGCGTGATTTTGGTCCCCATGACAATGCCCAGGGACAGCACACCCAGAAGGCTCTTCGCGTTTACCCGGCGGTCTTCCTTCTCCACCCAGATTCCACTTTTGAACTCATTTGCCTTTTGGATAAAGAACGTCGCGGGCCGCGCGTGAAGACCCACCTCGTTATTGACCGTGATCTCCTGTGTA
The DNA here is from genome assembly GCF_031978065.1 of Oscillibacter sp. GTDB lineage: Bacteria > Bacillota > Clostridia > Oscillospirales > Oscillospiraceae > Oscillibacter. The sequence goes on from NZ_DALZCH010000001.1 coordinate 68,692, forward strand.
TACATATGCAGCACTCCTTTTCCCTATTGCCGTATTAAAACTCCGCATACCATGTCATTTTGTCTTTATATCATATCCGTTTTTTACAAAAACGTCAACAGGCTTTTATACAAACATTTCAAAAATACACAGGGAGAATCGACACGGTTTTTGTCTGTTTCCACAAACTTATCAGGATCGTCCCCCGCTTCACTTGTGCGCAATTTGCTTTTCCCAAAAAACGGCGGATTTTTATGGCTTTTTCTGTCCGTCAGACAGGGAAAGCCGGGGCCGCCGCAAAAGCGGCCGCCCCGGCAGCAAATGTAACCTTAATAATTAAGGGCCTTAACCTGAAAATAGCTCCGGGGGTGGTTGCACACGGGGCACACCTGGGGCGCGTTCTCCGCAATCTCCACATGGCCGCAGTTGCGGCAGAACCACATGACCTTCTCGCCTTTTTTGAAAACCTCTCCACTTTTCAGGTTTTCCAGCAGCTTCAGATAGCGCTCCTCGTGGGTCTTCTCAATTTTCGCCACGCCTTCAAACTGGGCAGCCAGCGCCAAAAAGCCCTCTTCCTCGGCGGTGCGGGCCATTTCGGCGTACATGTTTGTCCACTCATAGTTCTCGCCCGCAGCGGCGGCCACCAGGTTTTCATCGGTGGAGCCGATGCCGTCCAGCGCCTTGAACCACAGCTTGGCGTGTTCCTTCTCGTTCAGGGCCGTCTCCTCGAAAATAGCCGCGATCTGCTCGAAGCCCTCCTTGCGCGCTTTGCCTGCATAGTAGTCATACTTGTTGCGGGCCTGACTCTCCCCCGCAAACGCAGTCCACAGATTTGCTTCCGTCTTGCTTCCCTTCAGTTCCATGATAACATTCCCCTTTCAAACATTCTATCTCAGGCGGCGGCGCGGCCTGCGCCACCGCCGTGGCTGACTTGTGATTTTTCCGTTTTCTGCAAACATTCCGCCGGGTAAATGGGTGTCCGGGGGAAATGAAAACAACGCTTATGCCGGAGATCTTCGGCAACACTCAGCAATCCTCTTTTCGCGCGCTCTGCCCGCATCGGGGGCAGGTCCCGTAAAACATGAGTGCGTGGCGTATGGCCCGAAAGCCTTTTTTGCACGCCGCTGCATCCAGACCGGGGTCATAGGGGCCTGCGGCATCGCTCACAGCGCCGCAGGTAAGGCAGGTAAAATGCGCGTGGGGCGTCGTATCCCCGTCAAACCGGACGATGGGACCGGGCAACTCCTGCAGCCGCCCCTCCTCCGCCATCCGGTGAAGATTGCGATAGACAGTGCCCAGGCTCAGCCTGGGAATTTCCGGCTTCAGCCAGGCAAACACCATCTCTGCCGTGGGATGATCCATGCTCTCCCGCACGACCGCGTAAATTTTCTCTCTTTGAAGCGAATATCGCTGCGGCTGCATGGGGCCTCCTTTCAAAACCTATCCAGTAATGATTTCTACTTATATGATAATATGCGTCTTAAAAGAATGCAAGCAGTTTTTTAAAATTGTTACTTTTTTCACCTCGTTTTGCAAAAAACTACCACGGTTGTTTCGCGTTAAACTTACCATACTAACACAGGGTATCGCAATGTAATAAAGTCCACACAAAGGAGGAAACGACTTGAAAAGGACATTTGCGTTTTTGCTCACTGCTTTGATGGCCCTGAGTTTAACGGCCTGCGGCACTGACAAAAACAACACGCCCAACAATAGCACTCCCAATCAATCCACCACTGACAACAACACCGGCACCGGCACAGGTTCCGGCACGAGTTCCGCCACTGGAACCGCCGTGGTAAAAAATAAAGACCAGCGGCGCATTGAAACCGGCGCCAGCGGCACAGCCGCCGGCGCTGCGGACAACAAGATGCTGGGCCTTGAAAACGACGGCGTAGGAGCACCCGAATCCGCAATTGTAAACAACGGAACCAGAACCGGCAGCGGCGCGATTCGCAGCACCACCTATGAACAGATGCTTCGCAACGCCCGCGTGAATGACCGGGATGGCTTTTTGCTGGACGGCGAAAATGCCGTAACCCCCGGCGCGGCGTTCCGCTAAAATCCCGACGCATTGCTCCGTGGCAAATTCTTTGCCCCCGGTGGGACAGAGGGCGCGGTAGCGCGGGAACACACAGAATTGAAAGTGCGCCGGGAAATTTAAAAAAAATTTCCCGGCGCGCCCTCACGTCATCAAAACTGCAAGATACGCGACGTACATCCCCAGCAACAAAAAGCCCTGCCAGCGATAAAACCGGCCCACAGCAAGAGGCGGCAGCATGGCAATCGCGCACACACCTAAGCACATGGGCAGATCCAGCGTGGTGGTCTGCGAACCGATGTCCAGCCGCCCGCCGGATACGGCGGCGCACAAAGGCAGCACCAGCGTCAAATCAATCACGTTGGCGCCCACAATGTTTCCAATGGACATCGCCGTTTCTTTTTTTGCAATGGCGGCAAGAGCCGTCACAAGCTCGGGCAGCGACGTACCCACCGCCACCAGCGTCACTCCGATCACTCCGGCAGGCACGCCCAGCCGAAGGGCCAACTCGCTGCCATAATCAATCAGCAGGCGGGAGCCGCCGATAATCCCCGCAAGGCCCAGAAAAAACATCGCAAGCTTTGAAAGTATCATTCGCCGGGAGGCGCGGCCTCGGCGGGCCCGGCCTTTCCGCTCCGCCGCCATGCCCCGTCCCGCGTCGCGGAGATTGCTCCAAAGATACAGGGCAAAGATCAGAAACAGCAGCAGCGCGGAAAGCAGCGTCAGGCTCCCGTTTCGGCACAAAATGGTCAGCAGTGCCGCTCCGCAGATCATCAAAATCGCCTTTGGGGCAAACTGCCGGTCCACGGCGGAGGGAATGCACAGCACGGAGATGCCCAAAATCAGCCCCAGATTTGCGGTGACGGAGCCCACGGCATTGCCCACAGCCAGATCAATTTCCCCTCGCAGCACGCCAGTGATGGACACCGTCAGCTCTGGCAGCGTGGTGGCAACGGATACCACGGTGGCTCCCACAATAAAGTGCGGGATGCCCGAGGTTTCCGCAATCCACACCGCCCCGTCCAAAAACCAGTCTCCGCCCTTGACGATCAGCAAAAGTCCCACTGAAAACAGCAATACAATGACAAATAGGTTCACGGTGCGCCCGTCCCTTCCCGCCCCGCGTCGGCGCGGGGTCTTGTCTATCAGGATATGCGGTTTCCGCCCGAAATACCATTCAGAATTTTTAGAAGGCCACGCCGCTGTGTCAAACCGTTTCCGGCGTCCACTCCCGGGAGCGAATGTCCTTTTCCAGCACCAGCGGCTCCCCCTCCGTGTCCACGGGAGAAAATCCATACTGAGAGAAAAAGCGCAAAGCAGCTTCGTTCCCCCGACGCAGAGAGAGCCGCAGCTTTTCCCGCCCCATGGCCCGGTAGCGCAAAACGGCCTGCCCCAAAAGCTGAATGCCAAGCCCTCTGGACCGGCAGCTTTCCGCCATGCAGTAAAGAGAAATCCAGCCCGCCTTCTCCTCCGCTTCCTTTTCGGGATTCAATTGCAGAATTCCGGCGGGTGCGCCTTGCATATAGGCGCCGATGGTGGGCCGCTCGGCCGCTTCCCGCAAAAGCACGTCCGGGCTGAATTCCAGCGTCTCTCCCGCTGCCGTCCAGCCCCTTTCCACGCAGTCCGTCAGCAGCGCGGCCTGCCCGGGCAGCTCCAAGGGACGGAAATACAGCCCCGGCTCCACACCGTTGGGGTGCTTCCACCAGTGCTGCTTTGCAAAAGTGGACAGGGCCTTTACGTGGCTGTTGTCATCCCTGTAAAGCAGACGAAATTTTCCGTTTTCATATTCAATTTTGGAAACTGCGGTGTTGTCGCCGTGAGGCGTCTTTCCAATCTCATGCAGTCCGCAGCCCTCAATCTCCCCCAGCGTCAGCCGGATGGCGCAGCCGTGGGAAAACACCGCCACGGTTTTGCCGGAATTTTTCTCACTGATGTCCCTCAGCGCCGCCAGCATCCGGTCCCGGACGGCAGCCATGCTCTCGCCGCCCTCCACCTGCCACAGGTCGGGTCGGGAGGTAAACAGCGCCAGTTGCTCCGCCGCCTGGATGCCGATTTCGCCCCAGGTCTTTTCCTCCCATTCACCCACGCAGATTTCCCGCAGATCCTGCCGGGTTTGAATGGGCAGACTCTTCGTGTTGGCGATGGCCCCGGCAGTAATGCGGGTGCGAGTCAGGTCGCTGGAATACACCGCGTCGATTTGCTCATCACGAAACCGCTCCGCCAAGGCGGCTATCTGCTGATAGCCCCGGTCGGTGATGATGCTGTCACACTGGCCCTGCGCGATTCGATAGAGGTTTCCCTCCGCTTCGGCATGGCGGATCAGATACAAAACGGTCATGTCAAGTCCTCTCTTTTCTCAATTATTATTTCTTTTTTATTATATAGAATCCGGTGGTATTTGGCAAATCAATTTCCGGCATAAGACGCGCTCTACGCGCCATACTAGCTTTAGACCGCAAAAGGAGTGACGAAATATGAGGAACAATGCCGGGTTTTGGTTCGGCATGGGCGCCGGAATGGCTGCGGGCGCTCTGGTTGGAATGATGATGCCCCACGGAAAGCGGACCATGAAAACTCAGGTGGGTAAAGGCATTCAAAAGCTGGGCGTCGCCGTGGATCACACTGTGGATCATCTGGTTTCCACCATGCGCTGACAAAAAGGGCGGGAGTCAAGGCTCCCGCCCTTTCCCCGCATCCGGATTGGGAGAGAGGGTTCCCAATTTCACGACGCTAAATGCGCAAAACTTTTTTCTTGACATTCCGACATGTTTTGGTATAATAATAAAGCTGTCCCACGACAGTAATTGTATATCGCTCAGTTTTTTCAAGCAGCTATGGAGAAGTCGCCTAGTTGGTCGAGGGCGCATGATTGGAAATCATGTAAACCTTAACGGGTTTCGAGGGTTCGAATCCCTCCTTCTCCGCCACAAAAAACCCCCTGAAAGCCAATCTTTCAGGGGGTTTGCTATATTTTGCGAAAACCGTTTGGATAACGCCAAACCCCGTCCGCTTGCACATGCGCATTTCCAAAACGCAGAAATTTTTTAAGAGAAGGTTTTCAAATCCTAGTCAGATAGGAACTGTACAACAGACAAGTCCCGACCAAATTTCTCCCCAACCGTTAACACAGAGGAGGCTCTCGCATGACCGGCTGGAAGCGCAATGTAACGCTTTATATGGCAGGACAGTTCGTGTCCATGTTCGGCTCGATGCTGGTGCAGCACGCCATCACCTGGCAGATCACGCTGGAGACGAAATCCGGCGTAATCATGACGCTGTTCACCTGCGCGGCACTGCTGCCCATGACGCTGATTTCCCCTTTTGCCGGCGTTTGGGCCGACAGGTACAACCGCAAATATCTGATTGTCATTTCCGATGGGTGCATCGCTTTGATTACACTGGGTCTGGCACTGGCATACCTTTCCGGCCACAGAAGCATCTGGCTGATGCTCATCGTGGTGGCGGCCCGGTCTCTCGGGCAAGGAATTCAGCAACCCGCCGTGTCCGCCATGATCCCCCAAATGGTACCCTTGGAAAGCTTGCAGCGGTTTAACGGCATCCAAAGCTCCATTCAGTCGCTGAATATGTTTGTCTCACCTATGGCGGCGGGGGCGCTACTGTCGCTGATGCCCATTGGGTATATTTTCTTCATTGATGTAATCACCGCGGCCGTCGGCATTGCCATCGTGTTTCTTTTCGTCAAGGTGTCCGGCATTCCCCGCGTGGGAGAGGTTCAGCGCGGCATCAGGGCTTATGTCCACGAATTGCGGGAGGGCCTGCGGTATATCAATTCTCAAGCTTGGCTGAAGCTGATCATTGTCTACGGCGCGTTTTTTTCCTTTTTTGTGTCTCCCTCCGCCCTGCTCACGCCCCTTCAGGCGGCACGCACTTTTGGAGACGACGTATGGCGGCTCACCGCCATTGAGCTTGTGTTTTCGGCGGGCGCGATTTTGGGCGGCGTGGTGATTTCCGCGTGGGGCGGCTTTAAAAACAAGGCCCACACGATGATTCTCGCCTGCGTGCTGTTCGGGCTTACCAGCGTCCTTTTGGGTGTGATCCCGAATTTCTGGATATACCTTGGCGTCATGCTGTTGTGCGGGGGGACAGTGCCCCTGTACAACTCGCCCAGCATGACCCTTCTGCAAAGCAACATCGACCCGGACAAAATGGGCCGGGTGTTCAGCGTGATGATGATGTTCAGCGGGCTTGCGATGCCGCTGGGCATGGCCGTATTCGGCCCCTTGGGCGACATGGTGAAAATCGAATGGCTGCTGATGATTTCCGGCGCGGCAATTTTTATCAGCGGGCTTGCGCTGCTGGGAGCGCGGTCCTTGATTGAGGTGGGGAAATAAGCGTGGCTTTTTTCAGAAGGCCGCTGATTTTGCGCAGCCGGCAAGGCGCGGATGCGGAATTACTCCGCCTCCGCGCTTCTCGCTTTTTTCGGTGTCGGGGACTCTATCGCCCCTTCCCGTTCGTCCTGGCTGAGGTACAGCTCTTCACATTCCTGCTGCACGGCAATCAGACGATTGACGGCCTCCTCCGAGGCCCGAAACAGCTTTAAATACAGTTCCTTGTAATCCGGCATAAACACACCTCCCAGCTTTATATAGTTTAGAACAAAATATTCTAAAAATCAATAGAACAAATTGTTCTTAGCTATACTGGACATGGTGATAAACATGGAGCGATATGAAAGAATACGAAGTCTGCGCGAGGACGCAGACCTGACGCAGGAAAGCGTGGGCAAGGCCGTTAATATTCCCCAGCGTACTTATGCTTATTATGAGAGCGGACAGAGGATGGTTCCCCCGCATGTCCTGTGCTCTCTGGCGGATTTTTACGATGTAAGCGTCGATTACATTCTGGGACGGACCTCCAACAAAAAAGACACGCGATAGCGGCATAGCGGCAGAAGGATGGCGGCGGCGGAATTGTAACGGTTCTGCCGCTGTTTTCCTTTACAAACGGGGAAAACTCCTATATAATGTTTTGGCTGATGAAATACGCGAAATGGAGAATCAATCATGGCTTTGATCGAATATGACGAATATAAGCAGCGACTGAGCGCCCTTGGGCCAGAGCTTGAAAAGCTGGGCGCGGCGTTGGATATCGATTCCGCCAGACGGGAGGCCGACAGTCTGGAGGCCCAGACCGGCGAGCCGGAGTTTTGGAACGATTTGGAGCGCTCCCAGAAGGTGCAGCAGCAGCTCAAGCGCTTGCAGGGCAAGCTGGGCCGTTATGAGAAAATGGTCGGCGAGCTGGAGGATTTGAAAACCCTGTGCGAAATGGGGCAGGAGGAGGACGATGCCTCCCTTCTGGAAGAACTGAAGACAGGCTATGCCCGTCTTGAGGAAGAGATTTCCGAGCAGCGGCTCTCCACCCTCCTCTCCGGCGAGTATGACAATTGCAGCGCCATTTTGTCCTTCCACGCCGGAGCGGGCGGCACCGAGGCACAGGACTGGACCGAGATGCTCTATCGGATGTACACCCGCTGGGCGGAGCGCCACGACTTCAAATATCAGATTCTGGATTTTGAAGACGGCGAGGAGGCGGGTATCAAATCCGCCACCATTTCCATCGAGGGTGAAAATGCCTACGGCTTTTTGAAAAGCGAGCACGGGGTGCACCGTCTGGTGCGGGTTTCCCCCTTCGACGCAAACGCCCGCCGACAGACCTCTTTCGCCGCGCTGGAGGTCATGCCCGACCTCCCGGACGACGCGGAGGTGGAGATTCGCCCCGAGGACATCGAGATGCAGGTCTACCGCGCCTCTGGCGCCGGCGGGCAGCACATCAATAAAACCTCTTCCGCCGTGCGCCTGATTCACTTGCCCACAGGGGTGATCGTCTCCTGCCAGACGGAGCGCAGCCAGTTTCAAAACAAGGATAACTGCATGAAGATGCTGCGGGCAAAGCTTTTGGAGCTGAAGGCCCAGCAGCACGCGGAGAAGATTTCGGACATTAAGGGCGTGCAGATGAAAATTGAGTGGGGCAGCCAGATCCGCTCCTATGTCTTTATGCCCTACACCATGGCCAAGGACACCCGCACAGGTTTTGAGACAAGCAATATCAATGGAGTGATGGATGGCGACATTGACGGGTTTATCAACGCCTATCTCACCGCGTCTGCCACCGGCGAATTGAAAAGGTAAGAGCCGCCTCCCATGTACACGCTGGATTCCCCAGACCCTTAAACTGAATGCATTTGCGCAGATTGCGGCGCGGCTGATGGCCGCGCCGTTTTTCGTAGAGCGGCGGTCTGCCGTTCCGGCGCACTGCCATCCCCCGGCCCCGATGGGCCGCCCGCCCCT
>NZ_DALZCH010000002.1:0-73957 GCF_031978065.1 Oscillibacter sp.
GTAAAGTCGCTTACGATTGCATCTCTGGTTTTGCTTACCATGCTTTCTTATACATTTGTTTTTCAGACTTTGTACAGGCCGCCAGAAGACGATTCTCCAAAAGTAACAGATGTTAGTATCATGCCCGAACACTCATATCTGGAGGAAAAAGCGGATGGTAATTTCCTCTTATACATCAATGGGGAACCCCGTGACACGCTGAGCAGAGAGGGCATAAACGACCCTCCCTATTCAGATTTGCCAATATATAAATAAAAATTTTGGAGGCATTAAAATGAGAAACAAGAAAAAGCCGTTGCTATTTATTCTTGCGGCGCTATGTTGCTTAAATCTAATGGCGGTGTCGGCGGCTGCTAGTCAACTTCCTGAAATTACAGAGGATAGCATTGTAAGCCCCCAGGCGGAAGAACGCGAGTGGATTTACAGAATATACGAAGGGAAGTATCAAAAGAGACTGTGGTCTCTTACCTATGGGTATTGGCTGACAGATTGGATTGATTGCGTTGTTTAATTGGTACGATCTAAACACAAGAATATCTGGATTGATTTTTGAGAAAATCAATTTAATTCGAGATGCGTTAGATGCTTTTCCTGATAAGCAAGAGGATATGTCCTCTAAAAGAAATGCAGTGGACAAACTGGATTCACTGGAAAGGTTTGTTCAAGAGGCATTCTGATCGTCTTTGCTTATGTATAAGTCTTCAGCGCATATTTGAACATTGAGCAATGCTTGCTTCATCTCCTCCAGTTTATTTACCGTCTCTGATACGGCGTTGAACAGGAGCAGGTATTCAGCAGATAAGTTTTCCATAGTAGTTTTCCTTTCTAAAATTTTACTGTTACTTATAGTACGTCAAAGAAACAGTAAAAAATGTGGAAAACTGTCGAAGAATTACAAAAAAATTTATAAAACGACCCTCAAGTGATGATTCTTGGGGGTCGTTTTTATTTTTGTGATCGTAATTCAGTATAAAGATAAAAAAATATGTCATTTATACGGGGGTGTTTGACACCTAAATTGACGGCAATTTTGACGGTAATCTGACGACGTTTAAGAGAAAATAAAGGTATTTAAAAATGCTATAAACTTATAAATAGTAAAAACCCTTGCGGCACTCTTTTCTTAGAGCCGCAAGGGTTTCACATTTTGGTGGGGGAAGATGGATTCGAACCATCGAAGTCGTAGACAACAGATTTACAGTCTGCCCCATTTGACCGCTCTGGAATTCCCCCATATTCATTTGGAGCTGGTGGACGGATTCGAACCCCCGACCTGCTGATTACAAATCAGCTGCTCTACCAGCTGAGCTACACCAGCGCATCCAACAGCAAAAGTTATTCTAGCAGACAGTGAGAGGTTTGTCAACCTTGTTTTTGATGGGAGGGTGATTTATATGAGAAAAATACCATACAGAGGACGGGAAGGTCCCCGCTGCGGGCCGTGCGGCGGAGAACTATGCCCGGGAGAGTCCTATTGGCAGATCAATGGAGAGCTGGTTTGCGCCGCCTGCCTTCCGGAATATGCCCGGGGAGAGCTGGAGCCTTTTCGCCGGGTGCTGGGAGAAGAGGTGAATGCCTGATGACACTGATTGAGATGTCCGTTACATACCGGGACGGTGCCGAGGCCCTGCGCCTGCGCATTTGGGAATTGAAACAGAAGCGGCAGGGGCAAGCTGACCCGGAGGAAATTTTTCGTCTGACCCGGCGCATTGCGGAGCTGGAACCGCTGCTGCGGGAGGCGCGGGAGCTGGCAGTGGTGACTGCCCATTATTACGAAAGGGGGTATCACAAGGATGAAAAGTACTGCTTCTAATGCTTTTTCCACCCGCTCCAGTGAGTGGATGGGAGACATGACAGTGTGGCTGCGGGAAAACGCCGAGGACAACGGAGATCGTCTGGCCCGTCTGCGCCGCCAGCTTCATTTGGCCCGCCAGCGGGAGCTGACGCCCCGCCAGCGCCAGTTTTTGGAGAGGTACTTTGACGACGGGCTGACCATGCGGGAAATTGCGGAGGAGGCGGGTGTGGACCCCTCCACCGTGTCCCGGACGCTGCACCGGGCAAAGGAGCGTCTGCGCCGTGCCCTGCAATACGCGCTGTAAGGCATTTCCCGGCTTTGCCCTTTGTGCTTTTGGCTGAGTTGACTGCGGGATGCCAGCCGAGCGAGGACCGCAGGGAAGGGACAAACACCTTTAGGAAAAGGCTCATGAGAAGCTTGAAAGAAATAATCCCCCCGAAACTCGCTGTTCCTGCGGATTTCGGGGGGATTTTTATCGTTTAAGTACGGCTGGGTGAAAGAATCAGTATCTTATGCCGGTTTGACAAAGGTTGCGATAAACCAAATGGTTACCGGCTGATAAATAATATCCACCAGAAATGCGCCCACAATCGGCACAATCATCATTGCCCTGCGGGAAAGACCATACCGCTCGTTGACGGCGGTCATATTGACAATTGCCGATGGGGTCGCGCCCAGACCGTGTCCCATCAGTCCGGCGCACATGACCGCCGCGTCATAGTTCTTTCCCAGAATGCGAAACACCACAAAATAGGCAAACAGCGCCAGAGCAACCACCTGGCAGAGGAGGACAATCAGCATGGGGCGGGCCAATCCGGCAAGTTCCCACATTTTAAGTGTCATCAACGCCATAGACAGATACAAGGCCAGCATGACATCGCCGATTTTTTCTACCATAGGATAGTCAAATTCATAGAGTTTAATCTTTTCATTTAAATTTCGCACAATGATGGCCATAAACATAGCCCCAACATAGTCCGGAAGGCTCAGAGGATTGGGAGAGACCAAATTGATTAAAATGCTGATCCATTTGGCGACCATTGTGCCGAACGCCATGCAAAACAAGATTGCCGTGACATTTTTTATAATGTCCAACCCACTCAGCGTTTTTCCTGTGGAAACATTGATTTCAGTAACACTGGTATCAAAATTCTCGCTCTCGTCCGGCTTCAGGTTGTATTTCTCAATCAGACGGCGTCCAAGAGGGCCGCCGACAAGCACGGCGGAAATAAGACCGAATGTCGCCGCCGCTGCGCCCACCAATGTACCTTGTGCATATCCGATTTCGGCAAAGCTCTTTCCATAGGCCGCCGCCGCGCCGTGTCCGCCGATCATTGAAATGGCGCTGGAGAGAAGTCCGTATGCGGGGGCAAGTCCCGTGAGGGAGGAGACCACGATCCCGATGGTGTTTTGAATCACGGAAACAACTCCGGCGATCAGCCAGTAGATCACCAGCAAAACGCCGCCTTTTTTCAAAAGCTGTACACTGGCACCCAATCCCACCGTGGTAAAAAACGCCAGCATAAAGGGAGCCTGAAATGTTGTGTCAAAGGTAAACGAGTAAGCTCCGCTGAAGTGGCCAATCCATGTGATCAGCATAAAGATGAAGCCGCCCACAACCGGGGCTGGAATGCAGTATCTTTTTAAGAAGCTCAATTTGTTCGTTACGTAGTATCCGACCAGTAGCAAGACTGCGGCCAGGGCCAGGGTTGTAATCATATCTGTGTTGATGTTCAAGACTTGGTCTACGTTTTCAAAAGACATAAAGGCATACCTCCTAAATTTAACACGCAAATTTTCTTGTGGCTGCTCCCGAGGCTGTCCAACTTACTCCTTTCATCCGAAGCTGAATTTCTTGCTCTAAAATACTATGAGCAAGTTTCGTGCCAAAAAAGTTCCCCCCAAAATCCCCCTATTTTTGCACAAAAACAGAGGGCGGAAAAAGGTATGTGCAAAATTTGCACCGCAAAATTTGCACATACCCTCTGTTGTGGCCTTTCCACAGCATGTGTTATAATGTTGTAAAAATTTTAAGTAAAGACGACGGTCTGTGACACCCGCGGATTTAATTTCAAAGAGCCGACGCCTTCATGACACATCAAAACGAGGGGTGAGCGAAATAAAACGATTGCTTGGCATTCTGGTGAGCTTGTTGATTTTGTCAGTGCTCACGCTGCCCACCGCCGCCGAAACACTGCGGGTTGCGGGAGACGAAAACTTTCCTCCCTATGAATTTGTAGACTCCGACGGAATCTTTAAGGGCTTTAATGTCGATTTAATGAAAGCCATCGGTTTATTTACTGACTTGGAGTTTGAGTTTCTCCCCATGCCGTGGGAAGAGGCATATGCCTCCATCGAAGCCGGACAGGCCGATATTATTCAGGGAATGAAGGTATCTGAAGCCCGAAAGCTGCGCTTTGCGTTTTCGACTACATCGGTCCAGAATACCGACTCTATCTATATTCGTTCAGACACCAAAGGAATCAAGACCTTCAGCGATTTGGCAGGAAAGCGGGTAGGGGTTGATTACGGCGATACACGCAACGCTTTTTTAGATACCTTGGAAAACGTCTCTGCTATTTCCTATCAAAACCCGGAGAAGGCGCTGCTTTCCCTGCATCGCGGAGAAGTAGACGCGATGATTGGGAACACGCTGGTAATCAGCTATTTTAGCACACGAAACAACATTTCCGACGAGGTGACGGTTGTTGGCAAGGCGTTTAACCAGCAAAACTACGCCATTGCTGTCGCTGTGGACAGTACGGAGCTTTTGGCCCGCCTGAATAAAGGTATCGAGGCGGTACAGGAGAGCGGCATTTACGATCAGATCTACCGCAAGTGGTTTGGCGTACCCGTTTCCAGCCCCACGCAAAACATTGGACTTGTCGTGGCGGTTGCGGCGGGGGCAATTCTCCTGATTATGAGCATTATTTACATCTATCACCGGATTAATTGGCGCCTGAAAGCGATTATCGCAGAGGAGACGGCAAAGGAAAAAGCTGCCATGGACAAGCTTCGGGAGTATGATAAGCTCCAGTTTATGGATCGGATTATCTCTTCCATTGCCCATGAAATTCGCAATCCGCTTACCTCTATCCGGTTTTATGCCGAACAAATTCCCGGGAAAATCAGCGACCGGGAATTTATGATGGCGGTGGCGGAAGATATCCCGCCGGAAATTGAGCGGATTGACGCACTCATTAAAGAATTTATTGAGTATACGGTTCCCCGCACGCCGTTTCAGGAAGCCATTTCTCTCAAAACCGCTCTGGGACAGGTGCTTACATTTCTTCATGTCCAGATGCGGGAGATACAAGTGGATATGACTGTTCCACCGGATTTGTTTATTTTATTTGATCGAAATCACTTGCGGCAAATTCTACTGAATATTTTGATTAACAGCATTGATGCGCTGGAAGGAGCTTGCGACCCGCGGATTATAATTCACGCTGCCGCCGATGGCGATATGGTGGGCATTGAGTTTTTTGACAATGGCGGCGGCGCCGACGAAGAAAAACTTCCCTACCTTTTTGACCCGTTTTATACCACCAAGCAGAGCGGAAACGGGCTGGGCCTTTTTATTGTCCGCCAGATGGCGGAAGAAAACGGCGGATGCGTGTCCGTATGCAATCAAGCCGACGGGATGATGATTCGGCTGTCCGTCTTGCGGCAAACATCTGCAACACCGTAATGCAAGGGCCAATTAAAGCACCTCTCGCAATTGCGGTAAGCCGCACCATAGCACTTTTGCCGGATCGCGCGGCGGAAAGGAACTGTCACAAATGATTAAAATATTGGTGGTAGATGATGAACTGCCCATCTTAAAATCCCTTTCTTTTGCACTGAAACAGGACTATCAGGTTTATACTGCACAAACAGGAGCGGAGGCGCTGCGTCTTCTGGCGGGAGAGCACATCTCTCTGGTCCTTCTGGACCTGCGGCTGGGGAAGGAAAACGGCATCACGCTCATGCGGAGTATGCTGCAAATCAACCCGGATGCGGCAATTATCATCATGACGGCATACTCTTCCATTGAAAGCTCAATCGAAGCCATCCGTGCCGGTGCATTTTATTTTGTCACCAAGCCGATTCAAATCAATCAACTGATGCTTTTGCTGGAAAAAGCGGCGAGCCAGCTTTCTCTTCAGGAGACTATTTTGGGTCTGAAGGATGTGATTCGCAACAGTCTCATCGGAATCTCTCCGCAGATGCAGGCCATTTATCATCTCATTGACCGGGTGAAAGATACCAAAGCCAGCGTGCTGATTACAGGGGAGAGCGGAACGGGAAAGGAACTGATCGCCAACAAGCTGCACTTTTCAAGCAACAGAAAAGAAAAACCGTTTATTGCCATTAATTGCGCCGCTCTGCCGGAATCACTTCTTGAAAGCGAATTGTTCGGCTATAAAAAGGGCGCGTTTACCGGGGCGGTTAAAGATGAGCCGGGAATTATCTCCAAGGCCGACGGTGGCACGCTCTTTCTTGATGAAATCAGCGAGATGGAACCCCGGCTGCAATCCAAGCTGCTGCGGTTTTTGCAGGAGGGGGAGGTGCGGCAAATCGGCGGCGACAACCTGCGGGTCAACGTGCGGGTCATCTGCGCCACCAACCGGGACCTGGATCAGGAAATCGAGTCCAGACGCTTCCGCAGCGATCTGTACTATCGAATCAATGTCATCAATATCGCTGTGCCGCCTCTGCGGGAGCGAAAAGAGGATCTATCCGAGTTGATTCCGTTTTTTATCAGAAAATATGCTGCGGCCTATGGGAAACAGGTGTTTGGTATTCGCCCGGAAGCCATGGCTCTGCTGAATCGGTATCATTTTCCCGGAAATGTGCGGGAATGTGAAAATATCGTCCAGCGGGCGGTATTGCTGTGCAGCGGAACTGAAATCGGACCGGAGGCGCTCAATTTAAAATATCAATATCCTGCCACAGAGCTTGGGCAGGAGGATTATATCCGCATTTACCCCTGTAAGACGATGAAGGAAATTGAACGGCAGGTGTTGGCCTTTTATCTCAAGACAAACAAAAACAGCCGGCGGGAAACTGCCCGGACGCTGGAAATCAGCGAGCGGGCATTGCAGTACAAAATTAAGGAATACGGGTTATAGGTTTTCCGGTGACGCCCGCAAGGCTGTATACGAGCGGACTGGATGAACGCCCCAGAGGTCTGCAAAGCGTATAGAATCCCTCGCGGACTACTACGCGCCCCTGCAATACGCGCTGTAAGGAATTTCCCGGCTTTGCCCCTTGTGCTTTTGCCCTGCTTTACGTATAATAGGCTTGCGACAATCTTTGCTGTGCTTGAACCCCGCGGGTTCCTTTGGGAACAGGGGAAATAGAAGGAGGAGCCTTATGATTTACACCGCGCTGCACAACCGCTCGCTGCGTCTTCTTGGTGCCGTATTCGGACAATTCCTCGCCGCGCTGGCGATGAATTTATTTCTGGTTCCCATGCACCTGTACACCGGCGGAGTAATGGGGTTCAGCCAATTGCTCCGGACGCTGATGACAGACTATATGGGGATGAGCTTCGGGCAGTATGACATTGCGGGAATTCTCTATTTTTTATTTAACATTCCTATTCTGCTTTTTGCGTGGAAGACGCTGGGGCGCGGATTCGTGGTGCGGACGTTAATCTGTACGCTGGCGTTCTCTGTTTTTTACTCGGTCATTCCCGCAGCGTCCACGCCCATTGTAGAGGATATGCTGACATCCTGTCTTCTGGGTGGCATTATCACGGGCGTAGCCTATGGCATCGTGCTGACCTGCGGCTGCTCCGGCGGCGGGCTGGACGTGGTGGGGCTGGCGCTGGCGGCCCGGGGAACCAATATTACCGTGGGCCGGTTCAGCTTGGGGATCAACGCGGTGCTGTATACTGCGTGTCTCGTGCTGTTCAGCCCCGAAATCGCCATCTACTCCGTGATTTATAACTACTTTTCCGCCACCATTCTGGACCGGATGCACCAGCAGAACATCTCCATTCAGGCCATGATTTTCACCAAGCAAAACGAGAAGGAACTGGCAAAGTATATTACCGAATCCTTCGGTCGGGGCGTTACCTATTGGATGGGAGTGGGGGCCTATACCGGGGAGAACGTGCACGTGCTGTACGTGTGCCTGTCAAAATACGAAGTGGAGGAGCTTCGCCGGGCGGTTCACACCATGGACCCTCACGCGTTTTTCGTGATTCAGTCCGGCATTCAGGTGGACGGCAACTTCCCCAGAAATCTGGGAAACTGAGAACCGCACGCGAAGGAGCGGGCCGGTCGCTGCTCCGGCAGGAGCGCCTGGGGGAATCCGAAGGCGTGGGCATTTTTACAAGCCTGCCGGGGACCCATGCGGGGAAGCTGCACGGGGCTTTAGAGGAAGAAGAAACGAAGGACAGATAAAGAGCGCCGCTTGGGCGGCGCCCTTTTCATGAAAGGGGAGCATAAAAGCTATGCGGCTGCAAGGCGCGATTTTTGATATGGACGGAACCCTGCTGGATTCCATGGGGGCATGGAGAACGCTTGGCTCCGGCTTTATCCGGCGGCAGGGGAAGGAACCGGAGGAGGGGCTTGACCGAACGCTTCATGCCATGAGTATGGAGGAGGGCGCGGCCTACTGCGTGGAGCGGTATGGCCTGAAGGTCAGGCCGGAGGAAATTTCCCGGATGCTGTACGCCGAAATGGAGGAGTTTTACCGGTTTCAGATCAAGCCGAAGGCGGGGATTGAGCGGCTGCTGTCCGTTTTGAAGATGGAGGGCGTGTGGATGTATGTGGCCACAGCCACAGACCACCCCTTGGCGGATCTGGCGCTGGAGGTTTCGGGTCTTGGGAAATATTTTCGCGGACTGCTTACCTGCGGCGACGCGGGCCATGAAAAGGACCATCCGGAGGTGTATGAGATGGCTCTACGCCGTCTGCGCTGCCGGAAGGAGGACACCGTGGTGTTCGAAGATTCTCTCTTCGCCCTGCGCACGGCTAAGGCCGCAGGGTTTTGCACGGCGGCCGTCTATGACCCGTCCGAGCCGAATCAGGACGCCATGCAAGCAGAGGCGGACTATTACATCCGCTCCTTTGAGGATTGGACGCGGACGGAATGAGGGGCGCTGGGCAGTCCTTCCGCGCCTGAGACAACCAGCTTAAAAATGGCAAAAAGGGGCCGCCGGCGAATAATACGCCAGCGGCCCAAATGGGTGGGATATTGGAAAGCTTCCATGACTATCGTACTCCATACGGCTCAAAAACGCAAGGGGGAAAATTGGTCGATTTTTCACTTTTTATGTACAAAATGGCTTTTCATGAAACACGGTTTAAGAGAAAATCCGCAGCTCCAAAAAGGAGCTGCGGATTTTTTTGGTTACTTTCTTCTCTTGCCGCCGCGCTTTCCGTCCACGCTGCGATTCAAATCAGCCATCTTTCCCTCGGAAGCGGAGAGAAATTTTTTCAGCTTGTCCTCAAAGTCCACGTCGCCAGAAGGCGGAATCGCCTGCGCCCGAGCAGGACCCGAGCGGTTTGCCGGTGCATATCCGCCGCCGGCAGGACGCGGCCCGCCACCGCCCACAGCAGGGCGCGGCCCTCCCACGCCCCGGGGAGCG
Organism: Oscillibacter sp.; assembly: GCF_031978065.1. Lineage (GTDB taxonomy): Bacteria > Bacillota > Clostridia > Oscillospirales > Oscillospiraceae > Oscillibacter. The sequence continues at coordinate 9,381 of NZ_DALZCH010000002.1, forward strand.
AAGGACCGGCTCTCCTCCTGAGGCAGCGCCTTTTTAATAGAGAGATTGAGCTTTCCGTTTTCCGAGGTCAGCACCCGGACCTTAACGCTCTGTCCCTCCTGCAAATAGTCGTGGACATCATTTACGTAGCTGTTTGCGATCTCCGAGATATGTACGAGGCCGGAGCGGCCTCCTTCCAGGGCGACGAACGCGCCAAACTTCATAATGGCGGTTACCTTGCCCTCCATAATGCTCCCAACCTCAGGCTCTACTCCCATACTGCGTCCTAGTTCTCCCTTCTCAGGTTTCGTTTGTCCGCCGAAGGCGGAAAGATATTCAGATGACCGGCAGGGCGCGCCGCGCCCATGCCGCTCAATTGCTCACATCGTAGAACACACGGTCCCCCGGGGCCACCAGTCCCAGCTCATCCCGGGCGATTTGCTCCATCTGCTCCTGCGTGCCGCCGCCATCGATGGCCTTTTGCAGATGATCGTTGCCCTGCTGGCTGCTGCGAACCTGCTCGCTCAGCATGATCTTCTGGGTTTCCGCCTGCTCCACCTGCGTCCGCAGATGGTATAGCTGTAACCCGAGGGCGACGATGAGCGACGCCAGCAGCAGCTTTCCGAACAGGCCCAGCCTGAGCTGCCGGCGGCTTTTTTTTGGCGCGCCTGTCTTTGCCACAGCTGCTTCCTCCCCGACCGATTTTGTAACGTCGACACGCAATTTTCTCTATTGTATAGCATTTTTTAATAAAAAGAAAGATGTTTTTCAGACGAAGGCCCATTTTTTTGGAGAAATTTTTCAGCCAAATCCAAGGAATTTGCAGCAAATGAAGCAAAAAGTCCAGCGTATCGGCCCAAAAATCCCAAATCGGACGCAGAAGTGCGGAAAACAGTGTGAAAAACAGTACCGTGCCGCCAAGGGTGCCCACCAGCGCAAAAATGCGCAGTTGCCCCTGCGTTCGGTTCAGGGCGAAGAGAAACAGCGCCGCGGCGGCCCACAGGCAGTAGACCACGTCCAGCACCCAAGCGAACTTTGGCAGACGAAGACGGAAGGGGCGAAGCAGATCGTGGGCCACCCCGATGGCCAGCCCCAGCAGAATCGACTGGAGGAATATCCCCAGTTGCTGGTCCACAAAGTTCCGCATATCATCCCAGCAGCCGCCGCAGCAGCCCTCCTCGGCTTGCGGAAGGCTCCTCATAGGACAGGGAATCAATTTTCCCGTCCACCCGCAGCTCTCCGCCCTCCAGCGAGAGCTGACCGATGTGCAGCTCTTCCCCGGTTACCACCAGCGTTCCGGCGGCGGTGGACATGACAATCCCCGTTTCGTCAAACCGCTCCACATCCTCCACGCCGGAGACAATCAGGTGCTCCCGTCCGTTCAGCTCAACCCGATGGGCCTGCGGCATGGCGTTTCCATAGTCGTTCATCTTACGTCCCTCCCCGGTCTGCGCCGGTCCAAGCCGGCGGTCACACCATTCTATGGGAGCGCGCGGCGGATTATGCCCCGCCGGAAACTTCGCGGTACAGGCCCGCCGCGTCCGCCTGACGGACATTCTCTGAAACCGCCAGAACCTCCACCGTCAAGGTCCGCACGCCGAATCGCAAAGAGAGCACGTCGCCCACCTTCACCTCATAGCTGGCTCTGGCGGGCTTGCCGTTGGCCATTACAAGGCCGCTGTCACAGGCTTCGTTAGCCACGGTGCGCCGCTTAATCAGCCGCGCGGTTTTAAGATATTTGTCCAGCCGCATAAAGTTGCTCCTTTTAAAAATTTTTTAAAAACCTTGGATTGGAAAACGCGCGGGGGGACTTTCGTCCCTCCGCGCGAGGCGTTTATTTAACGTTACCGCGCTTACTGCGCGACGGTGTCCTTCAGCGCCTTGCCGGCCTTAAAGGTGGGGATCTTGGAGGCGGGAATCTTGATCTCCTCCTTGGTCTTGGGGTTGCGGCCGATGCGCTCGGCGCGGCTCTTCACTTCAAAAGAACCGAAACCAACCAACTGGACCTTGTCGCCCTCTTTCATGGCGGTGGTGATTGCGTCCAGAGTGGCGGCAATAACAGCCTCGGCTTCTTTCTTGGAAACCTCCGTCTTGGCGGCAACAGCGTTGATAAGCTCAGCTTTGTTCATTTGTATTTCCTCCTATAAAATTCACATCTTCCAGAATATATCTCAAAGCGAAGTCCGCTTTTAAGATTCGTGTTTTTTGGCCTGTTCCCACAGGGCCGTCTTTTCCTCGAAAGGTAGGGAAGCAAGGTCTCCGGCGGCGTGTTCCTCCACAAAGCGGAAGCGGCGCGCAAACTTGTCGCACCCGGCGTGCAGCGCCTCCTCGGGGTCTATCCCGTAGCGCTGGGCAATCCGCGCGGCCACAAACAAAACGTCGCCCACCTCTTCGCGGATGCCGTGGGGCGCGTCCACAGGGCGGGAGGCGTCCTCCACCGCTTCGCGGAGCTCGGCAACCTCCTCGGACAGCTTGTCCATCGCGCCGGAGGCTTCCGGCCAGTCAAATCCGGCATTGGAAGCCTTGCGCTGAATTTTCTCGGCCCGCCACAGGGCGGGAAGCGTTTTGGCAACCGCGTCCACCGCGTCTGCGGCAGAGCTCTGGCCCTTCTCTTTACGCTTCATGATCTCCCAGCGAGCCGACTCCTCGGCGGAGTCTTTGACCTCTTCGGAGCCAAACACATGGGGGTGGCGGTAAATCAACTTTTTGCAGATGCCGTCCGTCACGTCGTCCATGGTGAAGCCGCCCTGCTCGCGCTCGAGCTGGGCGTGAAACACCACCTGTAAAAGCACGTCGCCCAGCTCCTCGCACAGGGCCGCCGGGTCGCCCCGGTCGATGGCCTCCGCAGTCTCACAGCACTCCTCCAAAAGGTTTCGCCGGAGGGAGGCGTGATCCTGCTCCCGGTCCCAGGGACAGCCGCCGGGGGAGCGAAGCAGCTCCATAATCCGAAGAAGGTCCTCATATCCGTATCGGGGCTTACATTGAAAATCTATCATATCTTTTCTGCCTTTGCAAGATAAATTCACGGGAAATGCTTGATTGTTCAGGTTTTTTCACTTCAACCTTAAAATTTTTGCCAACTTTCTGCCATGAGGCATGGATTCCAGATCCTCTGCCCGGAGAATCCGCAAAGCCAGCACCAGAATGCCGTACACCACAACGGCCACCGCAATGGCGCCCAAGGTAGCTGCGGCACTGACCAGATATCCCGAGCCGGGGCCTGCCAGCAGACGGCTGAGAAGTCCGTGGGCAGCCCAGGCGGAAAGACCCATCGCCACGGAGGCGATGGCCGGTTTTGCAAAGATCTGGAGATACCGGGGCTTTTCCGGCGAGTATTTCCACACAAAGTACAAGTTGAATCCGGCAATGACCAGATAGCAGCAAAGGGTGGAGATGGGGGCGCCCATGATGTTGATGGAGGGCGTGCCCACCAGAACATAGTTCATGGCAATTTTGGTGACGCCGCCGGCAACCATGGTGTAAATCGGAATTTTCTCCTTGCCGTAGGACTGCAAAATGGCGTTGGTCAGGTTCATCAGGCAGATGAAGATGCACGCCACGCCCTGCACCCGCAAAAGCGGCGCGCAGGCAATGGCGTCCTGAACCTGCGCGGGATACAGCAGCAGCAGAATCGGCCCCGCCAGCACGCTTAACCCAACGCCAGCAGGGATGGCCAGCAGGGCAATCAGCCGCAGGGCGGAGGAGACGACACGGTTGGCTCTGGCGTTTTCATGCCGGGCCAGCGCCGCCGCCACAAAGGGAATCAGGCTCATGGTCACGGGAAAGACAAAGGAAGGCGGCAGATTCACGAGGTCCGTTCCGTAGCCGTACTGCCCAAACAGGACGCTTGGCGCGGCGGGAAGCTGGCTTTTGATATCGGCCAGTCGGCGCAGGACGATGGTGGTATCCAGCATGGTCAGAAGGCTCATGGCGGAATTGCTCAGCGTGATGGGAATGCCGATGTGCAGAACCTGCTTCATCAGCGTGCCGCTGGAAGGGGGCACATCGTTAGAAAGTGACTGATTGTCCCGATGACGGAACAGATAAAGCGACATAAAGCCCAGAGAGATAACTTCACTGACCGTGACGCCCAATATGGCGCCTGCGGCGCCGTAGGCCACGCCCTTTTGCACCACGCGGATGAGATACCACGCCAGCGGAAGGCCCACGCCCAGCTTAAAGGTGACCTCAATGACCTGTGATACGGCGGTGGGCGTCATGTTGCCCTGCCCCTGCGTGTAGCCCCGCATACAGGCAAGAAGGCTGACGCACAAGATGGTGGGCGCCAGCGCACGGATGGCGTGGGCCGCCATAGGCTGGCGCTGGAGGTCGGCCAATTGGGACGCCCCGAAAAACATCAGCAGCGAGCCGACAAGGCCAATTCCCAAAAACAGCCAGATTGCGGTGCGGAACAGCTTGCGTTCTTCATTTTCCCGCCCTGTGGCGTGGGCGCGGCTGGTGAGCTTGGAAATGGCAAGAGGAAGGCCCGCAGTGGACACGGTCATCAGGACGTTGAAAATATCGTAAGCCACCTTGAAGTAGGTCTTGCCCTCGGCGCTGAGAAGGTTGTTCACCGGAATGCGGTAAACCGCGCCCACGAGCTTCACAATAGCCACGGCGGAGGCTAAAATTGCCGCGCCGCCCAGAAAGGACTGCTTTTTCGCGTTATTCGCCATGAAGTTACCTCGATTTTTTCAAAAGGTTGGAGCCGTTTCTCCAACAAGGATATGCGTACATTCCGCCGTCATGTCTTCGTCACAGGCGGGTTCCGCAGTGGCGGCAGAAAACGTCACCCTGTTTGGGTCCAAACCCGCACAGGGGGCACACCCGGGCATCAAGCTGCCGCAGTCGGGCAATCTCTGCGGCGATGCGGTCCAGCTCCGCGTTCACCTCGTCAATCTCACGGAGCTTGCCAAGAAGCTGGTCGGAGTCGGCAATTTTGCCGGTGTGGGTTCCGTACACCATGGAACCAACCTCCTGCAAAAGCGCGCTCCGCTGGGCCTTCAGGTCTGCCGCGCGGACATTCAGCTTGCTGACGGAGAGAAGGGAGGATGCCTTTTGACCAGCGGCGGTAAAAAGGTCGCCTGCGGCGGTGCCCACCTCCTCGGCGGTTTTCTGCACGGTATCCAGAATCTCCTGCAATCTTTCATCCATGTTGACGCCCTCCTTAACTTAATAGGTATAGGTGCCGCCGCCCACAAATTCGCGGGCCAGAGAATCCAATGCCAGATATTCGGCGGTCATGCCCTCAAAGCGCTCGTAGGCGGTGAGAATCTGGTCCGCCACCGGGTATTTGCCCCGAGGCAGCTCCTCCAGCAGGGGGACCACATACGGTTTGAGGATGGAAAATTCGCACTCGAGAGACGAGTCAAACATCAAATCCGCGTTTTCCTTATAGGGGGAGATGTACAGCTTTTCCCCTCGGCGGACATTATCCCACATTTTCAGGGTAAATTCGGCGCTGCTGCCCCGGAAGTTGTGGTCACGGACAATCCGGCGGCAAAGACGCAGCCACGCATGGTCAAACAGGGCGCTTCCCGCCTCGTCCAGCACGCTGCTGCGGGCCGCGATGTAGAGCTTGAAAGCATGGGGGTTCTTGCCTACAATCACGTCGTTCAGGGCGTGAATGCCCTCGAAAATCACCAGCTCGTCAGGCCCCAGGCGCATGGGCTGGGACATGATGTCCGAGCGCATCTGGCGGGCAAATTCGTATTTGGGCACATGGATTGTCTCGCCCCGGTCCAGCATGGCGAAGTGACGGTTTAAAAGATCGATGTCCAGACAGAAGGGGGACTCGAAGTCAATGGCGCCCTCCCGGTTCCGGGGGGCGGTTTCCGGGTCCACGGTGTTGAAATAGTTATCCATAGATACGGTGTAGGTCATGATTCCCATGGACTTGAGCGCGTCCTCCACCTTCATGGCCGTGGTGGTCTTTCCGGAGCCGGAGGGGCCGGAGAGCAAAATGATGCGGGACTCGCCCCGGTGGGCGGCGATTTTTTCCGCCGCCATGCGCACCTTCTTCTGAAAGTCCTCGTCGCAGCGCCGGGAAAACTCCTCGGGATCGCTGCGGGCCGCTTGATTGATGTCGATGAGAGAATACGCCATGATTTCAAACCCCTTTCCAAAGTGGACTCGCGGCGCGCCTTGCCCGCGCGTCCCGATTCAATCCCCCTCTGTCTCCCGCTCAGGGGCGGAAGAGGAGAGAGAGGCCGCGGCATTTTGGTAAAACGCGGCAAAGGCCGCCTGATTTTCCGAAATCTTGCCGGGCCGCGACGTGTATTCCACCGGGTATTTCAAATTGAATACCCGGCTGATACGGCCCGGCCCGCCCACCATTTTTGTGGACCCGCCCGCGCCGCAGGAGAGAATGGAGCACAGCTCCGACATAATGTAGATGTTGTAAAGATTCTCGGCTCCCGGTTTGCACCAGCCCGTGTTTTCAAAGCTGCCGGACATATACTTCTGCCGGTAGAGATAGTAAGGCCCGTATCCGGCGGCGCGGAGCGTGGGGTCCGCATAGTCCAGCATTTCACCCACTGCCTCGGCGGAGGGGATGCGCAGGCCTTCCAGCGTGATGCGGCTGCCTTTTTTCAGGCTCAGGGTGTGGACGGTGATGTTGTCCGCTCCCAAAGCAATGCAGGCGTCCAGCGATCGGCGGAAGCCCTCCGGGTCGTCCTCGGGCAGGCCCGCGATCAGGTCCATGTTGACATGCTCAAACCCGGCTTCGGCGGCCTGTTCCATGGCAGAGAAAATCTGGGCGGCGCTGTGGCGGCGGCCAATGGCATCAAGCACCCGGTCCTCCATGGTCTGGGGGTTCACGGAAATCCGCGTCACGCCCCGGTTTTTCAGCACCCGCAGCTTTTCCGGCGTCACCGTGTCGGGCCGTCCGGCCTCGACAGTATACTCGCAGCAGGCCGCAAAGTCAAACGAATCGGCAAGGCCGCCCAGCAACCCGTCCATCTGCTCCGCCGAAAGAGTGGTTGGAGTTCCGCCTCCCATGTAAAAGGAACGGACCCGCAGGCCCAACTCCCGGCAAAGCTTTCCCGCAGAGGAAATCTCGGCCTTCAGCGCCGTGAGATACGGCTCTACCAGATGGAAGCTCCGCTCCACGCTGGCGCTGACAAAGCTGCAATAGGCGCAGCGGGTGGGGCAGAAGGGAATGCCAACGTACAGGGCGATATCCTTGGGGCCCAAGTCCTCCCGCACGCGGCGCGTGACGCAGGCCGTCTCCGTTGCAAGTCTTGCACGGCGGGGCGTGACGAAATACTCGTCCTCCAGCATCCGCCGGACTTCTTCGGGGGAGTCGCCCAAGTCCAGAGCAGTTACCGCCGTTTTGTCGGGCCGCACGCCCGTAAGGCTCCCCCACGGGGGCGTTAGCCCGGCGGCCTCCCGGGCGGCCTTGAAAAAGCTCATTTGCAGCAGCCTGCGGCGCTGGCCCTCTTGTTCATAGTCGGTGCCGCTCAACTCCCGCGCCGCTTCGCCTCGGCCTGTGTGCCCCTGATAGAGCATTTCAGTCACCGCTTCGGCATGATTGCCGCTCTGGCGCAAAGTAATTACAGCCCGGTTGGGGTCGTTTCCCTCATAGACGGGCCGCTCCTCCGGCAGCAGGGCCATCAGGGTCTGCTCCATGGCATACAGCTCCTGATGTCCCTCAAATTTCAAAAGCATGGCTCAGCGTCCCAGTGCCTGAAGCATAAAGGGATTGTACGCCCGCTCCCGGCTGAGAAGCGAAGGCCCCATATGGCCGGGGAGCACGGTGTATTCCCCTTCAAGCTGCCCCAGACGGGACAGGGATGCCAGCATGTCGCCCACATTGCCGCCGGACAGGTCCGTCCGGCCGCAGGAGCCGGCAAACAACGTGTCTCCGGCAAACAAGGCCTCGCCGCACAGCAGCGTCACAGAGCCGGGAGAATGGCCGGGGGTGGACAAGACCGAGACGGTCAAGCCGCCCACCTGTACCGTGTCCCCCTCGCCGTAATCCACGGTGGCGGGCAAAGTCAAAAACAGCTCCCGAGTTCGCCGGTCCGCGTCGTCGCCATGGACATCCCGGCGATTCAAATAGGCGGGAATGCCGGGGTACCGCTCCAAAAGCTCCGCCACCGCGCCGGTGTGGTCATAGTGACCGTGGGTCAGGAAAATGCAGACGGGGGTGCAGCCGGTTTCCTCCACGGCATGGGCAACCCGGTCCGCGTCGGCGCCGGGGTCCACAATGGCGCAGACGCCCGCTTCCTCATCGCAAAAAATATAGCAGTTGGTCATAATCGCGCCAACCTGCATGGTAACGATTTTCATGGCAAAAGCTCCTTACAGCGTGTCGGTATCCAAAATCAGCGTCAGCGGGCCGTCGTTCACAGAGTCCACCTTCATATCCGCGCCAAATTCACCGGTTTCCACTCGCGAAACCTTTTCCCGGCATGCCGCGATAAAGGCTTCGTACAGGGGAATGGCAACTTCCGGTCGCGCGGCGGCAAGAAAGTCCGGTCTGCGGCCCCGCTTGCAGCTTCCATACAGGGTGAACTGAGAGATAATCAGCAGCTCGCCGTCCACAGCGTCCAGCCCCAAATTCATTTTGCCATTTTCATCCTCGAAAATGCGTAGGCCGCAAATTTTTTCGGCCAGCTTGAGGACTTCGGCCTCTGTGTCCTCATGGGTAACGCCCAGAAGGATGAGAAAGCCCTGACCAATTTGGCCCTTCACGGCTCCGTCGATGAAAACGGAGGCCCGGGTGACCCTTGTGACTACCGCGCGCATGTGCAGATCTCCTTTACTAATTGATATCTGCCGTGTCATCCTCTCATCACGGGAAAGCCGCAGGGCGGATTTCCCGTGAAAAGGAGCGGCAATGGAGTGAGTGAGCTTTCGCGCCAAAGCGCGGAAGCGAAGGATACGCAATTTGCCGCGACGTCATCCGGCGGGCCGCGTAACGTTCAAAACTCCCGAAACCTGATTGAGCCGCTTCATCAAAGACTGAAGCTGTTCGCCGTCCTTGACGCTGATCTCCAGCGTGATGACGGCAAAGCGGTCCTCGGTGGTGCGGACGTTCAGCGCCGCCACACGAGTATTGGTCACGGACAGGGCCGCGGAAACGTCCAGCACCAGATTGTTGCGGTCTTTGGCCAGAATTTCCAGAGAGGTGCGGTAGCTGTCATTGGTGTCCACGCCCCAAGTGACCTTAATCCACCGGCCCTGCTGGTCCGGCTGGCTGCGGCGCTCCTCCGAGGCGTTGGGGCAGTCGTGCCGATGGACGGACACGCCGTATCCCCGGGTGATAAAGCCGATGATCTCATCCCCCGGAACAGGGGTGCAGCATTTTGAAAATTTCACAAGGCAGTTGGAAAGACCTTCCACGATGATGCCTTGCTCGCTGGGGGCGCGCTTGGGAATGGCGGCCTTTGCTGGTTCCTCGGCTTTACCGGCCTCCATGGCGTCTTCCAGAGACTTTTCCTGCTGGTGCAGCTTTTGAATGCGCATCAGCTCGCTCTGCATCCGGTTCACGGCCTTCTGGGCGGAAAATCCGCCGTAGCCGATGGCGGCGTACATCTCATCCAGAGTCCCGAAAGACACCCGCTTCAAAAGCTCCGGAAGATTTTCAAGGGCCAGTACTTCCCGCATGGCAATGCCGCAGTGCTTCAGCTCCGATTCAAAGGCGGCGCGGCCGTTGGCGATGTTTTCCTCGCGCCGCTCCTTTTTAAACCACTGGCGGATTTTGCTGCGGGCCTCGCTGGACTTGGCGATTTTCAGCCAGTCCCGGCTGGGACCCTTGGCGGTTTTAGAGGTGAGAATCTCCACAATGTCACCGTTTTTAAGCTGAAAGTCATAGGTGACAATGCGTCCGTTGACCTTGGCGCCGATCATGTGGTTGCCCACGGCGGAGTGGACGGAATAGGCAAAGTCGATGGGTGTGGCTCCGGCGGGAAGGTTCTGCACATCGCCGCCCGGGGTGAACACGAACACCTCGTCGGAGAACATATCGATTTTCAGCGAGCGGATATACTCCTCCGCGTCGGTGCCTTCCTGATTTTCAAGGAGGCGGCGGACCCACTCGTATTTTCCCTCAGTGCCCCCGCCCTGACCGTTCTGCTTGTATTTCCAGTGGGCGGCCACGCCGTATTCCGCAATTTCGTGCATCTCCTGCGTGCGGATCTGCACCTCGAAGGGAATGCCGTCTCCACCCATCACGGTGGTGTGAAGTGACTGATAGCCGTTGGGCTTGGGCGTTCCGATATAGTCCTTGAACCGGCCCAGAATGGGCTTGTAGATATCATGGATCACGCCCAGCACGTTATAGCAGTCTCCCACGGAGTCCACCACCACACGGAAGGCAAACAGGTCAAAAATCTCATCCAGAGATTTGTTTTGGTTAAACATCTTGCGATAAATGGAATAGGGGTGCTTCATCCGCCCGTAGACCTTGTGGCGGATTTCCATTTCCGTCAGGCGCTGGTTGATCTGGGCCTGGGTGCGGTTCATAAAGTCGTCATACTCGGCTTTTTTCGCGCTCAGAGTTGAAACGATTTCCTCAAACCCGACCGGGTCCAGATATTTCAGGGACAGGTCCTCCAGCTCCCACTTCATGCGCTGCATGCCCAGCCGGTGGGCAATGGGAGCGTAAATTTCCATCGTCTCCAGAGATTTTTGCTTCTGTTTTTCCGGGGACTGATACTCCATGGTGCGCATGTTGTGCAGCCGGTCGGAAATTTTGATGAGGATGACCCGGATGTCCTTGCTCATGGCAATGAGCATTTTCCGCAGATTTTCCATCTGCTCGTCTTCCTTGGTGGCATACTGGATGCGGGTCAGCTTACTGACCCCCTCCACCAGATTCGCAACCGTGGGAGAAAAAAGCCGGGCAACCTCCTCGTGGCTGGCGGGAGTATCCTCAATCACGTCGTGAAGGAGCGCCGCTTCGATGGACTCGGAGTCCAGCCGCAGCTCCTCAGCCACAATCTGGGCTACCGCCAGAGGATGAATAATATAAGGCTCGCCGCTTTTGCGTTTCTGGGCTATGTGGCTTTTTTCCGCAAATTCGTAGGCGGCCCGGATATGGGCAAAATCCGCCGAGGGGTTATAGGCCCGGATAGTGTCTTCCAGTAGCTGATATTCTTCTTCTACGGTCATTGGGCCTCCCTCCCTTCCCAGACCTGCGCCCCGGCATGAAGCCTTTGCAAAAGGGGGCAGGCGCAAAGATCCACGCTGTCTTCCCATGGAAGCAGCGCAATGTCAAAAAATTCCTCGTCTACGAGGGTGGTGCGCAGAAGCTCCCGCTCTTCAAATACCGCCAGAGCCAAAGCGGCTCGCAAAAACGCTTCCCGCCCACCGGAAAGCTCGGCCACGGAGCGGAGAAACGGCAGCCTTGCGACCGTCGCACGCCCCTGAGGAAGCAATCGGCGGATGGCCTTCAGCAGGACACGGAACTGCTCCAAGGACACGTTCAGGCGGTCCGTCTCCTGCGCTGTCAGGCCCTCGCCGCAGTGTAGCCGCTGAATCAGCTCCAGACTTTCCGCTTCGCTGCGGCTGGGAACGCGGCTGAGCCGCAGGTCTACCATCTGCAATTGCAGGGTGGTCCGACCGCGGAAGGTGTTGCCCTGAAGATAAAAAGCGGCATCCACCCGGTCTCCCACCCGAATGCCGTATTCCTCCGCCGTGGCGGAGAAAAAGATAGCGTCAAACCGGCAAGGACCACGGCTTAATTGCAATTTCAGATGCTTTCCCTGCCCCACGCCCTGAAGGCCCTCCACCCGCGCGCCAAGCAGCGCAAAGACAGGCCGCGGATTCCCTGCACCGTAAGGGTCCAGATGGCCAAGCTGCTCCACCTCATCCATGGTCAGGTCCGCCGGGTCGGCCACGGCAGTGTCAATCTCCAACGCCGGAACGGGAATGCCCTTTCCGCAGTGTGCCCGGACGTAGCCGTTCATTTTCTCCCGGAAGGGGGCGATGTTCTCCTTGCGGATGGTGAAGCCTGCGGCCAGCTCGTGTCCGCCAAATCCATCCAGCAGGCTGGAGCACGCCTCCAGCGCGGCAAAAAGGTTGAATCCCCCGAAGCTCCGGCAGGAGCCCTTGCCCAGATTATCCTGAATGTGAATCATAAAGCTGGGGCAGGAAAATTTCTCGCTGATGCGGGAGGCCACGATGCCCACCACGCCCTGATGCCAGTCGTCGCTGTCCAGCACCAGCGCGGAGCGCTGGGAATCCGGCAAGGACTCGATCTGGCGCAGCGCGTCGGCGCAGATCTCCTGCTCCACTGCCTGACGTTCCCGGTTCAAATCGCAAAGCGCCCGGGCCAGCTCTTCGGCGCGGGCGGGGTCTTCGGTTTCCAGCAGGTCGGCGGCAAGGTCCGCCGCCCCCATGCGCCCCGCCGCGTTGATGCGGGGAGCCAGAGAAAAGCCAATCTGCACGGAGGTGACGGGTTTTCCGTCCAGCCCCGCTTCTTTTAAAAGGGCGTGAATGCCCACAAAATCCGTTCTTGGCAGAGCCGCAAGGCCCCGCTGGACGATAATCCGGTTCTCTCCCTCCATCCGCATCACGTCGGCAACGGTGCCGATGGCGGCAAGGGTGCAGTATCGAGAAAACAGCCGCTCCTCGTTGCCGGAGCCGCCCAGAGCCAGCACCAGCTTCAGCGCCACGCCCACGCCCGCAAGATGTTTGAAAGGGTATGGACAGTCGGCCCGATGGGGGTCCACTACGGCGGCCGCCTTGGGGAGGGGGCCTTTGCACTCATGATGGTCGGTGACCACCACGTCCAGCCCGAGGGAAGCTGCAAAGTCAACCTCCTCCGCCCCGGTGACGCCGCAGTCCACCGTCACCATCAGCGTGGCCCCCTGGTCCCGGAGGGATTGGATGGCCTCTCGGCTCAAACCGTAGCCGTCCTCAATGCGCCGGGGGATATAGCGCAGGCAGGGAACGCCGCAGTTTTTCAGATAGTCCAGCAGCAGCACGGTGGAGGTAATGCCGTCCACGTCGTAGTCGCCGAAGACGGCCACGGTCTCCCCGTCCGCAATGGCGCGGCGGATACGCTCCACGGCCTTGTCCATGTCCGCCATGACAAAGGGGGAGAGGGTCAGCGCGCCGTCGCACTCCAATCGCTTGGCGGCCTCCTCCGCGGAGGAGACGCCCCGGCCCGCCAGCACAGAGGCCAGCAGCGCGGGATATCCTGCCTGACGCAGCGCTTCCACCGCGCCCGGAGAGGGCGTTCCGATGTTCCACTTTTCAAATTTCATCACGGCAACCCCCCTTCCGACAAATTCTGCGGCACAGTTGTGCTATTTTCCAAAATAACTCCACTATTATATCAAAGTTCCACGGAAACGTAAAGAAAATTCTAACCTTTGGCGGCGAATTTGACGGGCGGGCTGGATTCTGCTAAAATAACCGGGGTTATTACACTGGAAGATTTTACGCAGGCCGGGCCGTGGCCCGGCAGATTATTTTATGAAGTGCTTTGAAAAGGAGATGATTGTTTGCTGAAATACATGAAACGGCTGGTTGCCGTGGGCCTTAGCTGCCTGTGCCTGTTGACCGTTCTGCCGGTGAGCGCGGCGGCGGCTCCCAAGTTTTCCGATGTGCCTAAGACGCACTGGGCGGCGGAGTCCATTGCCCGTGCGGCGGAAAAGGGACTTTTGAACGGCCGGAGCGACGGAACGTTCGGTATGGGAGGGTCTATGACCCGTGCGGCGTTTGCCGCGGTGCTGTGCCGCCTGTTTGAGTGGGAGACGGTTTCTCCCGCTGCCGGGTCCTTTGCCGACAACCGGGACCCCTCTAAGTGGTATTACGGCGCGGTGGAAACCGTGTTTGTCCGGGGAGCGGTGACGCAGCAGGAGGAGAATTTCCGTCCCGGCGACGCCATTACCCGGGCGGAGATGGCGGTGATGTTGGTGCGCTCGCTGGGGTATGGGACCTTGGCAGGCCTTGCGGGAGAGCGAAAATCTCCCTTTACCGACGTGACCTTCAGCCTGGGCTATCTGATTCTGGCCAGCGATCTTGGCATTATGACGGGGAACACCCGGGGCGAATTTCTGCCGGATAAGCCCGTCACCCGGGAGCAGGCCGCCGCCGTGCTGATGCGGGTTTACGACAAGCTGCACGCCCCCGCGCCGGAGCTTGTGGGCATTGCCCGGGAGGCGGCGGGACTGAGCCTTGATGGCGTTGGGACCGTGGCGATTCCCGCGCTGAAGCTGGTGTATAACGGGTCGCTTCAACTGGTTTCCGACGTTTCCAAAGAAACGACCGCCGCCATCCGGTCGGCGGTGGGGGACAGGCGCGTGCTGCTTCAGGTTTCCGGTTCCGGCTCCGTTCTTGCCGAGGCGGACCCTGCGGCGCTGGCAAAAGAACTTGCGGCAGTCGCCGTTGACGGCGGCTGGGACGGTGTGCTGCTGGACGTCTCAAAGCTGACCGGCACAGACAGGGCGGCTCTTACGGCGCTGGCGACTGCTCTGCGGACGGCCTTGGGAAAAGACAAGCTTTTCTTCATGGCGGCGGAAGCGCCCGTCCGACAGGGGGGCACGGCCTACAACGGTTATGACTTCGCCGCCCTGGCGGCTGTTACAGACAAGATCATTTTGCGAATTGCGCCCTATTATCAGGTGATTTCCGGCCTGCCCACCACGCCCAGAGAGCCGCTGGAGGAGGTCTATTACGCGATGGAAGCCGTAGCGGCCGCCGTTCCGGCGGAAAAGATAGTGCTTTTGCTCACTGTATCCGGCTCTAAGTGGCGGGGAGAGCGGGCTGAGGGGGATGTGTCCGCGGCGGAGCTTTCCACCCTGCTGTCAACTTCCGGCGTCACGGGCTACTGGTCCGGACGGTATGCCGCGCCCTATCTCAGCTATACGAACTCCGGACAGCGAGTGGTGGTTTGGTATAACGACGCTCGCTCCGCGCAGGCACGGCGGCAGCTTTTGTCGTTTATCGGCGGCGGCGGTCTGTGCCTTGACAATTTGACTGGCCCGCTGGACGGGGATAACGGAATTCTCGCGGGGCTGAAATAAGCGCGGGAACCGCAAAAGAATCCGAAAATAGAAGCGGCGGGATGTGCATTGCACATCCCGCCGCTGTTTGTTAAGAATTTATGTGGGAAAGAGTCTTCGCGCGGACGATTACAGGAATTTCTGCATCCCGTCGGTGGCAAGGCCCACCTCGGCGCTGATGGTGACGGTGAATTTAATGCTGTTCTTCTCGCCGAAAGCGTCCAGCCAATTCAAAAATTCCTCGGTCTTGTGGTCCACGTCGCCGCCGGTCACCTTGCACAGGTTGTCGATGAAAACGTGGGAAATGTCGTAGTTCCCGGCATACAGGCCGCTGATAAAGCCGCGCATGGACTCGTAGTTGTTTAGTTTATATTCCTTTACGTCAATCAGGCGGATATGGTAGTGGATGTCGTAAGTCAGAGCGGAGTTTGATTCAATGCAAACCACGTTGCCCGGCTCGTCCTTTGCCGCGCTGTTGATGAGGTCGATGAGCTGCTTGGTTTTCCCGGAGCCTTTGACGCCCATAATCAATCTAACCATAGTGTATCACTCCTGTTCTTTTGAAATCACGGGGTGGATTTCTATGTCTTCAGCATAGCATAGATTCCCCGAAAAAACAATGCAGAATTCCTGCAAAAAAGTTTGTGAATAATGCCGGGGGCGAAAATTTCGCCCCCGGTATTCGTTTACAGGTTCAGCTTTGCCCGAAGCTCCGCCCCCCGGGCCTCGAAGCCGGTTTTTCCCAGCAGAGCGAACATATTCTTTTTATAGTCCTCCACGCCCGGCTGGTCAAAGGGATTTACGTCCAGCAGATATCCGCTGAGCCCGCAGGCGTATTCAAAGAAGTAAATCAGACCGCCCACAGTCCCCGCATTCCGCGTCCCTGCCTCAATGATGAGGTTGGGAACGCCGCCCTCCGTGTGGGCCAGAAGCGTTCCCTCGGCGGCTTTGTCCCGGATGAAGTCCAAAGACTTTCCCGCAAGGAAATTCAGCCCATCGCCGTCCTCTTCATCCCGCTCAACAGAAAGCTGCCGGGCCGACGGGCCGAATCGGACCACCGTTTCAAACATCATCCGCCGCCCCTGCTGGATGTACTGGCCCATGGAGTGGAGGTCGGCGGTAAATTCCACGCTGGCGGGGAACAGGCCCTTGCCCTCTTTCCCCTCACTCTCACCATAAAGCTGCTTCCACCACTCCGCCATCATGCGAAACGCGGGGTCAAAACAGCCGAGAATTTCAACGGTTTTCCCGTCCCGGTACAGTTGATACCGGGCGGCGGCATACCGCCATGCGGGGCAGTCGTAGCCGGGGACGGCGCACCGCTCCATCATTTCTGCCGCGCCGCCCATCAGCGCGTCAATGTCCACGCCCGCCGCCGCGATGGGCAAAAGGCCCACGGCGGTGAGCACGGAATACCGTCCGCCCACGTCGTCAGGCACCACAAAGGTTTCCCAGCCCTCTTTGTCCGCAAGCGCTTTCAGCGCGCCTTGGCTGCGGTCGGTGGTGGCGAAAATGCGCTCCCGTGCGCCGTCCTTGCCGTACCGCTCCTCCAAAAGCGTCCGCAGAAAGCGGAAGGCCACGGCGGGCTCGGTGGTGGTGCCGGACTTGGAGATGATGTTTACGGAAAAGTCCACGCTGTCCAACAGGTCCAGCGTTTCGCCCAGCGCGTCTGCGTCCAGACCGTTGCCCGCAAAATAGATGTTGGGGCCGTCCTTCTTTTTCAGGTTATAGCTGGGGGAGCACAAAAGGTCAATCACGCCCCGGGCGCCCAGATAGGACCCACCGATGCCCACCACCACCAACGCGCCGGAGTTTTTGCGGATTTTGGCCGCCGCCGCCTTGATGCGGGCATACTCCTCCCGGTCATAGTCTTTCGGCAGACGGACCCAGCCGGTATACTCGCCCCCTGGGCCGGTTCCGCTTTGCAGCTTTTCGTGGGCCAGCCCCAGCCGGGGAGCCATGGCCTCCTCATAGGGCATGGGGATAAAGGAGTTCATATGAAAGGTTTTCACTTCCAGCATAACAACCGTCCTTTCCGGATCGCCCCGCGACCTTGGGTGATGCCCCTATTATACTAGCATTTCCCCTGCGCCACAAGGAAAAATCCAAAAAAGACCGGAAATTCGGACTGAAATCAGCCGCCCAGAAATGCGGTGCGCAGATACCGCAGGGCAAGAGCTCCCCAGGAGACGCGGGGAACGTCCTCTCCCGCCACCAGCGGCACCTCCGCCACCGTCTCCCCACCGGAGGAGAGGATCAGCGTTCCCAGCACGTCGCCTTTTGCAATGGGAGCGGCCGCCTGCTCGGTAAGGGACACAGATTTTTCAAGTTTTCCCGCCTTGGCTTTTTCCAGCAGCAGGGATTCGCCCGCCGCCACGGGCTGCACTGTGGTCTGTGTCCCCAGCGATACGTTCACCGGAGGCAGCGCCCCGTCGGGCATGGCCTTTACCAGAGCATAGGTGGAGAAGCCATAGCTCAGCAGGGCCTTTGCGTCTTCAAACCGCTGAGCGGAGGTGGGGCCCTTCATAATGACGGCGATCAGTTCCATGCCGTCCCGCTCCGCCGTGCCGGAGAGGCAGTATTGGGCCGCACCGGTGGAGCCGGTTTTCAGGCCGGTGGCTCCCTCATAAAAACGGATAAGCTTGTTGGTATTCACCAGAGACGAGGCCCCGTTGCGCAGGGTGTCCATCCAGATGGTGGTGTACTTACGAATGTCCGGGTGGTTTAAAATCAGCTCCCGGCTCATCAGGGCAATGTCGTAAGAGGAGGTGACATGTCCCTCGGCGGGAAGGCCGGTGGGGTTGACGAAATGGGTGTCGTTCATGCCCAGCTCTTTGGCCCGCTGGTTCATTCGCTCCACAAAGGCGTCCTCGCTGCCGGCAATATGCTCCGCCAGCGCCACGGAGCAGTCGTTGGCAGAGACGACGCACACGGCCTTGAGCATATCGTCAACGCTTAGCTGCTCGTTCTCCTTCAGCCAGATCTGGCTGCCGCCCATGGAGCAGGCGTGGGCCGAGGCGGTGACCATGTCATCGTAGTGAAGGGTTCCGTTCTCTATGGCCTCCATGGTCAAAAGCAGGGTCATCACCTTGGTGACGCTGGCGGGTTCCAGCTTTTCATGCTCGTTTTTGGCGAACAAAACCGTTCCCGTCTCCTTTTCCATCAGCAGCGCGGAGGGTGCGGATACCTCCAGCGCCTTGGCCGGGACAATCAACACCAGTGCCGCCGCCAGCGCGAACAGCAGTTTTTTCATAACGCTCCCCCTTTTTTTGGGCAATGCCGCACCATTCTAAATACGCAAAAGCGTCGGCAAATTTGTTCAGGATGAAGCAAGAGGCGCGGCAAATAAGGAATTTATTTGCGGGCGATTTTGCAGAGCCTGAAAAAATTTTGCATGCAAATACGTATGTAAGGCAACAGCCGTAAATTGAGCGGTGGTGCCCTTGCTGTCCCAGTCTATGAGAAATAAGAAAAACAAATGCGCCCTTGGCCATTTTTCGTCTTGCAAAATGGGAACGGGTCTGCTATACTATCCTCACGCGCAATTTGTAGGAGCGATGCGCGGCTGTAGTTCATCGGTAGAACGGCAGCTTCCCAAGCTGCATAGGTGGGTTCGACTCCCATCAGCCGCTCCAGAAATGAATCCCCGGAACCACTGATGTTACAGTGGCTCCGGGGATTCTTATTATCTGGTATGTGTTGCGAGGCGAGGAGAATACGGTCGAAATTAGCCCGGATTTTTAAAATGTACAGGTCAAGATACAGATCAGGCGTTCTGCTCCTTCAGATATGCGTTTGGCTTGACATACAAAGCCCCCTGATGTAGTGTAAAATCCTACATCAGGGGGCTTCTTGCCCATGATCTCTTTCTATTGGGCTTGCTCGCACGCGTGGATAGCTTTCCTAAAAACCAGGCGTACACCGCGTTGGGCGGTCTTTGCAGCGCCGCTTCTCCGGAGTGTGGAGTAGCGAACGGAGGAGCTGGCTTTAGAAAGGCGCACGGCCGGATTGGCGGGAGATGGGGTTATGCGTGTGTTTGCTCCGGCTCGGATTTCGCGGGCTCAATCTTGCCGACGAAGCGTCCGGTTGCAATATAGATAAAGGCAAAGACGACACCCAGCCAAGTCATTGGAGCATAAAGGGCATAATCCATCACCGAAACGCCAAACACGCCGGAGGCGTAAATGCCTGACATACCCCAGGGAATTACCCAGCAAAGGGCCGTGCTGGTATCCTCCAGCATACGGGACAGATTTTTTTTGGGAATGCCGTACCGCTCGTAAATGGGCTGAAAAATGGGGCCGATTACGGTAAAGCAGACATAGTAGCTGGTGGTAATCAGCAGGAAAATAATATTGGCAATATAGGAACCTGCCATAATGGTCTTCCAGCTTTTGGTGGAGCGCTCAAGCGCGTTCACCAGCGTATGGAGCACGCCGGAGGCTTTCAGCGGCGCGCCGAAAACAGCCGCACAGAGCATGATGCTTACGGTACTCATTGTTCCGTTTAAACCGCCGCGGGAAAGCATGGTGTCCACGATTTCAACGCCCGTATCCGAAGCAAAGCCGGAACCCAGCGCGGCTGCCATTTGGCTCAGGGTTGCCCCTTGGAAGATCAGTGCGAACACGCAGCCCGCCAAAACGCCGATTGCGTAGACGGGAATGCTGGGCATTTTTTTAACAATTAAGGCAATGACGATGATTGGAGGAAGCAAGGTCAGCGGATTGAGATTGAAACTGGTCCCCAACGTCTGCAATATCAGGGTAGACGTCTCGCTGGAAACACTTCCGGAAAACTGGGAGCCAATCACCAGATAGAGGCCCAGCGAAATGATATAGCCGGGGATGGTTGTGTAAAGCATGTGCTTAATGTGAGAAATGATGTCGGTTCCCGACATGGCGGGGGCCATGATGGTGGTGTCCGAAAGGGGGGAAAGCTTGTCGCCGAACATCGCACCCACAATAATCGCGCCGGCGGTATACTGCATGGGAATTCCAAGTCCTTGCGATACGCCGATCAGCGCAATGCCAAGGGTTCCGATGGTTCCCCAAGAGGTTCCCGTGGCCAGCGACATGATGGAGCAAAGCAGGCAGGCAATGAACAGAAAGGCGGAGGGGGCAATCATCTGCATCCCGTAATAGATAATGGTGGGGATCGTTCCGGACAAAATCCAGGAGCCCACAATCAGGCCGATGGCCATGGTTATAAAAATGCCGATTCCCATCAGGCGCACATTATCAAACAGCGTCTTTTCAATTTCGTCCCATTTGGTTCCCCAAAGAACCGCGACGGCGGAGGTGATCGCTCCGCCAACCAGCAGAGTAATCGCTGTGGGGGCTTTCACAAATTTCAGTCCGATTATAATGATAACAATGGACAAAACTAGTAATATAATTGCTTTTGACAGACTGTTTTCATTCTTCTTCTCTTTCACAGGGATGCCCTCCTCAATTGATCTTTTTCTTTAATTCACGGACCAGTTGGTCGACTGCCTGACGGATATTGGCGCGGGGTGTGGCGAGATTCAGGCGGATATGGGTATCGCCCGCTCTTTCGGAAGGAAAAAACCAGGAGCCGTAATCTACCGCCAGACCGCAGCTTTCTTGAACAAAGGGCTGCAGTTCCGCGCTTGTCAGGTATGCCTTTAAATCCACCCAGGCAAGATAGGTTCCCTCCAGCGGCGTGACCTGAGCCAATGGCACTTCTTTTGCCAATGTGTCGCGAAGATAAACGAAATTATCCCAGATGACTTCAAGCACAGCCTCCAGCCAAGGTTCTCCGTGGTTATAAACTGCTTGCACAGCCGCATATCCAAAGGTTCCGCCCTTGGTTGCCTGAATTGAAAGGACATATTGGTCAAAACGCCGGCGAATATCTTCGTTTGGAATAATGGCAAAGGAGTTTTTCAGGCCCGCGATGTTAAATGTTTTCGAGGCCGCAGAAAGAATGACCAGCTTGTCGTTATAATCTCCCACAGTTGCGGCCGGATGATGTATCTGTCCCGGCGTCAAAATATCCTGATGAATTTCATCGCTGATTACATAAATACCGTGGCGCTTGCAGGCTTCCAGCATTGTTCGCAGTTCATCAGGAGTACAGACGCGTCCCGTGGGGTTATGGGGAGAGCAAAGAACAAAAAGCTTCACCTGATGTTCAGTCAGGTCCCGTTCAAACTTTTCGGAATCTATTGTATAATGTCCATCCCGGTTGACCAGCTCAGAGCAAATCAGACGCCGCCCTGTGTTTTGAATCGCCTCCATAAACGGATAATAGGACGGCGTCAATATCATGCAGGCATCATCCGGAGCGGTCAGAATGTTGGTTAGCCAATAGATTCCGGGGACTACGCCGCACGTATAGCGCAGCCACTGGGGCTGTATAGGGTATCCATGGCGCCTTGCCTCCCAGGAAACAACTGCGTCAGAGTAGCTCTTTGGCGGCACAAAATAGCCGTATACGCCAAAGTCTACCATCTCCCGAAACGCCTTTTCCACGCACTCGGGTGCCCGAAAATCCATGTCCGCAACCCAAAGCGGCAGAAGATCGTCCCTTCCAAATTTACCGCCCATTGCATCCCACTTATAAGAATTTGTGTTGCGGCGGTCCGGGGCATACTGTGTCTCTAGTTCTGTGATTGTCATCGCTGTTGTCCCCTCCTGTATTCAATTGCTGGCTGACTTTTTTATGCGCCATGTGGTTTAATGGTAAGAAGGCGGCCGTTCTCCGGCGCATTGAATGAGCAATGCCTTATCAAATCCGCAGTGCCTTTCTCACCTCCCCATTTGGCGCTTGCCGGCTTGCAGCTGTATTTCGTACAATTGCCTGCTATTAAATTGAGCAAATACTATGCCAATAAGAGCAATTCCGTCAAAAGGCCGGTATTTGAACATTTTTAGAGAGCATATCGGCATGCGTCCGGCTTTTTGCCGGGCTTGACATCTCCAGAACAGTTTAAAACAAATTGCCAGAATTGGCACAAAAGCTTTAAATCCATTGTGCCGCAACCGTTAGGAAAAAAAGTTAATTTTGACCCGTCGATGCAAAACTGGTTTACATTATGTTGGCTTCGGCATACTTTTGTAGAAAATGAATGCTCAGTGAAATGCCGTGGAACACGGAAGCCAAAATTGAATGAATTTTAAAATATACAGGTCAAACGCTCTGCTCTTTTAGATATGAACCCGGAGAAGCTGGAAGGACGCCACAGCTCGCGCACTGGCCGGGCTTTTTTTGAAAGGCAGACATTCTTCATCTGCGCATAAGTAAACCGGCCCCCGGAAAAATTGTTTCCGGGGGTCGGCTGTTAGGTTGGCGGTTATTTTAGCTTTACGCCGTAGTTTCTCAAATCGGGCTTTATAAACAAACCGCGCAATTCATATTTTTACTCGACTGGCGAATTGATGGATGAGGGAACCTCTCATCTGGAACATAAAAAGATGAAATCAGCCGACACTAAGGCTGACTGCAACATGATTCGATAAGAAGGATGAGAAAATTGGATAAACAAAGATGGAACCTTCATAACAGTTATACAAATCTACCCGAGATTTTCTATACGAAGCAATCCCCAACCGCTGTGCGTAACCCAAAGCTTGTCATTTTCAATCATGCATTAGCCACTTCTTTAGGCGTACCTCTGCAATTAGGCGTCTTTGCCGGAAACGAAATTCCCAGCCAATCCAAGCCAATAGCCCAAGCGTATGCAGGACATCAGTTTGGATATTTTACCATGTTGGGTGACGGACGCGCTATCCTTCTTGGAGAACAGATAACAGATTCCGGAGAGCGATTTGATATTCAGCTAAAAGGTTCCGGGCCAACCCCATACTCCCGAGGTGGTGACGGACGCGCTGCCTTGGGTCCCATGCTACGGGAATATATCATCAGCGAGAGCATGTATGCATTGGGGATCCCAACGACCAGAAGTTTAGCAGTCGTAACAACAGGAGAAGCTGTGAGACGCGAGAAAAACCTGCCCGGAGCAATTTTAACACGTGTTGCGAAAAGCCATATTCGAGTAGGAACGTTTGAATATGCTGCGCGATTTGGCACGGTAGATGATGTTCGCAGTCTGGCGGATTACACCATAACGCGTCACTTTCCAGCCATTGCAGCGGTTGAAGACAAATATCTGCTGTTGCTGAGAGAGACGGTAAAACGGCAGGCACATCTGGTTTGCAAATGGCAATTGGCTGGATTTATTCACGGCGTAATGAATACAGATAATATGGCCATTAGCGGTGAAACCATTGATTATGGCCCTTGTGCTTTTATGGATGTCTATCGCCCGGCAACTGTTTTCAGTTCCATAGATATCCATGGTCGCTACGCCTATGAAAACCAACCGAAGATGGCTGCTTGGAATTTGGCGCGCTTTGCTGAAACCTTGCTGCCCCTTTTGCAGAGTGACGAGAATCAGGCAGTAGGACTTGCACAAGAAGAGGTCTCAACATTTTGGAGCCTGTATCATCATGATTGGCTGGCGGGAATGCGGGCAAAGCTGGGTTTGTATAGCCGGGAAGAGGAAGATTTGGTATTGATCAACGATTTTTTGCAGCTTATGGAACAATATCAAGCGGACTATACGGAGACATTTAAATCCTTAACATTGGGTAAGAACGATGGTCAGAATTTGTTCTCCCAACCTGCGTATCATCATTGGCATGAACGTTGGCAAGAACGTCTTGGCCGACAGCCACAATCAAGAAATGAAAGCGGGGAGCTTATGAAAAGCCATAACCCTGCTATGATTCCACGAAACCATTTGGTTGAAGAGGCGCTGAATGCTGCCCAAGAGGGTGATCTAACCAAAATGAATAAGCTTCTCCTTGCTTTGGAAAGTCCTTACAGCGATACCGCTGAGCAAGAAGAATTCTCGCAATTGCCTCCGCCGGCGTCTTGTCAGTACCAAACGTTTTGTGGTACTTGATGCGTGCAATCCAAAATTGCCGCACCGATATAGAATCCCTTTTTTCTTAATCTATCAGGCCCAGCAAAAAACCATATCCCTCGCGCTCCATGTCCTCTTTGGAAATAAATCGCAGCGAAGCGCTGTTGATACAATAGCGCAAACCTCCTGATTCTTTCGGGCCGTCAGAAAACACATGGCCTAAATGGGCATTTCCAACGCGGCTTCTTATCTCGGTTCGTGCCATATCATGAGAAAAATCTTCTTTCTCGCGGATGACACGAGGATCAATCGGTCTTGAAAAGCTTGGCCAACCACAACCTGATTCAAATTTATCACTTGACGAAAACAGGGGTTCACCCGTAGTAATATCCACATAAATGCCGTGCATAAACGTCTGGTAGAATTTGTTTTCAAATGGTGGCTCGGTGGCATTGCGCTGAGTCACCGCATATTGCTCGGGCGTCAGTTTTTGGCGCAGCTCAGCCGTGTCCGGTGCTGAATACGCCGCGGGATTTACAATGGCGTTTGCCGCCCTTTCAAATCGTGCTTTCCCAATATGACAATATCCACCCGGATTCTTATTCAGGTATTCTTGATGGTATTCCTCCGCCGCGCTGAAATTGCGAAGGGGAAGCACTTCAATCGCAATGGACTCGCTGAAACGGCTTTGCAGTCTGGCGATGGAAGTTTCAATCACCGGAGCGTCTTCTGTGCTGACATAATAGATGCCGGTTCGGTATTGCGTACCAACATCACCGCCCTGCCGATTGTGCGAGAGCGGATCGATTGCTTCATAATATAAATCCAGAAGAAATTCCAGCGGAAGCACGGCGGGATCATAGGTTACTTTTACCGTTTCTGCGTGTCCCGTGTCGGAATGGCAAACTTCCTCATAGGTGGGGGATTCCTTGTTCCCGTTGGCATACCCCACTTGTGTTGACTTGACTCCATGGATTGAGGCAAGATACTTTTCCAGTCCCCAAAAACATCCGCCCGCAAAATAAATCTCAGACATACTCCACCTCCATGCATTAGTATTGCACCCACAGAGATATCTACCCATGCGGGTGACAATCAGTTTCATACAGCCGTAAATGTCAATTCCTTAGCCATGCTCTTCAGTTGAGCATCATGACTTAAACAAAATACGAACGTATTGTCCGTCTGAATTAAAAGAAAGAACACCCTAGTCGCAGCTTAATCAATATGTTCCGCAATTTATCGCTGGAGCCCAAGCAGCCCTTTTTCCAGACAGGCGGACAGGATAAAGCGTTTCACGGTTCCAGTAGCAAAGTGGATTGTGACTGTATCCTCACCTTTTTCCGCGATCATTCCACGCCCGAATACGTTGTGCATCACGTTTGCGCCTTTGATGTAGTCTTTAGCCATCCACTGGATTCTTTGCGCCATTTCCGGCGCCGGACTTGCGGGCGGCACCATCTTCTTATCCCGTTTCCCGGTTGCATTGGGCGTCAGCGGTTCGCAGAATTGACGGATAAACGTACACTCCGGCGCTTTTTCGTAGCTCATAAGCAGCAGTTCGTTTTTTGCTCTGGTCGCCGCCACATAGAACAGCCGCCGTTCTTCCTCGAAGGCAGCTTGCTCGTCTTTATCCAAAGCCTGTCCCGGTTTGAGCATCACCGAGGGTAGGATGCCGTCAATCGCGTCGATGATCGCAACCCGGTCATATTCCAAGCCCTTGCTTGAGTGTATCGTGCTGAGGATCAGATGACTCTTTCTGTCGCCGCCAGCTTCAAAAATACTTTTAAGTGCATTTAGACGCTTCAAAAAGCTTTCGATGTTCTTCTCCCGGGATGCCAGCAGCGAGAGCAGATAGAGCCGCTCGTCGTCGCCGCCGTTTTTCATGAGGTACGCTCCGTATCCCATTTGGTAACGCATCCGCCGCAGCGCATGCGCTGCGCTGTCCGTCTTTAGGGCGGCGAAATGCGCTCTGAGCTCAAAGAGTTTTTCCACGATTCGATTCGGGTTTTTGCCGGTGGGCTTCAACGCGGCAAAGAGAGACGCACATTTCCCCGCTCGGCACTGCTCCACCGCCTTTTCGGCGTCCGCTCGGCTTATGGGCAGGTTCAGCTTATAGTAGACGCGCATGAAAGCCTCTGCATCCAGCGGCGAGAGCGCCAGCATCATAAGGTCCCGGATGCCGGAGACCGTGCGGTTGGTGAAAAAAACACCGTCTGTCTGGCGGATGCAATAGCTGATGTCGTTCCTGTCCAAGAAATCGATTAATGGCACGGCGCTGTCGTTATTGCGGTATAGCACAGCCAACTCCCGTTCGGGTTCGCCCTGCGCCATTTTTGCGATGTAGCTGTATTGCGCCGCCCGGCTTGTAAGCGTCACTTTTCGCACCGGCGCGCCGGAAGGCCGGAAAGCACGCATATGTTTCTTATGCCGCATAGTGTTTCGAGTAATAAACCTGTCCGCCGCCAAAACAATCTCCGGTGTGGAACGGAAGTTCTCCTCCAGAAGCAGGACGGTGCTGTTTGAATAATCTCTCTCAAAGTGCATTAGGGCGTCCGGATACGCCGCGCGGAAGCCGTAAATGCTTTGATCCTCATCGCCCACCATAAAGAGGTTTCCGTCCTTGCCTGCCAGCAGGTGAATGATCCTATGCTGAATCTTGGACGTATCCTGCGCCTCATCCACACAAAGGTACGGGAATCTCCGCCGATAGGAGTTCAGGATGTCCGGGCGGGACTTGAGAATGTTGTAGGCGTAGACCAGTTGGTCGTCATAGTCCATCAGGCGGCGGCGCTTCATTTCGTCGATGTATTTATCGTATATGGGCCCGACGTCCGCGCCGCTCAGATCAAGCGCGTCTATTTCCTGACGGGTAAGGCGCATATTCTTAATGTATGTAATCTGCTTTTGAAGCTCCTTCACCTCGCCGTCCACGGGATAGTCGGCGCGCAGCTTCCGATAGATCTCGGTGAGCAGCTTCCGGTTGTCGTCCAGCAGATTAAAGCCGTCTGCGCCCTTATCTCTTACATAACGGTTGATAATAGAGGCGCACACGCCGTTTATCGTGCGAAATTGAAGCCTTGCGGCGTATTCATCGCCGAACATGGCGGCAAACCGGCTTTTCATGTCCCCGGCCGCCGAGACAGTATAGGTCATCGTGAGGATGCGCTCCGGAGCCACGCCCACGCAGTACAGCATATATCCCAGCCGCGCCACCAGCGCGGTTGTTTTTCCGCTCCCGGGCACGGCAAGCAGCAACACCGCGCCTTCGGTGTGCTGCACTGCCTGTGCCTGCTGCTCGTTGAGTGAGATGTTGAACTGTTTGCAGAATTCTTTGTAAAGCACGTTATTTCCTCGTCGGTTGAATTTCTCTTGCGCGGAGTGGTCGTTTCAAAATTGTTCGTAAATTGGATTACAGGCGCTGAGAATGAAATTATCCGTAAACGGAAGCATCCTGAACAGCCGTAGTCTCCGGGAGTAAGATTGTACACTTTTACTCAGCAATGGGCTCTATATTATGTATTTTCATTTTATATTGCTTGGGAGTTAATCCATACATTTTTTTGAAAATGGCAATAAAATAAGAAATATTCAGATAGCCCAAATTAAAGGCCACATCGGTAACACTAATATCCCGAAGCATTTCCTTTGCTTTTTCCAATTTTATTTTTGTGAAATATTTATTCGGAGTCATTCCGGTTATCTTTTTGAAGTATTGGCATAAGCCTGATTCCGACATGCCTAAATTATATGCGATTTCCTTAATACACACCGGCTTTGTATAGTTGCTGTTCATATATTTGATTGCTTTATTTACGGCATTATTATTATCTAACAATAATTGCCTGATTGCTTCATTTTGAATTAAATGATAGACAAGCTCCTGCGTATACAAATCAATGATAAAGTCCGATCTGTTTTCTTTGCATAGCTCTGTTCTGATTCTGCTTAACAGCTCGTCAAAATTGTTGTTTCCCAGATAAAATTTTTGGTTTAAAAAGAAAGAGAGATTTAAAGAGTAGTCATTGCAAACTTCTTCACTCACGCGGTCAATTACTATGTTATTAAGCTCATAGACAATTGCTTTTGTCGGTTTATATATTTTCATGCCTATCTTTGCCTGAGATGGCAAAATAAGAATTTTGCTGGAATCATATTTTAAGGTTTTATTGTCGACGGTAATGCATTTTTCCCCTTGTGTGATTGTGCATAATCTAGTATATTCGTAAGTTCTATAGCAATCCTGATAACCGGAAGGGAGTTCGTAGCACAGTGTCCTGATGCTATCCGATTCCAAACCATTTAACGACTCCAGATCACTTCTAAAATTCGACAACATAATTATCACCTATCCTAACGGGTAATTGCAGCAACGAGTAAAACTCCAACAACATACAATTACCAATTGTTTACAGCATAGCAAGCCTGAAAACTACTCGTTCTTTAAAAAGAAGAGCCCCCAATCATATTGGAACAAAGCCAAGCGAAAGGGGCTGGCCGCTATCTACCAACAGGAACGCATTTACGGGGAACTTGGACAATCAATATCTTCTCCTGAAACTGGCAGCGTTGTTCTTTCTTCGACCTGACAAAAAAATTCTCGATTCAAGCGTTGCCGCAGGAGCAGTCCAGAACGACAGCGACGTAGGATTTTTTGTCTATGCAAGGAATCTGCATGATATTTTTCAACTATATTTAATTGTGAGCGCCGCAGGAAAGTTTCGCCGAACGGGGTTTTCGGCCATTCCTTCTGCGGCACTTTTTTCGCCGGTTTTCAGCCCACGGCTCCGGTGTTTCAGCAACCCCCCTTTTTTATGGCACTCATCTTACAGTAGAACGCTGGCTCTTCCGCTCCTCTTTGCAATATCACGCCAGCAAAATCAGCCTCACGCCGCAGCTCCTGTCATACGAATCTTACGGGTCATAGAAAATCAGGCCGCAGAACGCTCTCAGACATAGGAACTGCTGGTGAAGAAGAGTAGGCTTGTGAATTCCACCATCATCGCCGCCTGCCCCGGGCCACCTGCTTTTCAGAGGTTGATGTAAGAATTTTTATTCTGTTATGCGGTATTGCCGCAATTATTTCAGCAACCCAGAGATTGTATGGGTATATTTCCCATTCTACCCCTCTCTTTTGAATAAATCAAATTTTTTTCATGCCCCCATGCAACAAAGTCCCCGGGGGCATACAAACGCCGCTATTTTTAGCAATCTTGCCACGGCGATTTTTGAGCCAAAATTAACTTTAAAACCGAATCGACCTATACATTTGCCCGGGAATTTAAAGGGGCTATTATTTTTTTGCCACAAAGTAATTATTTTTTAGCAGTAAATTTTGAATTAATATGTAAATTTTGAGTTAGATTTATTTTTGGTTTTTGGATATTATAGCCATACTGTCAGGGGCGGGGGCTTGAAAATTTGAATAAAAAATCGGAAAGCTATCCGGGACCGGATTGCCGGAGTCCAAGCCGCTGAGCCAAAAGGCGCGGCGGCAGATTGCGTCCGCTTCCGTTGCCTCGTTGAGCAGGTCATACAGATTTTGCAGCAGATATTGCCACAGCAGCAGTCCAAGATCGTGAGGAGTCGCGTCTTCCGTGACGCGCTGTGGTATGGAAGAAGAAATGGAAACCAGTCATTCCAGCGTGTGACAAGTCATGAAAAAGGGTGTCCTGTTAAAATCGTCGGTTTCACGACTGCGCACTTTTTGGGTTGAACAGGAAAGGGGACGATGTGATCCGGATTTCAAAATTCACGGCAACACCAATTGCAAATTGAAAAGGGAGGCATATTTATGGCAAACGCATTATTGATCAATTCGGTAGAAGAATTCGAACAGGCTCTTCCTATCATTCGCGCTTCTCAGGAGGAGTATGCTACCTTCACACAGGAGCAGGTAGATACCATATGCGAAAAGGCCGCCATGGCGGTGTCTAAGATGCGGATTCCACTTGCGAAAATGGCCTGCGAGGAAACTGGCTACGGTATTGTTGTGGACAAGGTAACAAAGAATCAATATGCTTCCGAGCATATGTGGAATTATATGCGTTACGCTAAAACCTGTGGCATTATTGAAGAAAATCGTGCTTTTGGCACCAAGCGGGTGGCCTCTCCCAAAGGTGTAATTGCCGCTGTTACGCCCACCACCAACCCCACCTCTACCACCATTTTTAAAATGCTGGTTGCTCTGAAAACCAGAAATGCCATTATTCTCTCTCCACACCCTCATGCTGTGAAATGTTCCATCGCCGCCGCCAAAATTATTCGGGATGCCGCAATCGAGGCGGGGCTTCCGGAGCATGTGATCAGTTGGATTGGGACGCCCTCTCTGGAAATTTCTGATATATTGATGAAGAAGGTTGACCTGATTATGGCTACCGGCGGCGCCGGCATGGTTCATGCAGCCTATTCTTCCGGCACGCCCGCCATCGGCGTAGGCCCCGGCAACTGCAACGTCGTGATCGACGAGACGGCAGACCTCCGCATGGCCGTGGAGTCTATTATTCACTCCAAAACATTCGATAATGGAATGATTTGTGCCACAGAGCAGCATATCACGGTGCTGAGCAGCGTTTATGACGAGGTGAAGGCTTTACTGAAAGATGCCCGCTGCTATTTCCTGAATGATGAAGAGGCCGCCAAGGTGGCCAAGGTGTTCTACAATCCCAAAAATCACGGCGTAAATCCTCCCGCCGTTGGCCAGACCGCCGTTCGCCTTGCCGAGATGGCCGGAATTCAGGTGCCTTATGATTCCAAGGTTCTGATTTACGAGTCAAACGACACCTCCCACGAAAACCCCTGGGCCAACGAAAAGCTGACCACTTTGCTGGGTATGTTCAAGGCCGACACGCTGGATGAAGCGTTCGATATCTGCGCAAAACTGGTTTACGAGGGTGGCGCAGGCCATTCTGCGGCGCTGTACATAGACCCCACGGAAGAAAATAAGATTGACCGCTTTGCTGAAAAGATGAAGGCTGGACGTATCCTCATCAATACACCCACGGCTTTCGGCGGTATCGGCGATCTGTACAACTTCGATATTGCTCCGTCCCTGACGTTAGGGCCGGGTTCTGTGGGTCACTCCGCATACATGGGCAACACCAACTTCGAACAGTTGCTGGACATCAAGGTCGTTGCCAACCGGAAAGAAAATATGCTGTGGCTTCAGATGCCCAAAAAGGTCTATCATAAGACCGGCTGCACCCCCGTGGCCCTGCGGGAAATGAAGCACGTTTACGATTTTAAACGCGCCTTTATCATTACCGACGCCAACCTCTATCAGATGGGCGCCTGCGATGCGATTGTTAACCAACTGCATGATCTGGGAATTGAAACTGCTGAGTTCTTTGATATTCAGGTGGACCCGCAGATTCAGGACGCCATGAGGGGCCTGCCCAAGATGCACGAGTTTGAGCCTGATGTCATCATCGCTGTGGGCGGCGGATCCGCAATCGACACCGCCAAAATTATGTGGATCATGTATGAGCATCCCGAAGAGGCGTTTTTGGATATGGCAACCATCTTCCTGGATATCCGCAAGAGAGTCCGCTTCTTCCCGCAAATGGGCAAGAAGGCCAAGTTGGTCTGTATCCCCACCACGGCCGGTACCGGTTCCGAGTGCACGCCTTTCACCATTATCTCCGACGCCAACACCGGCATGAAGTGGCCGCTGGTTGGATATGAGATGATGCCCGAAATGGCCGTCATTGATGCGGAAAACATGATGGCCCTTCCCCCGAGAGCGACGCAGGCGTCCGGCTACGACGTGTTGACCCATGCGGTGGAAGCCTATGTTTCCACCTTTGCTACCGAGTATACCGACGGCTTCTGCCGGGATGCCACCACAATGGTATTCAATTATCTGCCGCGGGCCTATCGTTCTGCATTTAAGGGCGCGAAGGCCGACCCCGTTGCCCGTGAGAAAATGGCCGACGCTTCCTGTCTGGCCGGTATTGGCTTTGCCAATGCATTCCTTGGCATCAACCACTCCCTGTCCCACAAGATCGGCGGTTGGTTCCACATCCCCCATGGAACCGCCAACGCGCTGCTGTTCCCCTATGTCTGCCGGTTTAACGCGCAGAAGCACCCCTATCATATGGGGACCTTCTCCCAGTATAAGTATCCGCAGGCATTTGAGCGTTATGTCCAGTTGGGCGAGCTCATTGGCGTCAAGGGCGCCACGGACGAGGAGACGTTTGAAAACTGGATTAAGGCTGCCGAGCAGTTGAAAAAGGACGTGGATATTCCCGAGACAATCTGCGACTGGCTGGTGGAAGCCCACCCCGAAAAGAAAGCCAAGGCGTGGGAAACAGACTTCCTGGCGGCTGTCGACCAGATGTCCGAGTGGGCGTTCCACGATGCGTGCACCGGCTGCAACCCGGTATATCCCACAATCGAAGAGCTGAAGGCCTGCTACCTGAGAGCTTTCTACGGAAACGAGAAGTTCATCGAGAAGTTCGGCGATGTTTTGGCAGTGGCGGTCACGCTGCCTCTCGATACGCATGCGGCGTATCCCATGGGCCTCTCCGCAGAAATCGGCGTGGACAAAGTCGGCGGATTTATTTGATCGCCAGCAATTTCTTTGCCGCCTCAATTTTTCAGGAAGCCGGCGCCTGCCGGCGTCGGCTTCCTGACCGTTTGGTAAATTGGAGGACATCCGATGAATATGTTAAATCTCCCGAAAAAGGTTTATTTTAAGACTGGTTCCGCAAATGTGGCGTTGCGGGAACTAAGCGAAGTCTACCATATGAAGCGTGCGCTTCTCGTATCAGATCCAAGACTGTATCGTAATGGTATCGTTTCTTCGATTGGTCGGCAGCTACGAAAGCAAGGCATCCGCACGGCTGAGTTTTTTTCGATAGGTGCCGTGCCATCCTTTGCCGATCTTCGCAGTGGCCTGCCAAAGCTGTCGGAGTTTGAGCCGGACGTGATCGTAGGCATCGGCGGCGGCGGAGCGATGAGCGCTGCCAAGGCCCTCTGGCTTTTGTATGAAAACCCGGAAATGGATTTGGCGGCGGCGGTAGAATCTCCCGCTCGCATTCGCACCGGTGACAAAGCAAAACAGGTGCTGGTGGCCACTTCGTTTGGAAGCGGAGCACAGAACTCGCCGTTTTGCGTGTTAAAAAATGATTCCGGAGATATCTGTGTCATCAACAGTTTTGCGCTGCTGCCGGAAATTTCGGTGACGGACGCCCGCTTTACCGAAAGTTTGTCTCCGGCGCAAATTAAGGCCTGCGGACTTTCCACGCTCTCACAGTCAATTCGTGCATTTGCAGACGACGGGTGCTGCGAATATACTCAGGGGTTGTTACGAGAGGCAGTCAGGGCGGTGCTGAAGAATCTGAAGGCTGCTGAAGGAGGCTGCCCTGTGGCGCTGGAAAAGCTTCATAACGCAGCCGCTCTTGCGGGTGCGGCTTACGGGAACACGATGGATACCATTGATTTTACCGCGCCGTTCTACTCGTTCGCCACAGAAAAGGCCATGCATCAGGAGCGAATCGAAATGTTGGCTCATGACTTGAACTTATCAGGAACCCAGAAGCTGTGGGAGGCATGTGAGGCGCTTTTCTAAAAACCGCAGGCAAGCCATGGCGCCCAAGCGTGTGCATTACTCTGAAAGGCCTATCACTATGAACTATCCGTATAAAACGCGGGAGGGCGGGGCAACGATCACGATTTTTGTCCCATATGACTGCCGCAACCACTGTCCCTTTTGCATCAACAAGGGCGAATATGCAAATCCGACCGGGTTTTCTGTTGAGAAAATCTGCGAGAGCATTGAGCGGATGAATGCCGTCACACCTTACTGCGACTATGTGTTTACGGGAGGAGAACCCCTTGCCAATCTGGATTCTCTCCAGAAAATGCTCGATAAGATTCCCTCCACTCACAAGGTCTACATCAATACCACGCTTCCTGTGTCCGAGTATCAGTCCGAAGAGGACGTTGTGACGTTTACCCGGCGGAATCGGGATAAGATCACCTGTATCAATGTCTCCCGCCATATGCAGCAGTATGTGGTGGAGTCCAACGATCAACTGCTGACCAGACTGGCAGTTCCCTTTCGGATTAACTGCGTCCTCTATCAGGATTATCCTGCGTGGGCTCTGATCCCCTATCTGGATCGGTTCGGGAGTATCCCCGGCAGTTCTGTCCAATTCCGGTTCGACTACACCGCCACTACGCCTGACAACCTTTACGAGGAGACGGGCGACCAAATTTTGCAGGATTTGAAAAAAATTGCCGTCTACACCGGACTGGAGGGGTGCCGGATGCGCTGTGGTTTTCATTTTGATTACCGTGGTCTGGAGGTAACCTACCACAAGACCCTGCCTTATAGCACCATTGTAGAGCAGGACGCGCACAGCGGCGTGACCTACGCTATTTTGTACGACATTCTCATCAAGCAGAACGGTGACATTCACTCTGACTGGGACGGCACACCGCTGAATCTGGAAGCATACCGCAGCGCCGTGTTTGAGGCCCATGATTTGAAGTGGCTGACTCAAATTGCATAAGCAACTGACAAAGGCGGTGCAGCATTGCTGCGCCGCCTTTGTCTGCATCCTTCGAATTTTCTGGGCTGAAAGCAGATACGGGTGATGCGGGATGAGACTTTCCGCTTTTTAAGGGCCAAATACAACTTCCGCCTATATTTTCCGCCGTGGCTAAAAGCTGTTGCGGTCTTTTTTTAGTGTCCTGCGAAAGGCTGACGGCGCCCTGCGCCGCTTGCCTATTTCCGCCTTCCTCAGCACCGGAAAACATCTGTGCGTGTTTTGAAGAGCAACGCCAAGACGTTAATAAGCCTATAACCTCCAAAATGTGACATGTATGCAGAAGCTTCTTAAAAGCCGAACTATAAAATCGGCAGAGAGGGAGGCGGCGTATAAGTGAGTAAGAATCGTGGGATTTTCCGAAAAATGGGCGCGGGGCTTTTTGCCGCAGCCTTTCTAGCTGTCTGGATGTGCGGCTCATTCTTATATCAGCCGCTCAAAAAAGCAAATAACTGTGAAGTTGAAATTATGGCGCATCGGGGGGACTCTTTTCGCTTTCCTGAAAACACAATGGCCGCCTTTCGGGGTGCGGCAGACGCAGGGGCAGACTATGTCGAACTGGACGTGCGTCAGACATTGGACGGGGTCTTGATCATTATGCATGACGATAATCTTCTGCGCACTGCCGGTGTAGATCGGGAACTCTGCGACGTTACCTATAACGAACTTCGCAGTCTGAAAGTAAAGAAGAATGGAGGACTTTCGTCCATTCAGGAGACAATTCCAACGCTGCGGGAAGTATTGCGGGTCCTGAAAGGCAGCGGTCTGATGCTGAACATTGAACTCAAACCATGCAGGGAAGGCGGCTATGAAAAGGGAGTCGTAGATTTGATTTTGGAAGCAGACATGCAGAACCGATGTCTGATCGCTTCCAGTGACTGCGGAATTCTTCAGCGAGTGAAAAACTATGCTCCTGAAATTAGAACAGCATATGTGGGCTGCGATTTTAAAAGCCGCATACTCCGGCTGCAATGTGCCGATGCAATCAGCCTGAAGGAGAGCTGTGTGGATGCAACTGTTGTTCAGCTTGCCCATTCGGCGGGAAAAAAGATCTATGTGTGGACCGTCAATACAAAGCAGATGCTGGATAAAGCAATTGCTTTAGGGGTGGATGGCGTTATTACAAACAATCCGATGCTGGCAATTCAACGGACTTATTTTGTCGAGCAGCAGCCCGCGATGCGGGAGTAATACGGGCAGAGAACTCGGATGAATACTCTCACTATTTCGTCTCTGTTTCTCTAAGCGAACAGTCATTTCAACCATGTTGAAAAGACTGTTCGCTTCTCGGCAATTCACTACCATAGCCTTGATCAGACGAAACTGAGCACCCCGGGTGCAAACAGTATAGTAAATCACATTGTCCAAGTAGAGAGTAATCATGCTATTCCCTGGAGTGCGCCGTTAATTGAATTCGAAACATCCGGTAAATTCATTTTGATTTCTCCTTCTAAAAATGATGTTGAAGCGCAAAATGAGCTCCAGGTATGGGAAAAGTATAAGCGCCAACTTTACACAGCTTCAAAAATGGAAAATTTACTTAATTTTGCTTTAGTGTTCCTAAAAGCTTGCGCGTTTTTACAAATCTGGCGCGGCCATCTTGTAAAAAAGAGACCACATGTTTTGTCGATTGATTGCATGGGCTGCTCGCGCCGTCTGTCAGGATTTTCGCGTAAATATCTGTGTAAGCACCTTTCAAATACTCCGCCCGCGCTGCCCTTGAAGCGTTTTCATCTGCACCTAATTAGCAAAGGCATTTTCATTGGTTTGCAGAAAAAACAGCCTAAATCCGGCTGATTTTTTAAAATTACAGCGCAAGGTGCGGATTAACTGCTCTGTTCCTTGGAGTTTGCGTCCAAATCGTGGACAGACTATTTTTGTGGGCGGCGTTTGAAGTGGATAGATTTTCAATAACACACAAGTGCGCAACCTTCGCCTTCAAATTCAATGTTCTTTATTATAGAATAGATTTTGAAATATTTATTTATTTATCTAATTTCTGAGACTTTGCTGCAACAAACTCAGTCGATTATTTTGTTATAACGCACTATAATTAAGCTAAAATAGCGGCGTTATGCATAAAAATACTCGTCAGATGTTGACAAAATATGTCGTCCGGTCTATTATTTATATAGTTCTCCATTGTAGAATACAAGGCGATAAAAAAGAACGGAGCAAGCGAAGAATCGCTGGCCATACTAAGGAGGGTGATAGTCCTGACGAACACTCTTTCCCGGCAAAAAATCAACACAGGTATGAAAAAAGGAGAGAAACGATTATGTCCGCAGGAATATTTCTGTTAATTTTGGTGATTGCAATTCTCGCTCTGGTAGTGATGATTGTAAAGCTGAAAATGCACCCGGTACTGGCGCTGTTTATAGCGGCCTTGGGTACCGGCATCTCCCTTGGTTATGGCGTGATCGGCACGGTTGATTATGTCAGCAGCGGCTTTGGCAACACGCTGGGCAGCGTGGGTATCACCATCATTCTGGGCGCCATTATTTCTATGGCCATTGAGGATACCGGCGCAGCCAAGGCCATCGCCAACTTTTTTATTAAGCTTTTTCGGGGCAAGAACATGGAGTTGGCTCCGTCCCTGACTGCTTTCATCATGTCCATCCCTGTTTTCGGCGACATCACCATGGTGCTGACCGCCCCCATTGCTTCCATGCTGTCCAAGCGCAAGCACATCTCCATGTCTACCATGGCATCCTTCACCGGGTTGGGTCTGTTCCTGACTCACGCGTTGGTGCCCCCTACTCCCGGCATTCTGGCCATCGCCATTATGTTTAAGACTGATCTTGGCATGACGATTATGTGGGGTATTGTGGTATCACTGGTGGGCTTTTTCGTCCCTTATTTCCTGCTGCGCAAGTGGACGGCGAAGGAGTGGATTGAGCCCAATCCCGAATTTGTTCGGGATATGGCGGAGACTCATTCCGATAGTGTGGATGACATCCTGATCAAGGATCCTGGCCTGCCGAATACGGTTTTGGGCTTTTTGCCCCTGCTGTTGCCCGTGCTGCTGATCTCCGCTTCTTCCTTCGCTCAGATGTACGCCACAGAGGGCAGCGCCATCTATACCATCTGCACCGTCATGGGTAACAAGGTAATTGCTCTGTTTGTGGGTCTGGTGTACTCCGTGTGGCTGGGCTATCGGCAGCGCACGATGGTGCGGGGCATTTATGCAACCACTTATAACCAGCCTAATATCAAGTTTAATGAGATCGTGCTGGACAAGTGGGTTGCCCGGGGTCTGGTGGTTTGCCTGTCTCCGCTGCTGATCACCGCCATGGGCGGCGCATTCGGCAATGTGCTGAAAAATTCTCCCGCTCTGGCGCCTCTGTCTGAGATGATTGGCAACAGCTCCATTCCTACCATCGTGGTGCCCTGGGCCATTGCCGCCATCATGATGATCGCCGTTGGCTCCATGACCACCGCCGGAATGACCGCCGCGGCGATTGTGCTGCCTATGATGCCCGATCTGGGTCTGGCTCCCCTGGCCGCCGTGATGGCCATTGGCAGCGGCTGCCTGATGGGCAACCACTACAACAATTCCGGCTTCTGGGTGATGGGCCAGTTCTTTCATCTGAACACCCAGCAGTCTGTGAAGTACGTGACCATTCCCTGCGCGGTATCCTCCGTGGTGTGCCTGATTACTGTGGCGATCATGAACGCCGTGGGTATTTTCGGCTAATCGCTCGCACTCCGCACTCCTTTCGGGGGCATTGCGGGTATCCCGATGCCTTCGGTGTTCAAAAGACGGCTTTCGCGGAGTGTCCGCATAGCCTGAAAAAAACAGAAAGGACACGATCATGAACATTCGCTTTGACAACAAGGTGATTCTCGTCACCGGCGGCACCGGAGGCATCGGCCAGTCCTACGCGGAGCTTGTGGGCACGCTTGGGGCTAAGGTGGCCGTCTGCGGTACAAATCCCAAAAAGCTGGAGGCGGCACTGGAGAGCCTTCGTTCCAAGGGCATCTCCGCCTTTGGTGAAACCTGCGACGTTTCCAACGCCGCTTCTCTGGAGGGCTTTGCCGCGCACACAGAGGCCGAGTTGGGCCCCATTGACGTCTGGGTCAGCAACGCCGGTGTCTATCCTCAATACAGTATTATCGACACGACCGAAGAGATGTGGGACCGGACGGTGGATACTAATCTGAAGTCTGTCTATCTGGGCGCCCGCATTGGGTATCGCTTTATGAAGGACAGGGGGGGCGTAATGCTGCTGGCCTCTTCCTTTGCCTCCCTGTTTCCCTCTGTCGGCAGCGGCGTGTATGCTGCCACCAAGTCCGCAATCAGCTCCATGGTCAAAACGCTGGCCGCCGAGCTGGCCCCCTACGCCATTCGGGTAAACGGGTATATTCCGGGCCTGATCAATACGGACATGAACCACGCTCTCATTGAGGAGCGGGGAGAACAGCTTCGCGCCCCCATTGCGCTGCGAACCTTTGGCGAAGCAATTGACGTAGCGTGGGCCATGGCATTTCTGTCTTCCGACTACGCCCGCTATATCACTGGAACCAGCATCGAGATCAGCGGCGGAAAAATGGGCGTTCAGAATCCTATGAAGGCTTGGCAGGATAAGGAAACCCGAGCTTAAGCCCGGGGACAGGAAAGGAAAACCTGAATATGAATGTGAAAGACAAGGTAATTGCCGTTACAGGCGGCGCAGGCGCAATCGGCACCACGCAGACAAAACTCCTGGCCGAAAACGGCGCGGAGGTCTGGGTGCTGGATTTGGCGGCAGACCGGGCGGAAGCTCTGGCAAAGGAGCTGACAAACGCTGGCTGCCGCGTCCACGGCGTCGGAATGGATGTGGCCAGTGAAGAGGCTTGGAAGGCAGTGACAGAACGGATTGTAGAACAGAGCGGGCGGCTGGATGTGATTGTAAACAACGCCGGTATCAATATCCGCAAGACCATTGAGGAAATGACCAAAGATGAATGGATGCAGATGATGGAAGTAAATACCGGCAGCGTTTTTCTTGCCACCAAGTATGCCATTCCCGTTATGCGGCGGCAAGGGGGCGGCGTCATCCTCAACACAAATTCTATCTGCGGCCTGATCGGTCACATGAATACCCCCGAGGCCTATACTGCCACCAAGGGCGCCGTGACGCTGCTGACAAAATCCGTGGCCGCCCGCTACGCAAAGGACAACATCCGTTGTAATTCAATTCATCCCGCCACCATCGACACGCCCTTTGTGGCGACCCTGATGGCAGACCCGGTAAAAAAGCAGGCCCGGATTGATGAAATCCCTCTCGGACGGCTGACCACCGCGGAGGACGTGGCCAACGCGGTGCTGTATCTGGCAAGCGAAGAGGCATCTTTTCTCAACGGCGTCAATCTGCCCATCGACGGCGGCGTGACCTGCTACTAAAAAAACGTATTTACAGGCGGCAAAACTTTAATTGCTTTTTGAAAAGAGCACACGGCGATTTAGGTGAATAGCATAACCACCCGGTCTGTACATGCTCATTTCCGCGGAAACAGCAAAAAACGCCGCGAACAGCGGCGTTTTTTGCTTAAACCTCTATGACCGGGCAAACGTTTCGGGCAAATTTTTCCCAAAGTCTCCCGGAAGCTTGATGCGGCTTCAGCCTGGATTTTCTGCCCCCGACAGTTCCAGCACATACCCAAACACTTTTTTAGAAATCGCTGCGCCGGTTCGTTTCAGCTCATTCACCAGCCCGTTGTCGCAGGCCATACGGATGCGGGAAGTCATACCAGACACACTAATGGCGCAGGCCACGACTCCCAAAGCGGAAAATACCGGGATGGCAACGCAGGACAGCCCGATGGCAATTTCTTCGTTATCCTCGGCATAGCCCTGCGCCCGGACCTTGAGAATTTCCTCCCGAAGCTGCTCGGAGTTTGTGATGGTGTTATACGTCATGGTTTTCAGGCTTCTGGAGAAAATCCGTTCCTGCATGGCGGGATCCATGTAGGCAAGGATGCACTTCCCCACGCCTGTGCAGTGCAGGTCATTATGGGTGCCGATCTGGGTGCTGATAAAAATAGAGCCGGTGGCCTCTACCTTATCTACGTAAATCACACCGTCGTTTTGCTCTATCGCACAGTGTACGGTTTCGCCGTACTTGAGATTGATCTGCTCCAAGTATGCATGGACGGAGCGGATGATGATATTCTGAACCTTGACCGTGTTGGAAAAGCTCAACAACTTCAGACCGAGCACGTATTTCTGATTCTCGGGGTTTTGCTGAAGATATCCCAGATTAGTCAGCGTATTGATCAGACCGAAGGTTGTGCTTTTGTTGAGCTCCAGCGCATTGGAAATTTCCTTTACGCTGTGCTCCGAACACCCGGTCTTCTGAAATAACTCCAGAATGGAGAAAGCACGTTCCACCGATTGAATGTTCTTTGTAGTTGCCATAGTCAACCTCTTCTATATGTTCTGTATTGCAGAATACTGTTGCTCATATTATAAGATACAGGATTCTTCCTGTCAATAAAGCGTAAAAAATTCTAAAAATATTTTGAATGAATAAACTTCGTACGATATTGACAGACAAAAGCTAAGATAATATAATATTTCAGAGGAAAATAAACGACAGTGTAGAATGTCGAGCGAAAAAACGCAAACTGTTGCTTCTGAAAACAGATGTTAGACAAACCCAAGCCGCGAAAGGTTAAGGAGGAAAATTTTTATGGAATTTCGCAGTAAAACAATTTTAGGTGAGGAGGACAGCGCCTTTGCGCGGTCCCTGTTTAAATCCATGGGGTATACGGACAGCGAGCTGAAGGAAGGGAAGCCTCTCATCGGAATCGCCAACACATGGAACACTGTGGTGCCCGGCCACTACAATTTGGACAAGGTTGCGGAATACGCCAAGAACGGCATTTACGCAGGCGGGGGCACGCCCGTGGAATTTGGCACCATCGCCGCCTGTGACGGCGTGGCGCAGGGTCACGAGGGGATGCACTATATTCTGCCCTCCCGGGAGATTATCTGCAACTCCGTGGAGATTATGGCTCAGGCCCACCGGCTGGACGGGCTGGTGCTGCTGGCCTCCTGCGACAAAATCGTACCTGCCATGCTGATGGCCGCGGCCCGGCTGGACATCCCTTGCATCGTCTGCGTGGGCGGCCCCATGCTGGGCGGCATTGAGTTTGACGGCCGCAAATCCGACCTGACCTCCATTTCCGAGGCGTTGGGAATGGTGAAGGCCGACAAGCTTTCCGAGGGCGAGTATGCCGCGCTGGAGAATACCGCCTGTCCCGGCTGCGGTTCCTGCTCTTTCTACGGCACAGCCAACACCATGTGCTGCGTGTCCGAGGCGCTGGGCATGTCCCTGCCCGGCAGCGCCCTGATTCCCGCCGCCTATGCCGCCCGTCTGCGCAGCTCTTTTGAAGCGGGTCGGACCATTGTGGACCTGTGCAAAAAGGGCATCACCGCCCGCCAGATCCTGACCCGCGAAGCGATCCGCAACGGCATCAAGATGACCATGGCTACCTGTGGCTCCACCAACGCCGTGCTGCATCTGTCCGCCATCGCCAACGAGGCGGAGCTGGACATGAACGTGGTGGAAGAGTTTGAGGAGCTGAGCAAAACCACTCCCCAGATTGCCAAGGTCAACCCCGCCGCCAAGCCGGAGATGGAAGCCTTCTTCCGGGCTGGCGGAATCCCCAGAGTCTCTCAGCGTCTGGGCGACATTCTGGATACCTCCGTTATGACGGTCACCGGAAAGACCCTGAAGGAGAATCTGGCGGAATACGTCTATGAGTATCCCGAGGACTCCACGATTATCAAAACCGTGGAGGAGCCCTTCTCCAAAACCGGCGGCGTGGCGGTGCTTCATGGCAACCTCTGCCCCAACACCGCCGTGACTAAGCCCGGCGCCATCGATCCCTCCATGCACCGCTTCGTAGGCAAGGCCAAGTGCTATAACAGCGAAGAGGAGGCCGAGGAGGCCATTCTGGGCGGCAAGGTTCAGGCCGGCGATGTGGTGGTTATCCGCTATGAGGGTCCCAAGGGCGGACCGGGCATGCGGGAGATGTTCAAGGCCATGAAGTATATGTACGGCGTGGGCCTGAGCAAATCCGCCGCCCTGATCACCGACGGGCGCTTTTCCGGCACCAACAACGGCTGCTTCGTGGGTCATATTTCTCCCGAAGCTGCGGAGGGCGGCCCCCTGGCTATCGTTCAGGACGGCGACGAAATCCTGATTGACGTGGACGCGGGCAAGCTGGAGCTTCATGTATCCGACGAGGAGATTGCCAAGCGCTACAAGAGCTGGAAGCTGCCTGAAAAGCACATTCCCAACGGCTACCTGCGTCTGTATGCCAAGGCGGCTACTTCCGCGGATCAGGGCGCGATTATTAAGATGTAATATCTCTGTTTCCAGCGCGGAATTTTCTGCGCTGGAGACGATATGCCAGGAGGAATATAGATGTCTGAGAAAAAAATCATGAAAACTATGGACGGCAACGAGGCCTGCGCCACTGTTGCTTACCACTTTACGGATGTGGCCGGGATATTTCCGATTACACCGTCCTCTCCCATGTCCGAAAAGGTGGACGAATGGTCTGCCGCCGGACGCAAGAATATGTTTGGCCAGCGTGTGACGCTGGTGGAGATGCAGTCTGAGGGTGGCGCCGCCGGCGCGCTGCACGGTGTGGCCGAAGCGGGTGCTTTAGCCACCACCTTCACCTCGTCTCAGGGCTTGCTTTTGATGATTCCCAACCTGTATATCATGGCCGGACACCGGATGCCCGCCGTGTTTCACGTGGCGGCCCGCTCTGTTGCCCAGCACGCCAACAATATTTTCGGCGACCATCAGGACGTGATGACCTGCCGGGCCACCGGTGTGACCATGCTGTCCTCGTCCAGCGTGCAGGAGGTGATGGACCTTGCGGCCATCGCCCATCTGACCACCGTGAAGACCCGGGTTCCCTTTATTCACTTCCATGACGGCTTCCGCACCAGCCACGAGATTCAGAAGATTGAGATGATTGATCTGGATCGGGTTTCCGCCTTGCTCGACAAGGATGCGCTGGAGGAGTTCCACCGCATCGCCATGAACCCCGAGCATCCCGTTCAGCGCACCACCGTGCAGGGTCCTGACGTGTATTTCCAGTCTCAGGAGGCCAACAACGGGACGTATGACGAGATTCCCTCCGTGGTGGAGGGCTATATGCAGGAGATCAACAAGATCACAGGCCGGGATTACCATATCTTTAACTACTACGGTGCGCCCGACGCCGAGCGCGTGATGGTCATGATGGGCTCCGCCTGCGAATGTGCCAAGGAGGTTGTGGACCATCTGTGCGAAACCGGAGAAAAGGTGGGCCTTCTTCAGATTCACCTGTTCCGCCCCTTCGATATGCAGTATTTCTTGAACGCCCTGCCCAAAACGGTGAAGAAAATCACCGCCATGGATCGGTCTAAGGAGCCGGGCGCCATTGCCGGGGCGGTATATCTGGACGTGTGCGCCAGCTATGTCAACGACGGCGATGCACCGGAGATTTTCGGCGGCCGCTATGGCCTTGCGTCCAAGGACGTGACCCCCGCCCAGATGAAGGCTGTGTTTGACAACATGAACGCGGCCGCGCCCAAGCGCCTGTTCACCATCGGCGTGAACGACGATGTGACAAACCTGTCTCTGGAGGTTCACGAGCCGCTCATCACCGAGTCCGCCGACACGGTTTCCTGCAAGTTCTGGGGCCTTGGCTCCGACGGTACCGTGGGCGCAAACAAGAACTCCGCCAAGATTATCGGCGACCACGCGGGGATGTATACACAGGCGTATTTCGAGTACGACTCCAAAAAATCCTACGGCATCACCAAGAGCCACCTGCGCTTTTCCAAAGACCCCATCCGTTCCACCTATTTGATTAAGGCGGCGGACTTTTTGGCTTGCCACTCCCAGTCCTATATCAATAGCTATGACATGATCCATGAGGTGAAGGACGGAGGAACCTTCCTTTTGAACACCGCATGGACAGAGGAAGAGCTGGGCGAAAAGCTGCCCGGCGACGTGAAGAACTATATTGCAAACCACAATGTGCAGTTTTACATTGTGGACGCCAATAAGATTGCCCGGGAGCTGGGCCTTGGAAACCACGCCAACCTAATTTTGCAGTCTGCGTTCTTTAAG
Source organism: Oscillibacter sp. (assembly GCF_031978065.1). GTDB lineage: Bacteria > Bacillota > Clostridia > Oscillospirales > Oscillospiraceae > Oscillibacter. The sequence continues at coordinate 53,887 of NZ_DALZCH010000002.1, forward strand.
CTTGCCCGTGTCATGCCCGTGGATGACGCCATCCGCTATATGAAGGAAGCCGCCCAGAAGACCTATGCCAAAAAAGGCGAGAAGGTCGTGAACATGAACCTGGCCGCCGTGGATGCGGGAATCAACAGTCCTGTGAAGGTAAGCGTTCCCGCCGCGTGGGCGCAGGCGAAGGATGACCGCACAGTGGATGAAAACCTGCCTGTGGTGGTAAAGAACATTGTCATCCCCTGCAACCGCCAGAGAGGTGACGACCTACCGGTGTCCGCCTTGCTGCCCTATCAGGACGGCACGTATCCTCTGGGCACCTCCAAATACGACAAGCGGGGCATTGCTTCCGCCGTGCCGTCTTGGGACCCGAACAAATGCTTGCAGTGCAACCAGTGCACCTTTGTCTGCCCCCACGCGTCCATCCGGGCCTATCTGGTGGACGAGGAAGAGGCAAAGGCGGCTCCCGCCGGGTTTGAAATGGTGGACGCCAAGGGTGCTGCGGGGCTGAAATATCGCTTGCAGGTCAGCACGCTGGACTGCACCGGCTGCGGAAGCTGCGCAGCCTCGTGTCTGGCCAAGGACAAGGCCCTGACCATGAAGCCCGTGGACGACAGCATGTATGATGAAACCAACTGGAACTACGCCCTGACGCTGACTGACAAGCCCGGCGTGTTTAACCGCAAGACCCTGAAGGGCAGCCAGTTTTCCCAGCCCTTGGTGGAGTTCTCTGGGGCATGCGCGGGCTGCGGCGAAACGCCCTATGCGAAGCTTCTCACCCAGCTCTACGGCGATAAGACCTATTGGGTCAACGGCGTTGGCTGCTCTCTGGCGTGGGCGGGCGCGTTCCCGTCTCTGCCCTATACCGTCAATAAAGAGGGGCGCGGCCCCGCGTTCTACGGGACGCTGTTTGAGGATCAGGCGGAGAACGGCCTTGGTATGGTGCTGGCTGTGAAGCAGCGCCGGGCCAATGTCCGCCAACAGGTGGAAGCGCTGATTCCCCTTGTGTCTGGCTCGGAGCTGGAAACCGCCTGCAAAGCATGGCTTGCCTCCTTTGAGGATCTGGACACCAACGGCGCCGACGCCCGGGCACTGGCTGCGGCGCTGGAGCGTGCGGAGCTTTCCGGCGAAGCCAAGACTCTGGCTGAGGAGATTTTGCTCCACCGCGACCAGTTGGGCAAGAAAACGGTCTGGCTCTTCGGCGGCGATGGCTGGGCCTATGACATCGGCTTCGGCGGTCTGGACCATGTGATGGCCTCCGGCGAGGACATCAACGTGTTCGTGGTGGACACCGAGGTGTATTCCAACACCGGCGGACAGTCCTCCAAGGCCACGCCCGTGGGCGCCTCCGCCAAGTTTGCCGACGGCGGAAAGAGAACTGCAAAAAAGGATTTGGGCCGTCTTATGATGACCTATCCCGACGTATATGTGGCCTCTGTGGCCATGGGCGCCAATCCCGGCCAACTTATGAAGGCCGTCAACGAGGCCGTCAGCCACAAGGGACCCTCCATTGTCATCGCCTATGCCCCCTGTATCAACCACGGCATCAAGGCTGGCATGAACAATGTGCAGGCCGAGATGAAGAAGGCAGTGGACTGCGGTCTGTGGCCCCTGTATCGCTACGATTCCCACAGCAAGGAGAAGCCCTTCTCTCTGGATTATAAAAAGCCCTCCGTGCCTGTCAGTGAATTCCTGAACGGGGAGGTTCGCTATTCCGGGCTGAAGGTGAAGTATCCCGAAGCTGCCGAGATGCTCTTTGCCCAAGCGCAGCAAGAGGCGGACGACCGCTACCGAACCTATGTCCGTCTGGAAAAGAGTTATAACGAAGCGTAATCCCCCTGGGTTTGCCAATCCGCCTTTGCCCCGCCATGCTTACCTTCTCTTTCATTTTCCCACGGGGCGGTGTGGGCGAATCCCTTATACAAGACAGCAGGCCAAAGGGCCTGCTGTCTTGTCGCTTTTGTGGAGGATATGTTGCTTTGCACAGAGATAAAACATCTGCCGTGCCGGTCAAATTCCGGCACGGCAGATGTTTAACATTTTATTTTCCCTGCGTTTTTGCAAATTCGCCAATCTTTTTGTCCATGTTGGAGATGTGCTTTGTCAGCCAGTCCACCACGATTTGGTTGGCGCTGATAATCACCAAGATATTGCCACCGGAGGCGGCGTAATCGCTGCGCAGCTTTTGCAGTTGGGCGATGAAGGCGGTGTGTGCGGCCTTTTGCTCCGCATAACCCGGATAGTGAATGCGCTGCATATAGCTCTCTTCATCGGCAAAATGTTTTTTGGTGTAGCTATCCAGAAATTCCAGCAGCTCGCCTATGTATTCTTTGGCCTGATTTCGTTTTCCCGCTTCAAAAAGCTGCTCGGCTTTTTCAAACAGAAGCTTGTGCTGATCGTCAATTTCCCTGACCCCAACGGAGAGATTCGGCGTCCACGGCATGGTGATTCCCCCTTTTTATATGTCTCAAATCTTTTTACTATCATACATCATCATAAGACGATGTTCAACTGTTCCGTGGATAAACCGGATGCATATTTTGAAGAACATATGTGAAAATCATTGATCACCACGGGGAACGAATACTTGGAAAAGTGCAAAAAGCGAGGCAGCCTGTAAAAGCTTTTCAGGAGCAATGCTTGACCTGAGGGCAAACCTTGCGGGCCTGCGCAAGCCGCGCCCCGGCACACCCAAATTTTAGTCAGGGCGTATCAGCTTTCCCCAAAGACGGACAGATCACCCAGAAGCAGCTCTGGTGCAATTTGAACAACGCTTTCCACGTCGATGCACTCGGCCATATATTCAAAGTGCTTCTTATCCAACGGATTGCCGCTTTGTGCCGCGACCTGATTCGCATATTGAAGATCATCGGCAAGAACAAACATGTAAATATAGCTGATACCGCCCTCTTTGCTCATAAAGTAGACCTCAAGGTGCTCTCGCTCGTTTTTAAGGGTTTCCTCGCCCTTCTCCTTGTTGGCTGTTAAAAAATCAATCCATTCGCAGGCAACGGCTTCCTTTCCCGCCTTGACTTTCGCCTTGAACAATACCGCATCCACTATCATTCCTCCCATCACTGCATTAATTAGTAGTAACTAACTACAATTATGGCACAAAATTTTGGAGCCTGTCAAGTGAAACATACCCTGCCGTGTTATCCTGCCTGCGCGCATACAGCGGCGCGAAAATAGCGGCTTTAAAGGTAAACAAAAACATGAAGTAAAAAATCGACCGCCCGGGAGCTTCCCCCGGGCAACTTCTGTTTCTTGCAGAGGATATCAAACGGGTACTTATTGAATACACTGGGTTATGAAAGGAGTGTATGCCCGTGTTTGACAGGGTCGCAGCACCGCGTATAGACATTTATGACGGTATCACAAACGAATACTACGGAAGATCAATCTTTCCCGTGACCTCAGAGATTGAAGACAACCTGCTTCAAATTGTGAATTATGAAGGTGCGCCCAGAGCAATGCTGTTCCAGGACGATACGTTTCTCCCTGCGTCCGCCAGCTATGTTCCGCCGGGACTTTTTGAAAAAGTCAGACGAAACGGGATTGTCCGCGCAACCTTTCGGGATGCAAATTCGCAGTTGTGGGTGCCCGTAGAAATCCATATGAATTTTGACTCGCAGGTGCGGGGGAATTTACTGGGCGACCAATATCATTTTGACAGTGTTGTATATACCGATATTGATGTTCAGGATGTAAAGGTCCTTCCTCAGGGAGCGAAGGATACCACATAAAATAAATAAACTCCCCAGAGTCCGCCAAAAGGCAGACTCTGGGGAGAAGCTAAGTGATCGTCGCGCCCTCAGGAAAAGTTGATCGCAAGGGCAATGGCCACCAGTGCCATTTGGGTCAGCAGGAGCAGCCCGAACAAGGGGACAAACCATTTCCACCATTTTTCCACCTTTACGCCTGCGATGCCGCATACGATGGGGGCAGAAGCAGTGGGCCAGAGAATGTTGGACAAGCCGTCGCCAAACTGGAAGGCCAGCACCGCCACCTGCCGGGGGATATTCAGAAGGTCGGACAGGGGGGCCATGATAGGCATGCTGACCACCGCCTGACCGGAGCCGGAGGGAATCACAAAGTTCAAAAGCGTCTGGACCAGCAGCATGGCTTCTCCGGCCAGCCACCGGGGCAGGTAGGACAGGGGGATGGACATTCCGTAGACCACGGTGTCGATAATGTTGCCCGCCTGAAGGACCATCAGAATGCCCCGGGCAAGACCGATCATCATGCAGGCCATGGCAATGTCCGTAAAGCTCTTGGCAATCAGGTCGGCAATTTTGTTGGGGGACCATCCCATAATGGCGGCGCTGATGAGGCCCATCAGCAAAAACACGGCGGCCAGCTCTTCAAAATACCAGCCGTAGTCCTTGGTTCCGATGACAATGACCACGATGCCCCCAAGCAGCACCAGCAGCACCAGCTTTTCCCGCAGGCCGAAAGCGTGGGTCTCTATGTTCTTATCTGCCTGAATGCCGCCGGATACACCGTACATCAGGCTTTTGGTGGGGTCTGCCTGAATCTTCATCGCATAGCGCACCGTGTAGACCGAGGCAACCACGATCATGGAAAGGTGGCAGAAAATACGGAAGCCACAGCCGGACATCACCTGCAAGCCCGCGATGCTTTGGGCCATGCCCACGGTAAAGGGATTCATAAACGCGCCGGAATAGCCCAGCCCCGTGCCAAGAGCCACAATGGCAAGACCCACGATGGCGTCGTATCCCATAGCCAAAGCAATGCCGACGAAAATGGGGATGAAGGGGAACATCTCCTCGAACACACCGATGGTGGAGGAGGCAAAGCCGATCAGGGTGATAAAAATGGGGATAATCAGCGCGCGTAGCTTACCTTTCAGAATCCGCAGCAGTCCCGCCACCAGTCCGTTGAACGCGCCAGTGGAAATAATCAAACCGATGGAGGCATAGGCGATAAACACAAAAAACAGAACACCGCCCGCGTCGATAAAGCCGTTGTACACGCAGCGCAGCATTTGAAACAGCCCCACGGGGGAGCTTTCCACCGCGTGATAGGTTCCGGCGAGGATCAGCTTGCCGTCCCGCTGAAATTCCCCGGCGGGAAGGATCCATGTAAGAATTGTGCAGATGGCAATGATGCTCATCAGCAGTACGTAAATGTGGGGCATTTCCAGCCGCCGCTTCTTTTTTACCAGTGTCTCTCCCATAAATCAATTCTCCTTCTCCTAAATCATTTTCAGCCCTTTTCCTTCAGCGCCTGCTGAAAGTCGCTGCGCACGGCGGCGCGGAATGCTTCGTCGTTTAAGACCCGCAGGGCAAGCCCCGCCAGTGTGCAGGCTCCCCGTTCCATGGCCCGGTGGGCGGCGGGCAGAAGCGTTGCGTCCCGCATCTTCTCCGTATGGAGGGCAAGGGGCTCGTCGGTAATGGAAATGAGGGGCTGGATAGAGGGACAGTGGTAGCTGACGTTGCCAAGGTCCGACGAACCGGAGGGGGGGAGAATCTCTCCCACGGTTTCCCCGTTCTCCGCAAGCAGACGGGCCGTCTCTGCTTCAAGAGCGTTCACCCGCACCATGTCGTCAAAGTCCAGCAGGCCGGGAGTGAAGGTGACGGTGCAGTCCATAGCCATGGCCGCGCCCTCGGCGCAGCGGCGGACAATGCGATCCATCTCCGCCAGCTTGCCCCGGGAGTCTGTGCGGAACTCCAGCCGGATTTTCGCGTAGCCGGGGATGGTGTTGGGAAAGCTGCCCCCTTCCAGCAAAACGGCGTTGAACCGCACGTCCCGGGTAAAGCTCTCCCGCCGGGCGTCCACCAAATCCAAAAACTTCCGTGCCGCTGCCAGAGCGCTGGCGCCTGCCCAGGGACCGGCGACCGCGTGGGCCTCCCGTCCGTAAAACTCCGCCACGTAGCATCGTAGGCTTAAAACGTCCATGTCCGGGTAGGATGCGCCGCCGCTAAAGCTATGCATCATCACCGCCAGGTCCAGATCGTCGAACACTCCATCCGTCGCCATAGGAATTTTTGCCCCATTTTCCTCCTCTGCCGGGGTGCCGATAACCTGCACCGTGCCAGAAAAACGATCCTTCAGCCGCATCATGGCAAGACCCGCCAGCACGGAAAGGGGACCATGGAGATTATGGCCGCAGCCGTGGCCGATGACTGGTAAAGCGTCATACTCCGCCAGAAAAGCCACCTTTGGCCCCTCGCCGTTTTTCAGCGTGGCGCGATAGGCCGTGCCATATCCCAGTTTCTCTTGAAAAAAGGGATACTCCACTTCAAAGCCTGCCCGCTCCAGCAGCTTCGCCATTGCTGCGCTGGACTGCACCTCATGATAGGGAAGCTCCGCGTAGTTAAAAAGCTGCCTGACAAGCTGCCGTGCGTCCTCCGCGTCTGCGCGGACCGCCGCCTGAATTTCCGATGGCTGCACCATGATCAATTTCCTCCCCGCAAGAATAGTGTGGTTAAAATGTATTGAAACAAAAAAACAGTAACGCACTAATACTTTAGCTAGATAATAAGATATCACACGAAACTGAAAGGTGCAAGAGGATTCGTCTAATAATATGAACAAAAAATAGAAGTATTAAGAGAATCACACTGTATACTGCCTCCAAAGTAAAGGCGCGGAACAGATATATCCGTTCCGCGCCTGTTTTGATGTTTACTGCTTGTGTTTGATATCGGATGCCGCCCTTTTGCCGCGCCCACGGTTGAACCGGGGTGGTGCTTAGAGATTTGGAAACCTGCTTCGCACAAAGCCGCTCTTCCTCAGTGCGGCTGCCAGAAAGACGGAGACTGCCACGCCAAAGCCCGCCTGCACCAGATTGCCGGGGATTCCTGCGACGGCGCCGACCCAACTTTGCAGCAGCAGCGCGTCGAACAGCCAGTAGCCCGCCACCATGGGAATCTCTCCCCCGAGGGCAGCGAAAATCATGCCTCCGGTGCGGTTTCGCAAAAAGCGATACAAAAACCCGGAGGTCAGAGCCACCACGGATTTGATTACCAGCGTGGCGGGAACGTAGACCATGTAGCCAGACAGCGCGTCGGCCATGGCGGAGCCAATTCCTCCTGCCAGCGCGCCTGCCCATGGACCCAGCAAAAAGGCCCCCAGCAGAACCACCGTGTCGCCCAGATTCAGATAGCCCCCCGTGGGAGAGGGGATGCGAATGACCATGGTGGCGGCACAGGCCAGCGCGGCCAAAAGTGCGGCGGTGACAATGCTGTGGACACGTCTGTCCGCTGCGGAAAAATGCTCCGTTCCAAACCCATTTTCCATATTCTCTGACTCCCTCCGGTATCAATTGAGCTGATTATAGCTGGTATATGGTATGATTAAAATACCCACATTTTAAAATTTCGATAAGTTCAGATGGAGGGAAAGTCAATGCTGACCTATTCGATGGAGGCCCGGGGCGGCCTGACGCTGTATGAATATCTTTACCGCCGCATTCGGGAGGACATCCTTTCGGGTGCGCTGGCTGTGGGGGAGAAGCTTCCCTCCAAGCGGGCGCTGGCGGCACATCTGGGAGTGTCGATTATCACGGTGGAGGGGGCGTACCAGCAGCTCGAAGCGGAGGGCTATGTCTGCGCCCGACCGCGCAGCGGTTTTTTTGTGGTACAGGTAGCGCGGAGTACCGTGCGGGGCACGCTTCCGGCGCAGCCGACCACAGAGGATGTTCCTAGAGCGGACACGTCGCCGGAGCCGGAATGGAAGCTGGACCTTAAAACAAACCGAGTAGACGCTGCTCGGTTTCCGCTGGCGGCGTGGGCGCGATTGACGCGTCAGGTGCTGGCGGAGGAAGGGGCGGCTATTCTCTCGCCTCTGCCCAATCAGGGGCTTCTGGCCCTGCGGAGGGCCATCTGCGCAGACTTGCGGGACTATCGGGGCCTGCATGCCGCGCCGGAGCAGATCGTAGTGGGCGCGGGAGCGGAGTATCTTTACATCCTGCTGGCCCAGCTTCTGGGCCGGGACGCGGTGCTGGCGGTGGAAGACCCAGGCTATCAAAAAATCCGGCAGGTATATGAAAACAGCGGCGTGCGTTGTGTCCCTTTGCCGCTGGACGGAGAGGGAATGGCCCCCGCCGCCCTGTGGGCCTCCGGCGCACGGGCGGCACATCTCTCCCCAGCGCACCAGTACCCTACCGGGTTGGTGACGCCCATCCGGCGGCGGCAGGAACTGCTGCGCTGGGCAGAGGAGCGGGACGGCGTAATTATTGAGGACGACTATGACAGCGAGCTGCGCTTTACCGGGCGACCCATTCCGCCCCTGCAAAGCATTGACGGTGGGGGACGGGTGGCGTATCTGAACACTTTTTCCCAGACCATCGCCCCATCCATGCGGATGGGGTTTGCGGTGCTGCCGCCAAGACTTTTGGAGCAGTACCGCCAAAAGCTGGGGTTTTACGCCTGCACGGTCCCGGCGACAGAGCAGTTTGTGCTGGCCCGGTTTTTGGAGCAGGGGTACTACGAACGGCACCTCGCCCGGATGCGGACGGAGTACCGCTCCCGCCGCGCCGCCGTGCTGGAGGCTTTTCGCCGCAGCTCCTTTGCTGGTCGGGTCCACATTGCGGAGCAGGGGGCCGGGCTTCACTTTCTGCTGCGGCTGGATACAAACCGGAGCGACCAAGAACTGGACGCAAGGGCGCGGGCGATGGGTGTACGGCTGGGCTTTTTATCGGAATACAGCCAGCGGCGAAAGGCGGAATTTGACCACACGCTGGTTGTAAATTACGCGGGGCTGGAGCGAGACCATCTGCCGCAGGCCATGGCGCTTCTGTCAGAGATTTTTGCGGAGTGACGCGACGATGGCTACCGCCCCGACAACATGCGGACGGCGCTTGCCGTGGTCCAACTTTTCCATTAGGCTCAATTTCCGCAGGCATCCCCGCGTCCGCTTACGGAAGTCTTGCCTAAAGCACCCACGGGACTTACCGCCAAGTGAGAATAGTTCATGGCGGCAAAGCTGGAAAGGCAGACGCAAAAAGAGCAGGGCTGCGGCGATACGCCGCAGCCCTGCTTGATGTAAACGCGTTAGGTTAAAAAATCAGCACTTCTCGAAGATGGTGGCAACGCCCATGCCGCCGCCGATGCACAGGGTGGCAAGACCCTTCTTGGCGTCGTCCCGCTTCTTCATCTCGTGGAGCAGAGTGACGATAATCCGCGCGCCGGAAGCGCCCACGGGGTGGCCCAGAGAGATAGCGCCGCCGTTGACGTTGACCTTGCTCATGTCAAACTTCAGCTCGCGAGCCACGGCGATGGACTGAGCCGCGAAAGCCTCATTGGCCTCAACCAGATCAATATCCTCGATGGAAACGCCAGCCTTTTCCATGGCCTGACGGGAAGCGGGGACGGGGCCCACGCCCATGATCTTGGGATCCACGCCGCCCTGACCCCAGCCAATGAGCTTGGCCATGGGCTTCAGGCCGTACTTCTCCACAGCCTCGCCGGAGGCCAGCACAATGGCGGCCGCGCCGTCGTTGATGCCGGAGGCAGAAGCGGCGGTGACACGGGGAGTGCCCTTGTCGTCGGTTTCCTGCGCGCCGGTCAGCTCAAAGGTATGTACCACCTGAGGATTGGGGGACTCGGGACCCACGGGGAACGAGCCCTTCATCTTCGCCACGCCCTCCATGGTGGTGCCGGCGCGGGGGAATTCGTCCTTCTTGAAGTCCACAAAGTCCTTCTTGACCTTCACGGGGACGGCGACAATCTCGTCGTCGAACTTGCCGGCGTCCTGAGCGGCTTCGCACTTCTGCTGGGAGGAGACGGAAAACTCGTCCTGCTCCTTGCGGGTAATGCCCCACACGTCGCAGATGTTCTCAGCGGTGGTGCCCATGTGGTAGTTGTTGTATGCGTCCCACAGGCCGTCCTTGATCATGGAGTCCACCAGCTTCTTGTCGCCCATGCGGGCGCCCCAGCGGGCATCGGGAGCCACGTAGGGAGCAGCGGACATGTTCTCCGTGCCGCCGCAGACCACCACGTCGGAGTCTCCGGCCAGAATGGAGCGTGCACCCTCGATGACAGACTTCATACCGGAGCCGCAGACCATGCCCACCGTGTAGGCGGGAACGGCATAGGGAATCCCGGACTTGACGGCCACCTGCCGGGCCACGTTCTGGCCCAGACCTGCGGTGAGGATGCAGCCGAACATGACCTCATCCACCTGCTCGGGCTTTACGCCTGCGCGGTTTAGGGCTTCCTTAACCACGATGGCTCCAAGGTCGGCGGCGGGAACGCCCTTCAAGGCTCCGCCAAAAGAACCGATGGCTGTACGGCAGCAATTCACGACATAAAGTTCTTTCATGATGTTCCTCCATTTTTCAAATAAATTCTTTGCGCGGCAAAAGCCGCTTCGGACCGTGGGAAAATACTCCTGAAACGCGGCGGCGGAGGGGCGCGCCGGATAGCCCTGACATCTCCGTCAGGACCCTTCCGAAGAGCCCGCTCCTAACTGCTGTTGACTTTATTATAGAGAAGATTTGCCTGTCCGTCAATGGTAAAAGAGGCACTTTCAAAATATTTGTTAAACTTTTGACAAAATCTCTTCCATTTTCGTCACCTTGACGAAAATGGAAGAGATTTCAAAAAAACATTCTGGGTTTTTCGCTGAAAAAGGCAATGTTCAGCGCTTCGCGGCCCTTGCCGCGCTAAGGCTCTTATAAAACGAGGCGGCGGTAAAGTCCCCATATTCTTTCGCCGGAACCACCTGCGCCCCCGCCGCCAGAGACTGAATATGAGAATCAAACCAAAGACCCGCCGCCGCGTCCATATCCGTGGGCAAGAGCCGCAGCAGATATACGCCGCCCTCCGTTTCCACAGGGTTGCTCCACCGGCCCTGCTCCAGCCCCTTCAGCGCCTGCTCGGCTGTCGAGGGCAGCGTCCCGTCGCCCGTGGCGGCGGTGACGGTGGTGTATACCCCGTCCTTTAGCGTCGCCGGGTCCTTGTCGGGGTCCTGTTCTAAGTCGGACAGGGCGGCGGCCGCCAAATCCGCGTTGGGAAATACCAGCACGTCGGCAGAGTAAGCCCCGGCGGACGCGGCGAAGTCGCTGACGACTCCGTCGGCGGGGGACAGCTCGCTTCCTCCCGCCAGAGACAAGGCCCGGAGCTGCTCATAGAGATAATAGTCGGCGGTCAGAAGCTGCGCGCCCGCCCGGTCAAGGCCCATTTGCGTCAGAATATCCAGATACGCGTCCTCACCGCCGTATTCCGCGGCCTGAGCGGCCCAGTCCGAATCCATGGCGGCAAGATTTTCCGCCGTCAGCACGCAGCCCTCGGTCTGTGCCAAAGCCTCCACTGTGTCGTAAAACACTGTGGCCTCCAGTGCCTGCCGCTTCACATAGTCGTCCAAGGTCTGCCCGCCCGCGTCGGCGGCCCAGTCCGGCTCGCCGCCCGCCTGCTCCGCCAGATAGTCGCAGTCGGCGGTCAGCCAGTAGAAATACCGCGCCGCCGGGACCTCCCGGCCGTCCACGGTCAAAAGCACTGCCTCTGGCGCAATGCCCGACGCCTCATAATAAAGGCCCGCCGGTTCCTCCGCCTTTTTGCCGCAGCCGCTCAGCAGTGTCATCACCGCAAGCAGGGCCGCAAACGCCCGTTTCATATGCCTGCTCCTTCCTCTCGGCGGAGCAGGCGGGCGCACTTAGCCCACCCGGCGTACGCCGAGCCACGTATTGCCCGGCCACAGGGAGACGACGGCCAGCGCCCGGGCGCGAATATTGGATGCGGGAACAAAGGGGTCCTGCCAGAAGCGGCTGTCCAGAGAGTCGTCCCGGTGGTCGCCCAGCAGGAAAACGCACCCCTCCGGCACGGTGAAGCTGTCGGTTTCCCCGCGGGGATAGGTGATTCCCTGCACGGGAAGATAGCGCTCCTCCAGCTCCGTGCCGTCAATCAGTACATAGCCGTCACGGAAAGAGACGGTTTCCCCCGGCAGGCCCACCACCCGCTTTACCAGCGTCTGGCCCAGCTCGTCGCTGTCGAAGAGAACAATGTCCCCTCGCTCCGGCACTGGGTCCCCCACGGCGTAGTTCAGATGCCAGCTCAGAAACACGGAGTGAGTGGGCAGGGTTGTTTCCATGGACCCGCTGGTGACAAAGCCCAAAAGAAAAATCCCCCGGAACAGCGCCAGCATCACAATCACTGTGACGAACAGGTATCCGTAGCTGCGCAGAAATCTGCCGAGGGCGGTTCTGCCGCGCTCGTTGACGGGCTTCACCCGCTTTTTTGCCTTTTCGGGTTTGTCTGCCATTGCGGGCTTTTCCGACGTTTCGGGCTTTTGCGCCTTTTCAGGCAGATCCTTCTGGTCCTTTTCCTCAGACATGGCCGTTCTCCTTTTCTTTCGTATCCTCCGCCGCCAGGCGCAGGTCATCCACCAGCGCGGACGCTGTTTCCAGCCCGTCCGCGCCTGGGCGCAATTGCAGGGTCAGCATGGGGATGTCCCCGGCGCTTAAGGTTAAAAGCCGCCGGTACTTTGGCCGGGCACATACCGCCGCCAGTGCCTCCGGATGGAATACCCCCAGCTCCAGCCGCAGCCGCTCGCCCTTCTGGCTCAAATCCGTGACTCCGGCGGACTGCGCCGCTGCTCGCAGCAGCGCCACGTCCAGCAGCGCCAGCACGGGCTTTGGCGGGTCGCCGTAGCGGTCCATCAGTTCGTCCAAGAGTTCGCCGGAATCCTCCGGCGTGCGGATTGCGGCGATGCGGCGGTACAAATCCATCCGCTGCTCCGCCGAGGGGACATACCGTTCCGGCAGGTGGGCGTTTACCGTCAAATCGGCGGAGCATTCCGCCGCGCGGACAGGCTGCACGCCCTGCTCCTCCAGCACCGCCTCCTCCAAAAGCTTGAGATACATGTCGTAGCCAACGCTCATCATGTACCCGGACTGCTCCGGCCCCAGCAGGTTGCCCGCGCCCCGGATTTCCAAATCCCGCATGGCGATTTTAAACCCGGAGCCGAACTCCACGTATTCCCGAATGGCGCCAAGGCGCTTTTCCGCCGTCTCCTGCAAAATTTTGCCCTGGCGGTAGGTGAGGTATGCATAGGCTCGCCGGGTGCTGCGGCCGATGCGTCCGCGAAGCTGGTGGAGCTGGGAAAGTCCCATCCGGTCCGCGTCCTCAATCACCAGTGTATTCACATTTGAGATATCAATGCCTGTTTCGATGATGGTGGTGCACACCAGCATGTCCGCTTCGCCGTCCACCATCTGGCGCATCACGTCGGACAGCTCCCGCTCGGACATTTTTCCGTGGCCCACCGCAATGCGGACCTCCGGCCCCAAAAGCTTTTGCAGCCGCCCGGCGGTGGTGGAAATGGAGTCCACCCGGTTGTGGAGGTAATAGACCTGCCCGCCCCGGCTCAGCTCCCGATGGATGGCGTCCGTCACGATTTGCCAGTCGTGCTCCAGCACGTAGGTCTGCACCGGCTGGCGGTCGGCGGGCGGCTCCTCAATGGTGCTCATATCCCGCAGGCCCGACAGGGCCATGTTCAGCGTCCGGGGAATGGGGGTGGCGGAGAGGGTGAGGGTGTCCACCTGCTGGGCAAGCTCCCGCAGCCGCTCCTTATGGGTCACGCCGAAGCGCTGCTCCTCGTCAATGACCAGAAGCCCGAGATTTTTAAACTGCATGGACTTTTGCAGTAGCTTGTGGGTGCCAATCAAAACGTCCACGCCGCCGGTGCGGGCGGCCTCTAGAATGCGCTTTTGCTCCTTGGGGGAGGTGAACCGGGACAAGACCTCCACGCTGACGGGAAAGCCCGCAAAGCGGCTCATGGCGGTGGCGTAGTGCTGCTGGGCCAGAATGGTGGTGGGCACCAGAATCGCCGCCTGCTTTCCATCCAGCACGCATTTCATCACGCCCCGCAAAGCCACCTCTGTCTTGCCATAGCCCACATCGCCGCACAGCAGCCGCTCCATGGGCCGGGGCCGCTCCATGTCTTCCTTAATCTCCTCGATGGCCCGGAGCTGGTCGTCCGTTTCCGGATAGGGAAATGCGTCCTCAAATTCCTGCTGCCACGGGGAATCGGGCGAAAAGGCAAAGCCGGGCTGTTTTTGCCGCGCGGCATACAGGGCGATAAGGCCCTTGGCAAGGTCCTTCGCCGCCGCTTTGGCCTTGGATTTGGACCGGGCCCACTCCGTTCCGCCCAGCTTGTTCAGCCGGGCGTGTCCGTCGTCCTCGCCGCCGCCGATGTACTTGCTCACCTGATCCAGCGCCGTCACCGGCACGTACAGGCAGTCTCCGGCGGCGTAGTCAATTTTGATATAGTCCTTTTCCACGCCGTCCACCGGCATCCTCCGGATGCCCGAGAACCGGCCCACGCCGTGCTGGGTGTGGACCACCAGATCACCGGGGGAAAGATCGGTAAAGGACTGAAGCTTCTGTCGTCCGGAATCCTGCTTCAGCTTCCGCCGCTTCTGGGCGGCGGGGGCGAGCTGACCCTCTGTTAGCACCGCAAGGCGAAGCTGGGGCCACTCGCTGCCCGCGTTCAGCGTTCCGGCGGTCAGCCGCACTTCGCCCGGGGCCGGCATGGCGGTATTGCGCAGGTCCAGCGTGGCGGGAATGTTTCGATCCTCCAGCAGCCGCAGTAAATTCTTTGCCCGGGCTTCGCCGCCGCAGAGAATCAAAACGCCGTACTGTGCCGCCCGGTAGTGATTCAAGTCCTCCGCTGCGGTTTCAAGGCTTCCGCCATAGGAGGGAAGCTGCTTTGTGGTGAGGTTGATCAGCACCTTGGGGGGAATGGGATAGCGGGAGGTGGGCAGCGCCGTCTCCATCACACAAGGGAAATCCGCCAGACGGGAAAACAGCTCCTCGGCGGTCATGGTGAGACGGGAGAACGCCCCCGCCAAAACCCCCGCTTCCATCAGGGCCTCCGTATCCTGCTTCGCTTGCAGAACAAAGCCCTTCACCCGCTCCTCCACCCGGGCCGTCTCGCTGAAAAAGATCAACGAGTCCGGAGGAAGGTAGTCCAGCCCCCAGGCAGGCTCGGGGTACACGGCGGCAAGATACCGGTCCGCGCCGCTTAAAGAAGCCCCGTCCCGCAGACGGGCCGCATCCGCCCGCAAAGACGACGCGGCGGGGGAAGACGGGTCCTTTTTCTCCAGCTTTTCTGCCTCTTTTTCAAGAGATGCGGCAAGCCCTTCGATTCCGCCGTTTGCCTGATGGGGCAGTACCTCGGCGGCGGGAAGCAGCAGGGCGGACTTCACATTTTTCACCCGGCGCTGACTTGCGGGGTCAAACAGGCCCATGGAGTCAATCTCGTCGTCGAACAGCTCGCAGCGCACCGGCTGATCCATCAGGGGGGAAAACACATCCAGAATCCCACCCCGGACGGCGAACTGTCCCACGCCCTCCACCTGCTCACAGCGAGCGTAGCCTGCGGCGGTCAACTCCTCGGAAAGTTTGTTTAAATCCAGCCGTCCGCCCACCTTCAGGGTCCGCGTGGCGGAGGACAGCAGCTTTTTTGGCTGGGTCCGGGCCATCAGCGCGTCCACCGTGGCAATGCAGACGGAAACGTGCCCGCGAGTCAGGGCGTACAGCGCGGCAAGCCGGTTTTGCTCCCACGCGCGGGAAGCCACCGCCCCCGCCCGGAACTGCCACTCCCGGCCAAGCAGAATCACCGGCTCCGCTCCCGTTATGGCGCGCAAATCCCCCGCCAGCCGACGGACCTCCTGCTCGTCGCCGCACAAAAAGACGGCGGGGAGGTCCATAGGCGCGGCAATCGCCGCGCCCACAAGGGCGCGGTGCGCGTTTTGAAGGCCAGAGACGGCCAAGGGGCTTCTGCCGCTTTCAAGGCTGGACACGGCCTCCCGCAGCTCCGGAAGCTCATTCAGTTTTTTCAGGAGTTGTTCCATACACGTTCCTTTTTAACGCGCCTGCGGCGCAAGCCCGGGCTTGACGCTCCGGCTTTCAGTTATAGAGATTCATGGCCTTTTGGCAGTCTCCCTGCCCGATGATGCACTCCACCGCGCCGACAGCCTGGTCGAATACTTCCAGCAGGGCTTTCCGCTCCGCCTGAGAGGGAACACCGATCACCCAGTCGATCATGTCCCGCTCCCCGGCGGCCCCGCCGGGGTCGCCCACGCCGATTTTTACACGGGGGAACTGATCGGTGCCAAGGTGAGCGATGATGCTCTTGATGCCGTTGTGTCCGCCGGCAGAGCCGGAGGGACGCACCCGCAGTTTTCCAACGGGCAGGGATACATCGTCGTAAATCACTAGCACCCGCTCGGGGGGGATTTTATAGAACCGGGCGGCCTCGCCCACGGCTTCGCCGGAGAGGTTCATAAAGGTCTGGGGCTTCATCACCAAAACCCGCGCCCCGCCAAAGTGCAGAATATTGTATGCGGACTTAAACTTCACCTTATTCAGCTTGATCCCCTGCTTTTCTGCCAGCAGGTCCACGGTGAGAAAGCCCATATTGTGCCGGGTCTTGGCGTATTTTTCGCCGGGATTTCCAAGACCGGCCAAAATCCACTCCGCCCCGGAGGACTTGTTTCCAAACAACATGGCTTTATTTCCCTTTGCATTAGAATTTATCCCCGCTTGGGGCCATCCGTCTGTTTTTCCCCGCTCACCAAAGCGGGCCGCCGGGATTCGGCGTGCTTCTTTCCGTAAGTCCGCCACCCTAAAAATGGAAAGAGAAAGGGTGCTTCGGGTAGCTTCAATATACACAAGGCGGGAAGAACCTCTCCCCGCCCTGTGGATTCAGTTTCGCCGGGACTCTCCTCAGCGGAACAGCTTGGAGATGGAAACTTCCTGATAGATGCGCTCGATGGCCTCGGCAAACAGAGGCGCCACGGGGAGATACCTGATCCGGTCGGACTTGCCCGCGTCGATGGGAGCGATGGTATCCAGCAGGGCCACCTCGGAGATGACGCTGTTATTGATGCGCTCAATGGCGGGGCCGGAGAGAACGCCGTGGGTGGCGCAGGCGCACACGCTCTTCGCGCCGCCTGCGTCGATCAACGCCTGGGCGGCGTTGCACAGGGATCCGCCGGTATCCACCATATCGTCGTAAATGATGCAGTCCATGCCCCGAACGTCGCCGATGACATTCATTACCTCGCAGCTATTGGCCTTCTGGCGGCGCTTATCCACAATCGCCAGATTCATATGCAGCTTCTGGGCAAAGGCACGGGCCCGGGCCACGCTGCCAACGTCGGGAGACACCACCATCATGTTCTCGCAGTTTGCGCCAAATTTCTTGGCATAGTAATCCACGAAAATGGGGTTGCCCGCCAGATTGTCCACGGGAATATCGAAAAAGCCCTGAATCTGGGAGGCGTGCAGGTCCATGGTCAGCACCCGGTCTGCGCCTGCGGCGGTGAGCATGTTGGCCACCAGCTTCGCGGTGATGGGGTCCCGGGCCTTGGCCTTGCGGTCCTGCCGGGCATAGCCGTAATAGGGTATCACGGCGGTGATGCGTCCGGCGGAGGCGCGCTTGAGCGCGTCGATCATAATAAGCAGCTCCATGAGATTGCTGTTGACGGGGGAAGAGGTGGACTGGACCACGAACACGTCACTGCCCCGGACCGTCTCATACAGAGAGACAAAAATCTCGCCGTCGGAAAAAGTACCCACCTCCGACTCGCCCAGTTTGGTCCCCATAAATTTGCAGATATCCGCCGCGAGATGGGGATTGGAGTTGCCGCAGAATACCTTGACGTCCTTGCCGTGAGAAATCATAACAACGCCCTCTTTCTTATGTAGTAAGTATATTGTAAAAAATTATACCCGATTATACGCTTATTTACCGTGCATTTTCCGCCGCCGGGCGGCCCAGCCGTCCTTGTTTTCCTGCTGCACCCGGGCAACGGCCAGCGCGTCGTCCGGCACGTCCTTGGTGATGGTGGCGCCCGCCGCGATGTAGCTGCCCTTTCCCACGCGCACTGGAGCCACCAAATTGGTGTTGCAGCCGATAAAGGAATCGTCCCCGATGGTGCAGCGGTATTTGTGGAACCCGTCGTAATTAGTGGTGACAGTGCCGCAGCCGAAGTTGACCCGCTGGCCCACGTCGCTGTCGCCCACGTAGGTGAGATGGGAAATTTTTGTCCCGTCGCCGATAACAGAATTTTTGACCTCTACAAAGTCGCCCACCTTCACACCGTCTCCGATGGCGGAGCCGGGGCGGACGTAGGCAAATGGTCCCACATGGGTCCCGCTGCCAACAGAGGATTCAAAAATCTGAGAGGCGTTGACCTCCGTCCCGTCCCCCACAGTGCACTCCCGCACCACGGAGTTGGGACCAATCACGCAGTCCCGGCCGATGACGGTGTTCCCCCGTAAAATGGTTCCGGGCAGGAGAAAGCTCCCCCGGCCGATCTCCACCCGGGGGTCGATGTACACGGCGGTGGGATCCAGCATCCGCACGCCGCCTGCAAGGTGCCGCCCTACGACCTCGTTCCGCAGGTGCGGCTCCACATTTTGAATGTCCTCGTCAGAGTTGAGGGCAATCCAGCCCTTCTCGCCGTCCACATTCTGCAAGAAAATGGTGGCGGCGGATTTCCAGCCCTCCGCCAAGGCGGAGCCTTCGGCGGAATAGACGTATCCCTCGCCCGCGCGGGACGCGGGAATCACTGGCCGGGGCACCACAATCACCCGCTCTGCGCCGGACACAAAGTCCAGCAGGGGCGGATGTGCGTCCGACAGCTCCACGTCCGTCTCCGGCGGGAAGCAGGCCCGGGCTTTTTCGGCATCCTCCGCCCCGCAGACAACAAAAAACCGCTCTACGCCGTCGCCTTCCAGCTTGCGGGCCACCCACGACAGGATGGGGCAAAACAGAATGTCTTTCAGCATCAGCGGTTCTCTCTGCTCCGGGTCCGGGGAAGCCGTGAGGAAAATAACTGCGCGTTTTTGATCCATCGGTATCCTCTCCCTGAGAAAAATCCGGCGGCGCAAGCGCCCCGCCGGTCACCGCGGCCTCCGCCGCAGGATTGGTTGCAAAGACATTATAGCAAAGATTTAAGGAAAATCCAGTGTTTGTAGGTAAATTGTTTCAGAAAATTCTGGTTCTCTTTCGGCAAAACAACCATTTTGCAAAAAATATGTTGAAATTTCACAGTTTTTCAAAGCGTCGGACCGCGACTTCGGCATTTCGCAGAATTTCTCATGGGATTGCAGTTGTTTTCTCTAAAAAATCGGTTTTTTCCCATAAAGAGGTTGAATTTGCGCGGGTTATGGATTACAATTGACCCGTTCATGCAAATGGAGGGATTCGATGCTCAATGTGGTTCTGGTAGAACCTGAAATTCCGCAGAATTGCGGAAATGTGGCCCGCACTTGCGCCGCAACCGGCGCGCGCCTCCACCTGATCCGCCCGCTGGGGTTTGACATCTCGGACAAGGCCGTGAAGCGGGCAGGGCTGGATTATTGGCATCTGGTGGAGGTTTTTGACTACGAAAATCTGGACGACTTTTTTTGCCGCAATCCTGACGCAAGGGATATCTGGCTTACCACCACAAAGGCGCCCCGCTCCTATGCCGAGGCGGAGTTTCGAGACGGCTGCTGGCTGTTTTTCGGAAAGGAGACGGCGGGCCTGCCGGAGGACTTCCGCAAGGCACATCGAGAGCGCTGCATCCGTCTTCCCATGCGGGAGGAGGCCCGAAGCCTGAACCTGAGCAATACCGTGGCGGTGTGCGTGTATGAAGCGCTGCGCCAAACCGACTTTTCCGGTCTTGCGGGGGAGGGGGAGATGGCGCAGCCGCGCTGACGCCCCGCGTTTTGCCCGCCTGAGGGGAATGGCCCGCACCGCCTGCGGATTTGAGAGGTTTTGTGCCCCGCCGGTTGGACGGGTGACATTGAGAGGGAGGATGCGTTATGAACTACAATAAGAAAACCGTCAGGGACGTGGATGTAAGGGGCAAAAAGGTTTTGCTGCGGTGCGATTTTAATGTGCCGCTGGATAAAGCCACCGGCGCAATCACCAGCGACAAGCGCATTACGGCGGCGCTGCCCACCATTCAATATCTGCTTGAAAACGGCGCGGCGGTTATCGCCTGCTCTCACATGGGAAAGCCCAAGGGAGAGCGGAAAATGGAGCTGAGTCTGGTCCCCGTGGCAAAACGGCTGGGGGAGCTTTTGGGCAGGGAAGTGAAGTTTGCCGCAGACACCGTGGG
>NZ_DALZCH010000002.1:73967-74608 GCF_031978065.1 Oscillibacter sp.
CGAGCCGGGAGAGACGAAAAACGACCCTCAGCTTGCAAAAGAGCTGGCTTCCATGGCGGAGCTGTTTGTGTCCGACGCGTTTGGCTCCGTTCACCGGGCCCACGCCTCCACCGTGGGTGTGGCGGAGTTTCTCCCCGCCGTGTCCGGGTTCTTGGTGGCACGGGAGCTTGAGGTGATGGGCAAGGCGCTGGACGATCCCAAGCGGCCCTTTGTGGCGGTTTTGGGCGGAGCCAAGGTTTCGGATAAAATTAACGTCATCGGAAACCTTTTGAACAAGGCCGACACCGTGATCATCGGCGGCGGCATGGCCTATACCTTTATAAAGGCACAGGGCGGCTCTATTGGAACATCCCTTCTGGAAGAGGATAAGCAGACGCTGGCGCTTGAGACGATGGCCGCTGCCCGGGAGAAGGGCGTGAAGCTTCTTTTGCCGGTGGATACGCTGGCGGCGAAGGAGTTTTCCGCCGACGCGCGGCCCGTTGCCATGGACGTCACCGCCATTCCCGAGGATATGATGGGCCTTGACATCGGCCCGAAGACCGTGGAGCTTTTCTGCGGCGCGCTGAAGGGGGCGGGCACCGTTGTGTGGAACGGACCTATGGGCGTGTTCGAGTTCGACGCGTTTGCCGACGGCACCCGGG
>NZ_DALZCH010000003.1:0-18958 GCF_031978065.1 Oscillibacter sp.
TATGTGAATCTGGCGTGGCGGCGAAGCTATTGTGGGCTGTTTCGCCTTGTGCGGGACAAAGTGACTTATTATTTTCTGGACAATGAGCAGTATTTTAACCGCGCGAATCTGTACGGGTATATGGACGACGGAGAGCGGTTTGGATTTTTCTCCCGGGCGGTGGTGCGGATGCTGCCCCATATGGCCTTTTGGCCCGACGTGATTCACTGCAACGACTGGCAGAGCGCCCTCATTCCCATTTATCTGAAGGACGACGGCGTGCGGGAGGAACGGTACCGGGCTGTGCGCACCGTCATGACCATCCACAACATCGAGTATCAGGGACGGTTTGGGCCGGAGGTCGCAGGGGACCTGTTCGGGCTGGACTCCGGCTGGGTGAACGACGGCACCATCATGATGGATGGGGACGTGAATCTTTTAAAGGGGGCCATCCTCTGTGCCGACGCGGTGACCGCCGTGTCCCCCTCCTATGCGGAAGAGCTGAAATATGCTTATTTCGCCAACGGGATGGAGAGCGTGATGCGCCGGTGCGCCTATAAGCTCTCCGGCGTGCTCAACGGCATCGACATGAAGCGCTACGACCCCGCAGCCGACCCTCTGCTTGCGAAAAACTACTCCGCCGACGATCTTACCGGCAAGGCCGCCGACAAGGCGGAGCTGCAAAGGATGATGGGCCTGCGGGAAGAGCCGGACACGCCGATTCTCGCGGTGGTAAGCCGCCTTGTGGCCCACAAGGGGCTGGACCTCATTCGGGAGGTGTTCCACGACATCATGGAGCTTCCCGTGCAGTTGGTGGTGCTGGGGCAGGGAGAGGAGAAGTTTGAAGAGTTTTTCTCTTGGGCGCAGGGGCAGTACCCGGGCCGGATGGCGGCGCATCTTGGCTATGACGAGGCGCTTGCCATGAATATTTACGCGGGGGCGGATTTGTTTTTGATGCCCTCCCGCAGCGAGCCCTGCGGCCTGAGCCAGATGATTGCCATGCGGTACGGAACGGTCCCTATCGTCCGGGAGACCGGCGGGCTGAAGGACACCGTCCACCCTTACGAGGCGTGGCGGGACGCTGGCAACGGGTTTACCTTTGCGGCGTACAACTCTGGGGATATGCTTTTTGTCATCCGGCAGGCCGTTGGCCTTTACTGGGACTATCCGGACCATTTCCACCGCCTGCGGCAGCGCTGCATGGAGGGGGACTTTAGCTGGCGGCGCAGTGCCGGGGAATACCTGCGGATTTACAGCGGGATCACCGGAAAGCCCCGGGTCAAGCCAGTGGGTACAGAGCCGGAGAGCCCCGCCGGGGAGAAAGTGCTTGGAAAGCCCGCGGCGCAGGAGGAATCCGCTCAACCGGAAAAGGCGGTTCAACCGGCCGAGCCTGTCCAACAGACGAAATCCGCCCAACCGGCGGAGCCTGCTTTACAGGAGCAGTCTGCCCAAGTGGAGGAGTCCGCCCAGCCGGAAGACCCAGCACAAGTGGCGAAGCCTGTCCAATCCCGGCTGATGGGAAAGCCGGAGCAGGAAAAGCTTCCGGGAAGGCCGCCCCAAAGGAAGCTTCCGGCAAAGCCGGAAGCGGCGGCGCTTGCGGAGAAGGCGGCGGAGCCGGAGAAGACCGAAAGATCCGTCACAAAGCCGCCGGAACAAGCGAAGCAAGCCGAAAGAAAGACAGCCAAGAGGAAAGGAAGCGCGGACGAGAAAGAACTGTCCGCGGATAAGGCAGACGAATGACGGCATTTACAACAAGGGAACTGGAAGACGCGCTGACCCGAAAGCTGATGATCAACTTTGGGAAGACCGCCGAAGAGGCCGGGGAGACGGAGATGCTCCGCGCCTGCGCTCTCGTGCTGCGGGACGCCATGGCCCTGCGGGGCGTGGAAACCCGGCGGGAAACCCGCCAAAAGGAGAAAAAGAAGGTCCACTATCTGTCTCTGGAATTTCTGATGGGGCGAAGCCTTCAAAAAAACGCGTATAATCTGGGGGTGCTTCCCCGGTTGAAGGAAGCGCTGGAGCATCTGGGCTTTCAGGCTGGAGACGTATTCGAGCTGGAGCCGGACGCGGGCCTTGGTAACGGCGGTCTGGGCCGTCTGGCCGCCTGCTATCTGGACTCTATGAGCACGCTGGAAATTCCCGCCACGGGGTATTCCATCTGCTATGAGCTGGGGATTTTCAAGCAGAAGATTGTGGAGGGCCAGCAGGTGGAGCTGCCCGACGCGTGGAAGGGCATCGGCTCCGCGTGGCTGCTGCCAAAGCCGGAGGAGGCCCGGCAGGTCCGCTTCGGCGGCACGCTGCGGGAGTTTTGGAACGACGGGCATCTCCACATCGTGCAGGAGGGGGGAACCACCGTGCTGGCCGTCCCCTGCGACATGGAAATCGCCGGGTATGATACCAGCCACACCAACAAGCTGCGCCTGTGGGACGCAAAATCCCCCAAGCCCGTGGATATGAGCCTTTACTCCAAGGGGGAGTATCTCAAGGCCACGGAGGACGAGGCCATGGCGGAGGTGATCGCCAAGGTCCTTTATCCCGACGACAACCATGAGGAGGGCAAATCCCTGCGGCTCAAGCAGCAGTATTTCTTCGTCTCCGCCACGGTGCAGAGTATCGCGGAGGAGCATATGGCGGAATTCGGTACCATGGCCAACTTCCACGAGAAAAACGTGCTTCAGATCAACGACACCCACCCGGCACTGGTGATCCCCGAGCTGATGCGGATTCTGATTGACGACGCGGGCATGGGATGGGATCAGGCATGGGAGATTACCACCCGGTCTGTGGCCTATACCAACCACACGGTGCTGGCGGAGGCGCTGGAGAAGTGGTCCCAGGCGCTGTTTGAGCGGCTGCTGCCCCGCGTCTGGCAGATTACGGGGGAGATAGCCCGCCGGTGGGAGGAGAAGTGCCGCGCGTATTTCCACGACGAGGAAAAGGTGCGGGACACCGCCGTGGTCTGGGACGGGGTGGTCCGCATGGCGAACCTGTGCATCGCGGGGGGAATGCGGGTCAACGGCGTCAGCGCCCTCCACTCGGAAATTCTGAAAAGCGACGTGTTTCAAAACGCCTGCGCCATGGAGCCGGAGAAGTTCACCAACGTCACCAACGGCGTGGACCACCGGCGCTGGCTGGCGGAAATCAACCCGGGACTTCACGGACTGGTGTGCGATCTCGCGGGGGGCGAGGCGTATCTTATGGCCCCCCAGACCCTTGAAAGGTTGGACGCTTACGCCGACAACCGGGAAGTGCTGCGCCGCCTCGCGGAGATCAAACGAAGGAACAAGGAGGATTTTGCCGCTTATGCGAAACAGCAGCAAGGCGTGTTTCTGAACCCGGATGCGATTTTCGACGTGCAGGTGAAGCGCCTGCACGAGTACAAGCGCCAGCTTTTAAACGTGCTGCACATCATCGCCCTTTACCAGCGGTTGCAGGACGACCCGAACGCCATCGACCGGCCCCGCACCTTCCTCTTCGGGGCGAAGGCCGCGCCGGGGTATGCCGTGGCAAAGCGAATTATTCGCCTGATTAACTCTCTGGCGGACCAGATTGACCACGATCCCGTCTGCCGCGACAAGCTTCAGGTGGTGTTTCTGGAAAATTACCGGGTGTCCCTTGCGGAGCGGCTGATGCCCGCCAGCGAGGTTTCCCAGCAGATTTCCACCGCCGGAAAGGAAGCCAGCGGCACCGGAAACATGAAGTTTATGATGAACGGCGCTCTGACTGTGGGGACGCTGGACGGCGCCAACGTGGAGATGCACGACGTTTTGGGGGACGAGAACATGTTCCTCTTCGGGCTCCGGTCAAACGAGGCGGCGGCTCTAAGCCGGGAGGGGTATCTCCCCCAGAGGCTGTATGCCCGGGACCCGGTGCTGCACCGCGTATTGGACGCGCTGAAAACCGGCTTTCGGGATGGGGTGAGCTATGAGGACCTGTACCGGCGGCTGCTGTTCGGCGACCACGGCGCGCCTGCGGACGAATATCTGCTGCTGGCGGATTTTTCCGCCTACTGCGATGCGGAAAAGCGCATGGCGGCCACCTATGCCGACCCGCAGAAATGGAATGCCATAAGCCTGCGGAACATTGCCCGCAGCGGCGTGTTCGCGGCGGACCGGGCGGTGGCGGAGTACGCCGACCGAATTTGGCACGTACCCCATCGCAAGGTGCGGTAAGCTTTCGCCGGTAAAAGGAGCGGACCTCACATCCATTTTGTCCCGGCTTTACAAATGAGGACAAAACGGATATAATAATGAAGCTTTGTTACGGAGGGGAAACGCGCCAGGACCGGTCGGCATCGGCAAAACGCCGGGGCGGCGGGGAACGGCCCGAACCGAACACAAACCTTGCCCGGCTGTTTCCAAAAGCAGCCGGGCATTTTGCCGTTTTAGGCGGTGCAGCATATGAAATAGCGCTGCTGCGCTTATTTGGGAGATTCTTTCTGCGCAGCAGGCCAGAACAGCCGCCGCCCGTGCGCATGGAAAATACGATATAGTTTGACCGTTTACAAATAAAAAGGAGGAAACCTGTATGGGACTGATCAAAGCTGCGAAGGGCGCCGTCGAGGGGGCGCTGGCGGACCAGTGGAAGGAATATTTCTACTGTGAGGCTTTGCCTGCGGACGTACTGGCGGTGAAAGGACAAAAACGCACGTCCCGCCGCTCGTCCAACACCAAGGGAAGCGAGAATATCATCACCAGCGGCTCCGTCGTCGCCGTGGCGGACGGGCAGTGCATGATGATCGTGGACCAGGGGAAGGTGGCGGAGGTGTGCGCCGACCCCGGCGAATTTATCTACGACGCATCCACCGAGTCCTCCATTTTCTCCGGCGAGCTGGAGGAGAGTGTCCACCGTACCTTTGAGAGCATCGGCAGGCGGTTTACCTTTGGCGGTGAGCCGCCCAAGGACCAGCGGGTTTACTATTTCAACACCAAGGAGCTGCCGGGGAACAAATACGGCACGCCCAGCCCGGTTCCCTTCCGGGTGGTGGACCGGAACATTGGGCTGGATATGGATATCGCCATCCGCTGCTTTGGCGAGTACAGCTACCGCATCTGCGACCCGCTGCTGTTTTATACCAATGTCTGCGGCAATGTGGAGAACAGCTATACCCGGGGGAGCATTGACGGACAGTTGAAAAGCGAGCTGATGACCGCCCTCCAGCCCGCCTTTGCAAGAATCAGCGAAATGGGCATCCGCTATTCCGCCCTGCCCGGCCACACCATGGAGATGGCGCAGGCCCTCAACGAAGTGCTCAGTGAAAAATGGCGGAAGCTGCGGGGCCTTGAGATCATCTCGTTTGGTGTTTCCAGCGTAAAGGCAAGCGAAGAAGACGAGCGGATGATGAAGGAGCTGCAACGGAACGCGGCCTTCCGCGACCCCTCCATGGCGGCAGCCCATCTGACGGGAGCGCAGGCGGCGGCGATGCAGAGCGCCGCGGCAAATACGAGCACCGGCGCTCCCATGGCGTTTATGGGAATGAACATGGCGGGGGCCGCCGGCGGCATGAACGCGCAGGAGCTTTACCGCATGGCGCGGGAATCCGCGCCGGGACAGGCTGCGCCCGGGGGCGGCTGGAGCTGCCAATGCGGCGCGAAGGCCACCGGGAAATTCTGCCCCGAGTGCGGCAGGCCGAAGTCCGCACAGGATGGCTGGACCTGTGTCTGCGGCGCGGTGAACAAGGGCAAATTCTGCGCCGAGTGCGGGAAGGCAAAGCCTGTGGGCGTTCCTCAGTACAAGTGCGACAAGTGCGGCTGGGAGCCTGCCGACAAGGCCCGCCCGCCCAAATTCTGCCCCGAGTGCGGCGATCCCTTTGACGACGGGGACCTTCAGTAAAACAGACGGAGGTGAATGCTCATGGCCACCAATATTACCAATTACCAGTGCCCTGCCTGTACCGGCCCTTTACACTTTGGGACCGCGTCGGGAAAGCTGGAGTGCGAATACTGCGGCTTGTCCTTTGACGTAAAGGTCATTGAGCAGCTTTATGCAGACAAAGAGCAGGCGGCTGCCGCGCAGCCGGAGCCGGAAGCCGCTATGGGCGGCAGCGAGTGGAGCGAGGAAGAAGCGGCCCGCCTGCGGGCCTATGCCTGCCCCCCCTGCGGAGCGGAGCTGATCTGCGACGATACCACGGCCGCCACGTCCTGCCCCTATTGCGGCAACCCTTCGGTGATTCCCGCCCAGTTTTCAGGACATCTCAGGCCGGACTGCGTGATTCCCTTCCGCCTTGACAAAAGCGCCGCCGTGTCGGCGCTGGAGCGATATTACAAGGGCAAGCGCTTTTTGCCCAAGTCCTTTGGCTCAGGGAACCACATTCAAGAAATTAAGGGCGTTTATGTCCCCTTCTGGTTGTTTGACGGCAAGTCGGACGGGAATCTGAACTTTCGGGGAACCAGAGTTCAGGTGTTTAGAAGGGGAAACGAGGAAATCACTGTGACCGATCACTTCCGGGTGGTGCGGGAGGGCACCGTGGATTTTCAAAAGGTACCGGTAGACGGCTCCTCCAAAATGCCCGACGCGCATATGGACGCCATTGAGCCTTTCGACTACGGGGAGTTGAAGGAGTTTTCCACCGCGTATCTGCCCGGCTTTCTGGCGGATAAGTACGACCAGGACTCCGCAGAGTGCAAGGACCGGGCCTATTCCCGCATCAAGGCCAGCACGGAGGACGCCCTTTCCGCCACGGCCCGGGGCTATGCCACATTGCGGCAGGAGAGCGGAACCGTCCGGCTTCAAAAATGCAGGGCAAAGTATGCCCTGCTGCCGGTGTGGATGCTGGCAACCCGATGGGAGGGGAAGGATTTCCTTTTTGCCATGAACGGCCAGACGGGAAAGCTGGTGGGCGACCTGCCCATGGACTGGGTAAAATTCTGGCTTTGGTTCTTCGGGATTTCTCTGCCGCTGATGGGTCTGCTGGGCCTGATTTTGCTGTGAAGGGGGCGGGAATATGAAAAAGACTGGACTCTTTCTGCTTTTGGTGCTTGCCCTGACATTCGCGCTGCCCCTGCCCGCCATGGCGGCAGAGCTGGACGCGGTGACGGACGCGGCGGGCCTTTTGACGGAGACAGAGCGCGGGGAGCTGAACGACCGGGCGGAGGAGCTTGCCCAGCAATACCAGTGCGCGGTGTACATTGTCACCCTGGAAGACATGGAGGACATGGGCGGCAGCGATGCCTACGACCTTGCCACGGCTGTTTACACGGAATACGACTTGGGCTACGGCGAGGAGAAGAGCGGGCTGCTGCTTCTTTTGAGCATGGCGGAGCGGGACTATGCCCTGATTGCTTACGGCTATGGAAACACCGCCTTTACCGACTATGGAAAGGACGTGCTGCTGGACGAGGATGTGCTTCCTCTTTTGGGAGAGGATGCGTATTACGAGGGCTTTTCCGCCTATCTGGATACGGCGGGGGAGTATCTGGGCCTGGCGCGGGACGGGAAGCCCTTCGACGTGGAAAACGCCCCGGGATACGATGAAACGGAGGGCGGCTATGAGACGGGCAGCTCATACGGCACAAATGCCCGGCCCGAGTATGATGATGAGGAATTTGCCATCAGGCTGGGCGCGGTGATTTTGGTGCCGCTGTTGCTGGCGGGCGGAATTTGCCTATACTGGAAAAAGCAGATGAATACCGCTGTGTCCGCCCGAACTGCCGACCGCTACATTCCCTCAGACGGTTTTCATCTTACTGGTCAGCAGGATACCTTCCTTTACCGGACCGAGACGCGCCGCAGAATTGAAAATCATACCTCGGGGGGCGGACACGCAGGAGGTACTTCTATGCGTTCGGGCGGTTTCTCCGGCAGAAGCGGGAAGTTTTAAAAGCAGGGCAGGATGCCCGTTCTGTACCGACCGGATAGAGTTGGTTTTCACACTAGCGTCCGGAAAGTCATTGTCTAT
This sequence comes from Oscillibacter sp., assembly GCF_031978065.1. Classification (GTDB taxonomy): domain Bacteria; phylum Bacillota; class Clostridia; order Oscillospirales; family Oscillospiraceae; genus Oscillibacter. The sequence goes on from NZ_DALZCH010000003.1 coordinate 7,877, forward strand.
TTGCGGCGGAGCCGCTTACAGCGACGGCGGAAGAAGTTTTCTTCCGCCGCCCGTTTTTCCATCTGCATCATACCGAGTTTTAATAGTACCGATTAAAGGAGCGTTCATGAAAAAGGCACAGAGTATTTTTCTTCCGATTTTTGTCGCGGTTGCAGTTTTCCTTTCCGGCTGTGCTCCGGTGGCGCGGCCCCTTACCTTTACACTTACGGATGTGCCGGAGTTTTCCGACCAGCCCTACGTTCTGCTGAACGACAGCTTGCCGGCTTTTCCGGATACAGATTACGAGGAAACCTCTTTTGAGGAATACAGTTCCTTGGACCTTTTGGGCCGGTGCGGCCCGGCTTATGCCTCTGTAAGCCCAGATACCATGCCCACAGAACCCCGGGGTGAAATCGGGCAGGTGAAGCCCTCCGGCTGGCACACGGTGAAATACGACCTTGTGGACGGCAAATACCTCTATAACCGTTGCCACCTGCTGGGCTATCAGCTTACAGGGGAAAATGCCAACGAGGAAAATCTGATCACCGGAACCCGGTACATGAACGTGCAAGGGATGCTGCCCTTTGAAAACGAAGTGGCCGACTATGTGCGCGAAACGGGGAGCCATGTGCTCTACCGGGTTACGCCTGTTTTCGAGGGAACCGAGCTTGTGGCAAGGGGCGTTCAGATGGAGGCCGAATCCGTGGAGGACGGCGGCAAGGGCGTGCAATTTAACGTGTACGTCTACAACGCCCAGCCCGGCGTTACCATTGATTATGCCACGGGGAACAGCTATCTGACGGGCGAGGAGCCCCCGGCTTCCTCCGATACTTCGGAAGAGGAGAGCTACGTGCTCAACACGAAGTCCATGAAATTTCACCGCCCGGACTGCTCCGGCGTTCTCTCCATGAGCGAGGGCAACCGCCGGGACTATACCGGCAGCCGGGAAGATTTGATAGGGGAGGGATACACCCCCTGTGGGCAGTGCAAGCCCTGAAGGCGGCTTGGTCAGGAGGAAAAGCGCCCATTTTATAGGGATCCTTCCGCACGCATGAGGGTATGTATTTTTTGCATTGACAGCCTAAAGGAAAGTGATGTATTTATCTCTGCAAGAGATAAATACATCACTTTTTTGAGCGCTTTCATGTTAAAGAAAACTGAAGATCAGACACATACACGAAAAATGTCATCGAAGCTTGGGCTGCTGGGCTTTCTTGATATTTTAGGGTTTGGAGGCTTTTTTCCGGGCGTTCTAAATGTGGAAGGAGTAGTAGCCGTACCGTCGTTTTTCTTCTGTTTTGGCTTCTTTGGCTTTTTCGGGTTCTACTATGAGGGGAAAATGTCCGGCACTTTTTTATCTCGCGGGTCTCAGCCGCTAAGGGTGACAAGGCGGCGCATACCGTTCAGGTCGCCGTCGCTCACCGGAGCGGAAAGGACCCCGCCCAGCGCACCGGTAACGTCGCCCTGCACGCGGGCCAGCTCCTCCATCGCCGCCGCCAGAGCCGAGCCAAACTCCTCTCCGGTCAGTACCTCGTCTCCCGGACGAACGGCTAAAATCGTGTCATAGTACTTCTCAGTAACGCCGATGACGGCGGTTTCGTCAAAAATTCCGCCGGGGCGCTGCAACGTTCCCTGCCAGAAGGACGCCAAATACGACCGGGCGTCGGCGGGAATGACGGCCACGTCCGCATCTCCTGCGGCCAGCGCGGTCAGGAGATCTTGCCCGCTCCCACTTGGCAATGTGCTTACGGCCCCCCCGGTCAGGTCAGAGAGGGTGTTCCCTTCATAGTGATCCGCAAGCCACAGGTCGGTCATGTTTGTTTCATCCGGGGTCAGAAGCCACGCGGCCCGATCAAGCTCATCCCAAGTCAGGGGCGTGTCCGACGCGGCCCGGTTTGCCAACTGAAGGCCATAGTCTGACGGGCCTGCCAGAATCAGATATCGCTGCCCGCCGGAGGCTGCTTCGCTGCGGGCGATTTCCCCGCTTTTCCAGTCGGCAGGGTCGGAGCTGTCGGGAAGGCCGTCGTGCTCGTGTGCCGTCAGCAGAGGAACGGCGGACCCGCCCGCCTCCACAAAGGAATTACCGGGCAGCACGGCTAAATCCACGCCGCCCTCCTCCAGAGCCTGAGCTGTGGCCGCCGGAGATGCGCCCACGGTGACCTCTACCGTGCCAGCTTCCACGCCGTGGTTGGCCAGCGCGGATTTCAAAGCCTGCGGAAGGGCCTGCACGGCGTACATCAATTCGTCGGAAGAAAGTCCCTCCCGGCGGGTCAGCTCCAGCCGCAGCGTTTCCAGCTTCAGCGGTTCGTCGGCGGAAGAAGAGACAGACGAGGAAGCGGAGGTCGATCCGGTCCCTGCTTTGCAGGCGGACAGGCAGGATATCAACAAAAGCGCCGCCAGCGCGGCCGCAACGTTTTTCATGGCAATTTCCTCCAGATAAATCATAGGCTCGTTGGCTGCAAGGGTAGACATTTTTGGGGCCGTGTGGTATGATAACCGCATAATTTTTGTCAGTCAATTGTATCATCGGATCCAGCCGGACGCAAGGCCGGCGGCAGAAAGAACAGGAGGAAATGGAAATGTATCAGCGCTCAGAAAATTGCTATCGCGAGGATCAAAACATACGCGGAGGGAAGGGATTAACCCACATCAAAGTCTTGGCAACACCGGATCAGATGTACGGCAAGGCCAGAATTTTCAACCACATGACCCTCGATCCGGGCTGCTCCTTCGGGTACCATGCTCACGAGCATGAGACGGAGTTTTACTACATCCTAAGCGGAGAGGCGATCTTTAGCGACAATGGCACAGAGGTGATTCTCCACACCGGAGACATTGCCGAAACCGGCGGCGGCGATGCCCACAGTCTGGAAAACCGCGGCGACGTGCCGGTGGAGCTGATTGCGCTGATCATCAACGAATAAGGCGCGCCTTTGTGAGCAAGCTGACTGATCAGCTCCGCGCCCACGGCGCGGACATGGACGGAGCCATGAATCGTCTTTTGGGCGATGAGGAGTTGTACGCCATGTGCTTCGATCTGTTTTTAGAGGACACGGCCTTTGCCACGCTGGGTGCCGCGCTGGATGCGGGGGACCATGCCGCCGCATTTGAGGCGGCCCATTCACTGAAGGGCGTGGCCGGGAATCTGGGACTAACCCGGATCTACCGGCTCAGCGGTGAGCTGGTGGAACCGCTGCGCGGCTGCGCGGCGGCAGAGACGGATCTTCCGGGCCTGTACGCAGACCTGATGGAGGAGCGCGCCGTGCTGCGCCTTTTGAAGGAGAAATAGCTGACCGTCTCTTTTGACAAAGGGGCGGCGGGCCGCGCGTCAAGCAGCGCGTAGGCGCAGGGAAAATGAAAAAGGCCGCTTGAGGGGCCGTGGTTTTTTGAAAATAAGCGGAGCGGAGGAACCTAAATCCTTCGCTCCGCGTTTGCTGTTTTCCGGTTCCAGAACGAAAAGCATTCCGGATTTGTGAAAAGCTACGTCCCACAGACACTATTTTGCATGATTTATGTGCACAAAATCCGAAAAGTCATTTGACTCTTTGCGAAAATATGCTATAATGATAAATATGACAGATTTCTACCGATTTTGACCTGCCCACGCCGGGGAACCGACGGGGCGGGGCTTGCGGGCGCGGCGAACAGGGAAAGCCGCGCCCGAATTATATGAGAGGGAAGTGACCCGGATGGATCGTACGGCCTATGGGCATCTTAAAAAATGGAAAGAACGGAAAACCCGCCGCCCGCTGATATTGCGGGGACCCAGACAGGTTGGCAAGACTTGGCTGCTGCGGGAGTTTGGCGAGAGGGAATATGCGCGGTGCGTATATGTGGACTTTGAAAGCAGTGTCCAGATTTCCGGCCTGTTTGACGAAAATCCTTCGGTGGACCGGATCGTCACGGAACTGGAGCTGTATGCCGGATACAAAATCGACCCGGCGGAGACGCTGCTGGTGTTTGACGAGATTCAGGCCATTCCGCAGGCGCTGGCCTGCCTGAAGTTGTTTGGCAAAGAGGCGCCGCAGTATCATGTTCTCTGCGGCAGCAGCGGTCTGGACGCGGCTATCCGAAGCGGCGCCCCCTTCCCTGCGGAGTGGGTGGAGGTTTTGGATTTGCACCCTCTGTCTTTTTTCGAGTTTCTCCGTGCAGTGGGCCGGGAGGAGTACGTGGAGATGCTGCGGGAAAGCCGTTATGACCTGACACCCAACTACCGTCAGGACTATATCCGATTCTTAAAATACTATTGCTTCGTGGGCGGTATGCCCGAGGCGGTCGGTGCCTTTGCGGCGGACCGCGATTTTTTTGCCGCCCGGGAGGCACAGACGCGCATTCTGTCCGTCTACGAGCAGAGTTTTTCAAAGTATGCGCCTATTGACGCGCTGTCTCGCATCCGAACGCTGTGGAATAGCATTCCCCGGCAGTTGGACCGGGAGAACCGAAAATTTCTCTTTGGAGCGATGAAGGAAGGCGCCCGCGCCCGGGAGTTTGACGCCGCGCTGACATGGCTGACGGACAACGGCCTTGCCCGGGACATTCATCGGGCAGAGGTGCCGGAGTCGCCGCTGGTGGCCAGCGAGGATGCCCGGGCGTTTAAGCTGTATCTTTCGGATGTGGGCCTGCTTGGCTGTATGCTTGGTCTTCGGCAAGACATGCTGCTGGAGGGCAACTCCGTGTTCCAGGCCTATCACGGGGCGCTGACGGAGCAGTACGCGCTCCAGCAGCTCGACAGTCTGAACCAGATGGTCGTGTGCTACTGGATGGCTCCCCGAGGTACTGCGGAGGTGGAATTTCTGGTGGACAACGGGTTGGAAGCCATTCCCGTGGAGGTGGCGGTGGAGCAGAACCTCCAGTCCAAAAAGCTGAAGGTCTTCCGGGAGCGGTTTTTGCCCCGGCAGTCCATTCGTGCTTCCCTTGCGGACTACCGCCGGGAACCGGGACTTTTAAACCTGCCCCTCTGGGCGATTGAGACGCTGTGAAGTACACATGGCGGCTGCACGGTGATGCCCGATAAAAACGAAGTGCGCTTTGGCGATTGATTCGCCAAAGCGCACTTATTTCCCGTAAAGCAAACGGGTTTGAGAGCACACAGGTCCCCTTGCTGTCCCATCCGCTCCACTGGGAGCAGGGTTTCCGCCCATTGAGGATGTTCCTCCAAAAAGCGCTGCGTGGGGCTGAAATCCTTCCACTGATGCATGGGAATCAGGCGCTGAACTTCCGCCAGCTCCAAGAGATAGCAAAGGCCCCAGTCGGCGGCATTTCCCTGACGGGGGTCCAAGGGGGCAAAGGCCAAGTCGATGCGCCGTCCTCGGAGAGGTTCAATATACCGCTTGAAGTCGGCCTCCATATTCCGGTTCCAGTCCCCCGGCTCTTCTTCCCAGTGCCACCAGTTCAGGTCTCCGGCGTGGTAAAGGGTTTTCCCCTCGCAGGTGATGATCAGCGCAACGCCCTCGTCGGTAGAGGGCAAAGTTTCCACCGTGACGCCGTGGGGCAGCTCTATGTGTTCGTTCCCGTCCAACACGGCGCACTTTTCCGCCGTTTCGGGAGAGAGCCCCCATTTTTCCCGGTTTTCGGCGGAAAGTTCGATGCCTTTCCCCAGCAGGAAGCGGACCTCGCGGCTCCCGTCGTCCAGAGAAAAAATTTTTGAGGTAAAGTGGTCGCCGTGGGCATGGCTTGCAAAGCAGAACAGAGGCTTATCCGAAAGGGGCGGCAGTTGGCCTTTCCACCAGTCAAACAGGAGATAAACCCCGTCCAGCTCCACAAGAAAGCCGCTGTGGGCCAAAAATGTGATGCGCATTATTTGAATTTTACAGCCGTGCCGTAGGCCACAACCTCAGCCGCGCTTTGCATCACGGAGGAGGACGCGTACCGCAGGCCCACCACCGCGTCCGCGCCCAAATGCTCCGCCTCGTCCATCATGCGCTTTGTGGCAATGGCCCGGGCCTCGTCCAGCATGTCCGTGTAGCTTTTGATCTCGCCGCCCACCAGCGTTTTCATTCCGGCCATAAAATCGTGGCCGAAGTTTTTGCTGAATACCACGGCGCCTTTCACCGTTTCCAAGGCTTCCAGCTCCCGCCCGGGAATCGTCTCAATCGTAACCAGTTTCATTTGTGTGTCCTCCTGTCATATTTTGCGTGTATGCGCCGCCCGCATCGGTCCAAAGTCAATAACGCTTCGCGTCTTCCTCTTCTCCTTGGCCAAGTTCCCGCAGGCGCTGAATCAATGCCCAAATCCCGCCCACAATCACTGCCCCGGGAAGCTCCAGCAGCAGCGCCGCCACCGGCGCAGGCGGAATGCCTGCCGGGTCCGTGTCAAAGCCCCAGACCAGCAGCCAAATCATGCCCAGCATCAGCACCGCCATGAAAACCGCGCAGGCAATGGGCGCGATGTAGCGCCCGGGGCCGCCTCTTTTTTTCCAATTCATAAAATCATCCTCCTGCTCCGACCGCGTGTAAAGAGCTTACGAAAAATTTAAAAAAGGGATATCCCCATGCAGCGAAATATGCTATACTTGGAGCATGGTTCCTCCTGAAGGACGGAGCCTTGAAATTTACTTTTCAGGAGTACAGTATATCATGCCCCGTACCCATCTGACAACTCTATCGGATATTGTTTCCCCGCTTCTTTTTTGGTATCGTGCGAATGCCCGGGACCTGCCTTGGCGGAAGACCCGGGACCCTTACCGTATCTGGGTGTCGGAGGTAATGCTCCAGCAGACACGGGTTGCGGCGGTGTTGGGATATTATGGGCGGTTTCTCACTGTGTTTCCCACGGTGGAGGCGCTGGCGGACGCGTCGGAAGAGACGCTTTTCAAGCAATGGGAAGGCCTTGGCTATTACAGCCGGGCCAGAAATTTGCAGCGGGCGGCACGTCTTGTGGCTGAGACCATGGAGGGACGCTTCCCCAATACCTATGACGGGCTTCTTGCCCTGCCGGGGGTCGGAGACTACACAGCCTCTGCTGTGGCCTCGGTGGCCTTCGGGCTGCCAGAACCTGCGGTGGACGGCAACGTGCTCCGGGTGTTCACCCGGCTGACGGACTGTCATGACGACATTGCCGATTCCGGGACGAAAAAAGCCGTTCGGGAACAAATTGGAGCGGTGATACCTCACGATTCGGAGGACATCCGCATTTTCAACCAGGCGCTGATGGAGTTGGGGGCCGTGGTCTGCGTGCCGAATGGCCCGCCAAAATGCGCACAGTGCCCTCTGATGGCACGCTGCCTTGGTCGAAGCCGGGGAACAGCGGAGCGTTTGCCGGTAAAGTCCCCCAAAAAGGCCCGGCGGATTGAGGAAAAAACCGTGTTTCTTTTCCTGCGAGGCGGAGAGATTGCTTTGCGCAAGCGGCCCGAAGGCGGCCTGCTGGCGGGGCTGTGGGAGTTTCCCAACGGAGAGGGCGCGCTGGACGAGACGGCAGCGGCCGATCTATGCTCCCGCTGGGCGCTTTCTCCCCGGGCGTGGAAACGCCGATTGACAGCGAAGCATATTTTTACCCATGTGGAGTGGCATATGACCTGCTATGTGCTGGAGGTTTCTGGCAGCGGACCGGAGGACTTTTTATGGGCGGACGAATCGGTGCTGGACCGGCTGGCCGTGCCATCTGCCTTCGCCCGGATGAAGGAAGAGGCAATAACCGCACTGGAGGAATACCATGGTGAAAAACAGCCTGAAGGAGGTCCTTCCCATGGGCTTGACGGTGGAGCTTGCATATGACTGTCAGGACGAGATTCGTTCGCTGTTTCAGGAATATACGGAGATGCTGGTGCGGGAGAGTCCATCCGTTGCGGACTATCTGAACCTCCAGCACTATGACGCCGAGTTTTACGACCTTGAAAGCAAATACGGCCTGCCGGATGGACGGGTGTATCTTGCGCGAGTGGACGGCGCTGCGGCGGGATGCGCCGCGCTGCGAAAGCTGGACGACACCCGCTGCGAGCTGAAGCGGATGTATGTCCGTCCACAATATCGCGGGCAGAAAATTTCCGGGGTGCTGCTGGACCGGCTTCTAGCGGACGCATGGGAGATCGGCTATCAAAAAATGCTGCTGGACACCCTGCCGTTTTTGACACAGGCCATTGGCATATACAGGCGGCGGGGATTTCAGGATATCCCCTGCTATAACGACAGTCCCCTGCCGGAAACGATTTATATGGAGCTGGAGCTGTAAGTCTCAAAGACCAGATTTTGAAACGTATGCGGAAAGCGAGGTGCTGCTGATATGTTATTGACATTGGAATTGGCTTATGAACAGCCGGAGGTCATGCGTTCCATGATTCAGGAATATGTGGATACGCTGATTCTGGCGGTGCCGCCCTTCGCCTCGTATTTGCAGGTGCAGCACTGCGATGCGGAGCTGGCAAATCTGCGCCAGAAATACGGCAAGCCGGACGGGCGGCTCTATCTTGCCCGGGTGGACGGAACGCCCGCGGGCTGCGCCGCTTTGCGGCGGCTGGACGGGGAGAGCTGCGAAGTGAAGCGGCTGTATGTCCGCCCTCGGTTCCGGAAAAAGGGCGCGGGCAGGGCGATGACGGAACGGCTGATTTCCGACGCGCGGGAGATTGGTTACCGGCAGATGAAGCTGGACACCCTTCCCATGCTGCCCGACGCGCTCCGCCTGTTCCGCGCGCTGGGGTTTCAGGAGATTCCCCGGTATAACGACAGTCCGCTGCCGGGAACTATTTTCATGCAGCTTACGCTGTAACATCGTCAAAGGAGGCATTACCATGGCTTTTTGGAATCGGGACGAGGAAAGCGATTGGGAAAAGCACCAGAGAGCGAGGGAAAAGGAAACGGAGAAGGCGGGAAAGCCCACCGCCTCCGATGAATTTAAGGCATATTTCAAGGCCGTCCGTCAGGGATTGGGAGCGGAGGACGGCTATGCCCAGCAGCCGGGAGAGAAGGACACGCCCTTGAAAACCTTTCTGTCCCGCCTAAGCCGGGACAAGCCGGAGGAGGACGAGGGCCCGCCGGAGAAATGCCCGTGGTGCGGGGGAGATATGGTCAAGGGCTATCTGTGGGGTGGTCGGGGCGTGTACTGGCAGAAGAAAAAACCCGGCTTTTTCTCCAACGGTTTTTCTGTGGAAACTGTGGACGTGTCCGAGTCGGGCGACTTGGGCAGCATGGGATATAAAACTATGTGGCACTGCGAGGCCTGCCGCAAAATGGTGACTGACATCCGGGACCTGAATCCACCGCTGGGCGAGAGGAAGCCGGAAGAGCATTCCCTTTCTTACGAAGAGCAGATCAGCATGGCGGAGCACGGGGATGGCGAAGGGGAGAACGGGGCCAACGGCTCAGAGAACGAAACGGAAGAGACATAAGAGGGAGAAAACAACTGCATGGCACAGCTTTACTTTAAATATGGGGCTATGGGCTCCAGCAAAACGGCAAACGCGCTGATGACCCGCTTCAACTATGAGGAGCGGGGCCAGCAGGTGCTTCTGGTGAAGCCCCGGCTGGACCTGCGGGACGGGGACCATATGGTGTCCTCCCGCATCGGTCTGAAATACCCCTGCATCTACTTTGATGAGATGCAGCAAATCAACCCCATGGAATTGCAGCAAAACGCCTGCATCATTGTGGACGAGGCCCAGTTTCTCACCAAGGCGGAGGTGGACTACCTCGTCTCTCTTGTGGACGACGCGGGGATCCCCGTCATTTGCTATGGCCTGCGGGCGGACTTTAAGGGCGACCTTTTCCCCGGCAGCGAGGAGCTGCTGGTGATGGCGGATAAAATCGAAGAGGTGAAAACCATCTGCTGGTGCGGCAAAAAGGCGTCCTTTAACGCCCGGTTTGACAAAAGTGGCCGGGTGCTGAAGGAGGGGGCGCAGGTTGTGCTGGGAGCCAACGACCAGTACATTGGCCTGTGCCGTAAACACTGGCGGGAAGGGAACCTTGGCCCCGATTTCAAGGTGGAGCAGCCGTGATTTGCAGCATTTGCCCTCGGAGCTGCGGGGCCGAGCGGACGGAGACGGTTTCCGGCGGCGTGTGCCAAATGCCGCTGACTCCTGTGGCGGCGAAGGCCATGCTCCATTTATGGGAGGAACCGTGCCTTGTGGGGGACCGGGGCGCGGGCTGCGTCTTTTTCTCCGGATGCAATCTGCGGTGCAGCTTTTGCCAGAACGGAAGTATCTCCCAAGGAGACTGTGGAAAGCCCGTGAGCGTTTCCCGCCTGCGGGAGATTTACGAAGAGCTGATTGAAAAGGGCGCGGCGTGCATCGACCTTGTAACTCCCACCCACTTTACACTCGCTGTGGCCGAATCGCTGGACCGGCCTCTGCCGGTTCCCGTGGTGTGGAACTCCGGCGGCTATGAAGAGCCGAAGACGCTGGGGATGCTGGAGGGAAAGGTGCAGATTTACCTGCCGGATTTGAAATATGCCCTTCCCGGACCCGCGAAGGAATACTCCGGCGCGGAGGATTATTTCCACTGGGCCAAGGCCGCGATTTTGGAGATGTTCCGCCAGACGGGGCCGTATCAAATGAAAGATGGGCGGCTGAAATCCGGGGTTCTGATCCGCCATCTGGTGCTTCCGGGGGAGCTGGAAAACACCCGCCGGGTGCTGGACTGGGTGTCTTCCGCCTTTCGACCGGGAGATGTGCTGTTCTCTCTGATGGCCCAGTACACGCCCCAGCCGGGGGCGAAGGGAGTTCTTGCCCGTCGGGTGACAGGGGCGGAATATGCCGCTGCCGCGCAGTATATGGAAAACTGCGGGATTGCCGACGGCTATGTGCAGGAGCGCACCTCCGCCAAGGAGGAATACACGCCGGACTTTGATCTTTCCGGCATCTGAGACGATCACCCACAACGCGCTGAAAGTACGTCCTGTGCCTCACTGGGTGACACGGCCCGTGTTGCTTAAGACGGTATCTAATTAAAAGGCCCGCCTGTCCGGTTTTTTACGGGACAGGCGGGCCTTAACTTAGCGTGGAAGTGAATGCTATCTGCAAGCACAGCGTCAAACAGCGCGGCGCTATTTTCCCTGCCGATACCCCATGGCGCTGGAGATTTGGCCCGCAGTGGTCTGCGTGAGAAGCAGACCGCCTCCAAATTCCCGGGCCTGCGCTTTGTCGAACATGCCGATGATCCCCCCGGCGTCTTTCAC
>NZ_DALZCH010000003.1:18968-64285 GCF_031978065.1 Oscillibacter sp.
GGCGTATTTCACCTGTCCGGAGGCATCCCGAATGGGCGCGGACACCGACCCCAGCCCGATTTTGTACTCCCCATCCTCCACGGCGTAGCCCTGCCGGCGGGCAGCGTCCAAATCCTTTGCAAGGTCCTTCCATGTGACAGGCGTGTGGGGCGTATAGGCGGAAAGGGGCTGGAGCTTCAGGATGCGCATGGCCTCGGACTCCGGCATGGCGGCGAGAAAAACCTTGCCCTGCGAGGTGCAGTGAAGCGGCAGGCGGGTTCCCACCTCGGACACCACCCGCAGCCCCGCTCGGCTTTGAACCTGATCGATGGTGATAGCCTCGTTTCGGTTCAGCACGGACAAAAAGACCGACTCGCCGGTTTTGGACGCCAGATGCTGCAAAAAGGGCCGGGCCAGCTCCGAAATGCTCCACCCGGCGCTGACGGCGCAGCCGTATTCAAACAGGCGGACGCCCAAAAAGTATCGCCCGTCGGGCTGCTGCTCCACCGCAGAAGACTCCCGCATGGAAGAGAGCAGGCCGTATACAGTGCTCTTGGGCCAGCCGGAGCGTTCGCTCAGCTCCGCGAGACTTAAAGGAGCCTTCGCCTCGGACAGAATGCCCAGCAGGCGAAACGCCTTTACGACAGACAAAACTAGCTTGCTTTCCCCCGGCATGGCGGCGTCCTCCTCTCACGGCTTTAAAAGTTGCGTTGCCGAAATTATAACAAATACACGGGACAAGTACAACTGAAATTTGATGATAACGACTGGATATTTGATATTGCCGAATTTACTTCTTGCAATTGCCAAAAGATTTAAAAGGTGTCGTTGGAATTACCCTACCGGGTGGGGAGATTTCATAAAACGGACGGAGGGGACGGCTTATTCCCTTGCCAGAGAGAGCGGATAATGGTAAAATAACAGAATAAAAGCAATTCATGAAATGAAAGATGAGGATGAACAGCGAATGCCGGAGGAGAACGGGAGCTGCGTGCTGGGGGACCAGCTTCATAAGGGGATGACCGTCCGGGGCGTGTTTGAGCTGTGGCTGGCTGCGGCCCGCAAAGAGGTGAACGCCGCTTCTTATGCGAACTACGAGCGGATTGTCCGGCGACATATTTTGCCGTATCTGGGAGAAGCGGTGGTGGACTATCTGACCGTGGCGGACATCCGTGATTTTTTGGACGAGCGGCTGCGCAGCGGACGGATGGATGGGAAAGGCGGACTGTCCCGAAAGACCGTGGCGGATATTTCCCGTGTGCTGAACGCGGGACTGAAGCTTGTCAACTGGGACCCGGATTTATCCCATGGCGGAAGGGTGTTTGTGAAGTCCATGCACCCCAAGCGGGACACGGATACTCTGACGGACCGTCAGGTTGCGGCCTTAACAGAATACCTGACGGAAAATTTGGACCGCAGCAATGCGGGCTTTCTGTTGTGCCTTTACACGGGGATCAAGCTCAGCGAAATCTGTGCGCTGAGGGATTCTGATTTTCTGCTGGAAGAGGACCGGCTTCAGGTGCGCCGCACCCTTCAGCGGGTCACAATGCGGCAGAACTACGGCGATGAGGACGGCGCCGAGGGGCGGCAGGACACCGTTGCGTATGACCCAGAGGACAGCGGATACCGCGATCTGGCGCTGGCTACCGGGCTGTCCATGCTGGTGTGGACGCTGCTGAGGTGCGGAGACGGGACGGCGTACTTTCTGACGGGAACCGACGACCAGCCGCTGGGACCGCGCACCTATCAGTATCGCTTTCAGAGCATGCTCTCAAGCTGCGGCCTGCCACAAACCGTGAATTTTCATATGCTTCGCCATACCTTTGCCCTGATGTGGATGAGCGGCGGCGGGGAGCTTGGGGCGCTGAGCCGCGCGCTAGGACACGGCTCTGTAAAGACCACGCAGGCCCGCTATGAGGGCCTGCTTCAAACAGTGGAACCGATCGCGCCCGACCATGCGAAGCTGATTTGCCCAAGCGCCGTAAGATAAACGGCAGGCATGCGGGATGCGCCGCACATTAGAAATATACGCAGCCATAACTTGACAAAACAGGCGCCGAGAATACTCTCGGCGCCCTTTTCTTATTAAACAGGAGGGGAACCTAATTGCCGGGTCAGTGCGTGACATTCTTATCTGGGGGAAAGCGTCAAATTCAACAAGCGTCAAAAAATGCTGCGCATGTGGCAATCATAATTTCCCCTGCCATCCTTAGCTTTCGTAGCACTTGGGGTCCTTGGGCAGGAAAATCTCCAGAATCAGCCCCACAACAAACACGCCCGCTACCATGTTGTTTGCGAAGATTTCGCCGATCATGCTTGGCATGTAAGCAAAGAAGCCGTCCACCTGCGTCACGCCCACGCCAAGACAAAGAGACGTTGCGGTAATCAGGGTGTTGCGGTTGCTCATGCCTGCCTCATGCATCATCTTGATGCCGGACATCATGATGGAACCAAACATGATGACGGTGCAGCCGCCCAGTACGCAAGCCGGAAGCGTGGTGAAAAACGCGCCGATGGGCGGAAACAGGCCGCCAAGGATCATCGCCAGCGCACCGAACATAATGCAGAAGCGATTCACTACATGGGTCATGGAGATCAGCCCCACATTCTGGCTGAAGGAGGTGATCGGCGAACAGCCGAACACGCCGCCCGAAATGGCCGAGATAAATCCGTCCACGCACAAGGAGCCGGAAACCTCCTTGGCGGTGATGTCGCGGCCAAGGCCGCCGGTGCAGGTGGCGGTGGTGTCGCCGATGGTTTCCACGGCGGAGACGATGAATACAAGACAGAAGGAGACGATGGAGCCAATTTCAAACTGCGGCTTGAACGCCACCAACTGTGGAACGGCAACCACGCCGAGAGACTGCACGGTGGAGGACATTGTGCCGAAATCCACCATGCCGAAGAAAATAGAGACGATGTAGCCCACCAGCATACCAAACAGAACATAGAGCTGCTTGGCGATTCCTTTTAGCGAGGTGTGGAAAATGAACGCAGAAGCAAGGGTGATCACGGCCACAAGCAGATTCTGCCAGGAGCCCAGCGGGTAAGCGGAGGAAGAGGCAAAGGAGGAGACGCCCACGCTCAGGATACTCAGACCAATGGAAACCACCACGCAGGCGGAGAGAATCGGCGTAATAATTTTGCGCCAGTATTTTGCCGTCAGGCCAAGAACGCCCTCAAAGCAGCCGCCTACGATAATGGAGCCGACCATGATGCCGTAGTCCTTAGACGCCGCCGACAGGCAGGCGGCAAGGAAAGTAAAGCTGAGGCCCATGACAACCGGCAGTCCGGAGCCAAGAAACCCGATGGGATAAAGCTGCACCATGGTTCCGATTCCGGCGATAATCATGCAGTTTTGAATCAGGCGCGCCGTTTCTACCGCGGTGAAGGGCTGTCCATTGTACACTGCGACGGATGCGATAATGATGAGCGGTGTCACATTTGCCACGAACATGGCAAGCACATGCTGTAGGCCGAAGGGAATTGCTTTGCCGATGGGGACCCGGCCGTCCAGGCGGTAGACATTCTCTACACTGACGTCCTCCGAGCGCGAAATTTTCATCATCTAACAAGCTCCTTTTATTTTTTTGCCAAACCGTAAAATCGGCGGAATGCCGCAAATACGAAAAGGGAAACAAAAGTTATTTGTAACATTCCAATAAATTGGCCTTTGATTAGTATAGAAGGTTGACCTTTAAAATGCAATACTTTTTGTTAGATATAAAAAATATTTTTTATTTTAGATGTCTCCGCGTTCTGTCAAACAAAAGATCCTGAAAAAGAAGAAAGCGGTACGGATAAAACACCGGCAGGCCGACGTTCGCCACGCCGGCCTGCCGGTGTCCGGCTGTTAGCTGCGCAGCGTGGCGCGCAGGCGGTTGGGTTTTAGCAGCAGGTCCAGCGCGTCCAGCGGGGAAGATACCAATACGTCGGCGTGAGACAGCAGAGCGGGACACAAACCCTCCCGCTCCAAAACGGCGACGCGCAGCGCCGCCGCGTCAAACATCTGGATATCATTGAAGCCGTTGCCGATACACAGGATTCCTCCGTCCATCCCACGGACAATGGATTCCTTGCACAGGGCGGCCCCCGCCTGAGAAAAGGTCTGCACGGCAATGCCCAGCGGCTCGCACTGGGCGCGGACGGTTCCATAGGTGTCCGCGGTGAGCACGGTGACGGAGACAAACTCCCGCAGCTTTTCGATGCGCTCGGCAACGCCGGGCAAAAGCGCCCCGTCCACGGCAATCGTGCCGTTGTAGTCCAGAACCACGTGGTCAATTTCAACCGGTGCACGGCCGGGAATGTCAATGTTCAGCATAATGCTCCTTTCAACTCAGCCGTAAACCCCGCTTAAAAAGGACTTGGTTTCCTCCTGCCGGGGCTGGAGGAACAGCGTGTCCTTTTCTCCGAATTCTACCAGCCTTCCATTGTTAAAAAAGGCTGTGTAGTCGGCAATCCGGCGGGCCTGGGCAATATTGTGGGTGACGAGAATGATGGTGTAGGTTTTTCTCAGCTTTAAAAGCATGGCCTCAATGGCTTCGATGCTTTTGATGTCCAGCGCGGAGCAAGGCTCGTCCAGCAGCAACACCTCCGGCTCCGCCGTCAGCGCCCGGGCGATGCACAGGCGCTGCTGCTGTCCGCCGGAAAGCTTCAGGGCGCTTTTGTCAAGGCGGTCCTTTACCTCTTCATAAAGACCCGCCAGCGTAAGCTTTTCTCGCACCGCCGCGTCCAGCCGCTCTTTGCTCTGTACGCCGTAATAGCGAAGGGCAAAGGTCATGTTCTTGTAAATGGAGAAGGGAAACGGGGCAGGCGTTTGAAACACCAGACCCACCCGGCGGCGCAGTTCTTCGGGGGGGAGCCTTCGCACGTCGTCGCCGTTTAGAAGAATCTGCCCCTCCACAGCCGCGCCCGGTTCCTCCTCCAGCATGCGGTTCATTGCCCGCAGCAAAGTGGTTTTTCCGCAGCCCGACGGACCGATGACAGCGGTAATTCGGTTTTTGGGAAAGGAAAGGGAAACCTGCTCCAGAGCGGGCTTTTTATCATAAGTAATGGTTACGTCTTTCAGTGTCAGGATTGTTTCCAAGCCCGGTTCCTCCTTTTGGCATACAAGGCTGCCAGAAAATTGCTGAGCAGAACCACCGTCATCAGCACGAACGCGGTGCCGTATACCTGCGGCATGGAGGTGCCCTGCGCCAGCAGAAGATAGAGATGGAGCGGCAGCGCCATGGCGGGTTTTGTAAGGGATACCGGCATAGCCGCGTAGGCCACGCCCCCGGTAAACATCAGCGGCGCGGTGGCCCCCATGGCATAGCAGGCGCCTAAAATCACGCCGGATACCAGCTCGCCGCGGCAGGCCGGCAGCACAACTTTCCAAATGGTGTAGGACTTTGAACAGCCCAGCGCGTAGGCGGATTGAGTCAGCGCGGGCGACAGCTCCCGAAATGCCTTTTCCGCCCGGACCTCGATAAACGGCAGAATCATGATTGCCAGCGCCACGCCCGCGGACAAAACGCAGCGGCCCAAGCCAAGTTGTCGCACCAGCAGGCTGTATGCAAACAGGCCCAGCACGATGGACGGAATGCCCGCGATGTTCTGAACCACCATCTGAATTACGGTCCGCAGCAGCTTGCTGCGACAGAAGAAAACAAGATACAGCGCGGTAGCCACGGCGGGGATCCCCCCCAGCACCACCGCCGTTGCCGTGAAGCAAAGGCTGCCCGCGATGGCAGGCCAGATTCCGCCTTCGGAACCCAGCACCGACCCGCTGGGAGAAGCGGTGAGAAATTCCCATGTGATGACATGGCCGCCCTGCACAAACACATAGCCGAACAGGAAGAGAATGACGGCGGCCACCAGCGTCATGCTAAGATATGCCCAGCTTCGGACAAGGAAGGCTTTGAATTTCATTGGCTCAACCCTCCATCCGCAGCAGACGGCGGCGCAGCAGTGCAATTCCTGTGTTGATCGCCAACAGGATTCCCATTAAAACCAGCCCCGCCGCATACAGCGCGTGATAGTGGGTGCTGCCCATCGCTGCCGTTCCCATTTCCAGCGCAATCAAAGAGGCAATCGTCTCTCCCTTGCCAAGCATGGAGGGAAACACGCCTGCGTTTCCCATGACCATTATCACCGCCATGGTTTCCCCCATGGCTCGCCCCACCGCCAGAACTACGCTCAATAAAATGTTCGGGACGGAGAGGGGGAGAATTACATGGGCCACCGTATGCCAATAGGCTACGCCCAGCGCATTTGCGGCGGGCAGGTATCGTTGGCGTATGCCCAACATGGTTTCGCAGCAGGCGGAAACCAAGAACGGAAGCAGCATCACCGCCAGCAAAATGGCGGCGGCCAGCACGCAATGGCCGCTGCTGGAAAGATGGAGCCGCTGAAACAGAGGCACCAGCACGCACAGGCCGATAAACCCGTAGATCACAGATGGAATCCCCGCCAGTAGGTCAATCATGGAGCACAGCAGGCCCCGGGTGTTTTCTGACACCGCGCAGGAGAGGAACACGGCTGTGCCAACGCCCACCACCACGGCAAGCGCGATGGCGGCCACGGAAACGTACAGGGTTCCCGCAATGTAGTTCCCGATTCCGTAAGATACGCCGGTGCCATAGTCCACAGGCATCCACCGCTGTCCCAGCAGAAAATCCGCCGGGGCAATTTCCTGAAAGGCGGGAAGCGACTCCCGGACAATAAAGATCAGCACAAACGCCAGAGACAGCACGGTCAGAGCTGTCAGCAGACAAATCAGGCGGGGAAACAGAGCGTTTCCAATTTTCCGCATCATGATCCCTCCGGTTTCCATTTTATAGCAGGACAAACGCTGCCATTGTCACCACAATGGCAGCGTTTGCTGGACAGAATAAGTTTCCGGGTCTTCCTAAAATCACGCCGTAAAGGCGGGGATGTAGCCGTTGTCCTCCACAACCTTATAGCCCACGTCGGAGAACACATAGTCCACAAAGGCCTGCTGGGAGGGGGTGGGCGCTTTGCCGGTGACAAACATGATGGGACGCTGGACGGTGTATTCGCCGCTGATGATGGTATCCTCGTTGGCCTCCACGCCGTCTACCTTCATGGCAAACAGCACCTGACCGTTCTGGTTCGCCTTGTTATAAGCGCCAAAGCCCGCATAGCCGATGCTCCACGGGTCGTTTGCGATGTTGGTGGCAAGCTCCGTCATGGAAGCGGACTGGGTGGCGGAGGCGGTTACCTCGCTGTCGCCCATAATGGCCTTTTGGAACACCTCGTAGGCGCCGCCGGACAGGTCGCGAATGTACACATTGATTGTTTCAGAGGGGAGAGAGGCGTCAACCTCGTTCCACGTAGAAATCTCGCCGCTGAAAATCTGGCAGATGGTGTCGGTGGACAAATCGTCCGTCACGCCGCAAAGGGGGTTTTCCGCATTGACGGAGATGGTAAGCGCGTCCTTGGCCACCACATATTCGGTGTATCCCGCGCCCAAGGCTTCCTTTTCGGAATCCTTGATGCTGCGGGCAATCATGCCGAAATCGCACGTGCCGTCAATCACGGCGCTGGCGCCCACGCCGGAGCCGCCGGGAGCGACATAGATGGAGATGTTGTCGCCGGGGAACGTGGCATCCACCTTGTCCCAGGTGACATATTCATCCGTGAAGGAAGAAGCCAGAGAAGAGATGATGGGATAGAGAGAGGTAGACCCGCAGAAGAGGATGCTGCTCTCAAAGGCCGCATCGCCGGGGGCGGAAGAAGCGCTGCCACTGGGGGCGGAGGATGCTGCGGGCGCGGGACTTCCGCACGCGGTCAGCGACAGCAGCATCGCTGTTGCAAGAAGCGCGGTGAGAACTTTTTTCATGGTACAATGCCTCCAAAATTTTATTTCATCCTGATTTTGCGCGCATAGGTAATGTCTACATTATTCACAATCAAAGATGAAGTCAAATCGATAGTTCCTGTCAATCTAAATATATATCGCAATTTACGATAATAAACGACTGTATCCAACAAAGTTTGGCACCAGCCGCGCAAAGGAAGCGGCTGTGCCGGGAAATTTTAGCAAAGTGAATATTGTTGGTGAAATAAAATACATAGGGTCGAAAAACTGCTTTTGCAGGAAAAACACACGGAGTTGCGGAGAAAAAGCCGAAATTGCAAAGTATTTAGCTGCTTACGTTATAAAGGCAAAATTTTTGATTTATATTGGTTAATAATAACAAATTTTGCTAAAATACAGAAAAATTGTTGTGATTTTAAAGAAGATAGCTTAAAGTGAATAAAATATTTGAAAAAAAATGGTGACGGGGCTGGGATAAAAAACGAAATTTTTTGCAAGTATTTGGCGTTTCCGAAAAAAGATTCGGCATCGCCGAATTTTGGCATTGACCGACAAAATTTTCCAAACTATAATAAAATTTAAGTAAAATAGATTCTCAGCGTGCCCTGGGGGGGTAATTCTTTTTAAAGTTCGTTATATTCAAATGGGTATAACGAAAAATTACGCTCCCTGAGTTGAAGGTGCAAAAGGACGTGCTTTTGGGGAAAGCGCCCTGAGAAAGGGCTTCCGGAACGGCACTGAACAGTAGGCGATGATAAAAAACCGTGCAAGCCGTAAAAAATGCCGGGAAAATACGCCGCGACCAAACCGTGTAAGGAGGAACACCATGTATAAAAATCGAAATAGGTTCTGTTCTGTGTTTCTGGCAATCATAGTCGTCTTTGCCCTGCTGCCCGTTCCGGCAAGGGCGGCATCGGCGGCATGGGACGGAAAAACCATTGATGTGTCTTGGTACAGCAGGACGGGTACGACCTTTGATATCTCAACACCCGCCCAGCTCGCGGGCCTTGCGGCCATCGTCAACGGTATATACAACACGGATATTACAAACGTCATCGGTGATAAAAGTGTAATTGTGGCAAACCGGGTTGACGGCGCGAAAAGCGGCGGCAGCAATATGAGTACCGACACCTATCACTATGGTGCCGACAGCTTTAAGGACAAAACCGTGCGTCTGACGGCAGATTTGGACATGGGCGGGAAATACGATGCCGCTGCCGACACATGGAGCGGGCCAAATTATATGCCCATCGGTGGACAATATCTGATTACGCCCAACGACTCCACCACAAAGCTCAGCTCCTCCTTTTGTGGGACCTTTGACGGACAGGGACACACGGTTTACAACATCTACTGTTCCCGGCGCTGCACAACCGGAAGGTTTGGCGACGGCCAGTCCGTGGGCCTGATTGGCCGTCTGGGTGTGCATGACAACGATCCGGAGAACATGCGGCCGGAAAATCCAACGGTCAAAAATGTTGCCGTCACAGGCTATTTTTACGCCAACCGCTCCGTGGGCGGCATCGTCGGAAAGATGGGAAAGACGACGTATAATACCGGCGGAAGCTCGGTGGGCGGGATCATCCAAAACTGCGCCAATTATGCCACCGTCTCGAATACCGACGCAAAGGGCTGCGGCGGAATTGTCGGCGCGGGTTGGAACGGCGGAATTGTGGAGAACTGCTATAACGCGGGGCGGGTGATGAGCACGTATACCTGCCCCACCGGTGGCATTTCGGGAAGCAATGAAATCACGCTGAAAAACTGTTACAGCGTGGGAAAAATTTCGGCAAAGCTGGACAGCTATGCCATGGCGATTGGGACGAACAACGGCGGCGCGGCGTATAAGCTTGCCGTGCTGAATTGCTGGTATCTGGAGGGCAGCGCCCTCGGCGGCGGCTATTTCAGCGCCGGCGCCGTTGTCAGCGACGGAGCGCTGTCTTCGGACAAGCTTAAAACCGCGGAGTTTGTTAAAACACTTGGCAGCGCATTTACGGTGGACGCAAACGGCATCAACGAAGGCTATCCGGTTCTAAGCTGGCAAAAGGATATCAAAACGCCTTATTTTTCGGCGTATTCCGATGTGTCCGTCACGGACTGGTACTTTGCCGCCGCCAACCATGTCGTTTCCGAAGGGCTGCTTGAAACAACGGGGAACGGACAGTTTGCCCCCGCGCAGCCTGTGACCCGGGCCATGCTGGTGAAAGCGCTCTACCGTCTTGCGGGTGCGCCCGCTGTGACCGCTTCTCCTGCTTTTACCGACGTACCAGTGGAAGCGGATTACGCCCAGGCGGTGGCATGGGCCTACGAAGCGGGCGTTGCCGGGGGGAAGACCGCCACGACCTTTGATCCCGACGGCAGCGTCACAAGAGAGCAACTGGCGGCGATGCTGTACCGCTATGTGCAGCGGGACGGCGGCACGGCGGGCAAGGGCGACCTCTCGGGATTTTCCGACGCGAAGAGCGTCTCGTCTTGGGCGGTGGACGCCGTTGGATGGGCGGTTGAAAAGAAGCTGATTTCCGGTATGAAGGACGGCACAATCTCGCCCCGGGGCACGGCCACCCGCGCACAGGCGGCGCAGATTTTGACGCGCTTTGAGGGAATCGCCGCATCGTAAGTGGCGGCTTGCAGCCCATTTTTGCGGTACCTGCTCCAGAGCCGGTCTGGCCCTCGGCCGGGGCCGCGGCGGTAAATCCGGGCAGCACAGGCAGCCTGTGGAGCGCGGCGGGAACAAACGCGTCTCCCGTGTCCGGAACGGAGATTAAATATCCAGAGCGAATGAAAGAGAGGAGGCGAGGCGGGGGGAACTGCGGCATCAGGAGCTCAGATTGCTTGGAAACCTTTTCTTTAGGTACATGAAACCCGCGACAATATGAAAGGAGTTCAATTATGATGAAAAACCGAGGTAAAAAAGCACTGTCCGGTCTGTTCTCTCTTGCTCTGATTGTCAGTCTCTTCTCCGCAATGCCTGTTAAGGCTGGGGCGGTAAGCTCCTGGAACGGCGTTATCCCCGCTGCAAACGCGGCCTATTCGTTCAGCGGCGGCAGCGGCGTGGAAGCCGACCCATATGAGGTTGACACGGCGGCAGACCTTGCGCAGCTCTCTGCCAACGTGCGGGGAGGAACGGTCTACACCGGGAAGTATTTCGTTATGACCGACGACATCTCCCTCAGCCCCGCTTCGGCCAGCGACGCCACTGTGAATCCCACTGTGGCCGGAACCGCCGGCTATACCGGCGGGGGTACGGTATACGAGTGGCTGCCCATCGGCGGCGGCGCCACAAGTTACAGCTTTCAGGGCCACTTTGACGGCAACGACTGTACCATTTCCAACATCTTCTACAATCAATCCACCGGAAGCTACGGCACGGGCAACTCCGTAGCCAACAACATCGGCCTGTTCGGCAAGCTGGAGGAGAATGCCTCTATTAGAAACCTGACCATCTCCGGCGGCTATGTGGGTGCGAAGCGCTCGGTGGGTGGCCTTGTGGGCAAGGGCTGGGGCGATATTGAAAACTGCGTCAATAACGGCACTGTGGTATACGGCAATGAGGCCAAGGGCGTGGGCGGCATCATCGGCGCAAACTGGGTCAATACCACCACCAATCCCCCCAGCATCCTCAACAGCGCCAACTACGGCAAGGTCATCAGCGATTACAGCTCCGGCTCCGCCGGCGGCATCGCGGGCGAGAACGAGGGGACCATCCTGAACTGCTGGAACGCCGGAGAGGTGATTTCTCTCTATAACGCAGGCGGCCTTGTCGGCAGCAACAAGAACGATTACAACAAGCAGACCGGCACCGGCGGCACGGTTTACGGCGGCATCAGCAACAGCTATAACGCCGGTACGGTCACCGGCGGCATTGCGGGCGGCATCGCGGCCTTCCAGAAGGGCTCCATGCGCAACTGCTATAACATCGGCAATATCACCGGCTCTACCTACGCGGGAGAGCTGATCGGCGAGATGAACAGCTCCCTCACCAACGACGCCCTGCGCTATGAAGGCTCCACCACCCCGGTAGGGAACCTTGTCTCGGGCAGCCCCGCAACCGTTTCGTTCAGCGCGGCTTCCGGCCTTTTGAGCGACCTGAACGGATGGGTCAGCGCCCAGAGCAGCGGGGATTACAACACCTGGACCATCGACCCCAGCAAAAATAGCGGTTATCCCATTTTTGCCTAAACGGTAACTCGCCGGGGCATCAGGGAACCTCCTGATGCCCCGGCGCAAAAAATCTACCATGGAGCAGTGTGTATGAAAACTTGGATGAAAAAGAGCCTTTCCCTGACCATGGCGTTGGTCTTGACGCTTTCCCTGTTTGTGTTCGAGCCTCTTACGGCGTCGGCCACGACAATGGCGTCGTCGGGAAATGAGGTTTTTGCGGCGGAGACGGCGGTGGAAGGAAACACGGTTTCGCTCACCTTTGGACTGAGTTCCATTGCAAGCAACAGACCTCTTCGGGAGCTAAATATTAACATTGGGTATGACAGCGGTGTTTTGACATACGACAATTGTCTAAACGGAGATTGGACGTATGGCAATATGGGTCTAACTGTAACAGACAGCGCTTCAAACGTAAACGTGACATTTGCGTCGGTAGCCAACGGGTCCAAGGGATTTAAAAAAGCTGGGCCTCTCTTTACCCTTCAATTTGCAATCAACGGCAATCCCGCACCGGGGCGCTACTCCTTTTCAATTGGAGCGGGACAAACCACCGACTATACGGTGTGGATAGGGAATAGCACCAGTAGTAAAACCCCGGAAGCCCGCAGCCTGCCTTCATTTTTAAGCGAATATTTTTTTCTGGGTGATCCCAGCGGAATTATAAAAATTTCGGAAATTACCGGACTTCCTGCCACACAGACGGCTGCATTTAATGATCATACGGTGCAGTTTGCCGTGGGCGTGCTGCCCGCGAATGCGCAGTATCAGGACCTGTACTGGACAAGCTCGGACAATAAAATAGCCACCGTGAACAGCAGCGGATTAGCGACGCTCCTGAAAGAAGGAGAGACCACCATCAGGGCCGAAGCCGCGGACGGCAGCGGCATATTTGCTGAGTGCGTACTCACCGTGACGCCGGGCGTTTCGGGAATCACGCTCTGGGACGTGGAAAAGGCCGACGTCAGCGTTGGCGGGACAATTCCTTCAAAAATATACACAATCAGTCCCGCCACGGCGCTGAACCAGATGGTTACGTGGAGCAGCAGTGCAACGGAGATTGCCACCGTAGACGCCGGGACGGGCGTGGTCACGGGTATCGCGGCGGGAGACGCCACCATAACCGCAGCAACGGAGGACGGCGGATATACGGCATCCTATCCTGTGACGGTGGTAGAGGGCAAGGCTGCAAGCATTGGTGAGTTAGAATATTACACGCTGAACGAAGCCCTTGCCGCTGCGGCAAGCGGCGACACGGTGAAGCTTCTGCGCGACCATGGCGCAATGACTGTCACGCTGAGCCAAAACAACGTGATCCTTGACCTGAACGGGCATACCCTTTCTGTCAATACCCTTGAGGTTCCCACCGGGACGGAGGGCGTCTCCATTGTGAGCGGCGCCGCCGGAGGGACGATCTCGCTGTATAGAGCGTCGGCTCTGCACGGCCTGGTCAGTGTGAAGGGAAAGATGACGGAAATTCGCGACTGCACCATCAACTGCGATCCAAGCAGGCCTGAGGGTGACCGCGATAGCCTGAAGCTGTTCAGGGAGAGCGAACTTGACCTTTTGAATAACTGCACCATCAATGGAAACGTTATCATCGGCGGCGTCGCGGAGAGCATCAGCAACTGCACCGTTACGGGCGCGATTCAGGCCACTGGAATGGCGGGCGGCGGCGGGGCCGAGGAATACACCGCGAAAATTCTGAGCCTGACCGACTGCACCGTGACCATGACGGGAAATGGCCAGAACAACAGCTATGCCGCCGTATATTCGCAGTACGGCGAGATTAAGATTGGCAGCGGAACCTATATCAGCATAGACGGAAGCCCGCTGCATGCCAATGGCGGACGCAAAGGAATCATTCAGGTTTATGACGGCCTTTTTAAGCCTAAGGCAGGCGACAAGGTTTGGCCTGATGGCGCAGCGGAGCCGATCATGCTCCGAGACGACTACGAGTTCAGCGTAACTCCGGACAGCGAGGGATTTTACACCGTCGTTCCGGGACAAACCACGGGAACCTTTACCCTAACGGTCACGCCTGCTGACGCGGTTGTGACGGTGAAGGACGCATCCAATGCGGCGCAGAGCCCTCTGCCCACCTCGAACGCGGCGGGCGGCGTTTACCGCTATGAGCTGGTTAAAAAGTCTGAGTATACCTATTCCGTCAGCAAGAGCGGAATGAAGACACAGTCCGGTCCCGTCCGACTGGGGGACAGGACGGAGCTGGGCGTTTCCATCACCCTTGAGCAGGCGGGCGCAGTTGTCCCCGTTACCCCCGGAGCGATTTCCGGCGGCTCCACAATCACCTCCGGCGGAACTTATACCGTTCAAAGCGGAGCGACGGGGACCATCGTCGTGATGACCAAGGAGCCGGTCACGCTGGTGGGCAGCGGGATCAGCAGTCCGAATTCCAAATTTTCAGACCTTACCTTTGATTGCAGCGTTGCCGGGACAAACCTGATGCTTAAAGACATTTGGATCAACAACAATGTGGGCCGGGGAACGGCGTCCGGCGACGTGAATTTCGGGCTGAACATCATCAACTTTACGGGCAAGGGCAATCAGCTCAATGTTGAAGGGGAAAGCCTGCTGGAAACGCAGGAGTATGTGCAGGGCGCGGGCATCCATGTGCCAAAGGGCGCGGACTTGTTTATCGGCGGATCTGGAACCCTGTATCTGTACAAATATTCTCAGGGCGCGGGCATCGGGGGCAACAGCTATGAAGCCTGCGGAACCATCACATTTGGAGGAGCGGACGTATTTATCAAAGGCTCTAAGACCGGACCTCTGGTGGGCGGAGACTCCCTTCTGGGCGGCGTGAAAAATGACCCGGTCTATATTACCGGCGGCACGGTGGTGCTGATTAACAAAGCAAACGGCGCGGCCATCGGCGCAAGCAAGCAGGGGAAGGGGGCCGGTCCGGTGTATTTACAGAACGGCAACCTGACGATTATCTCCGACTTCCTTGGCTCTGCCATTGGTTACGGCGGCGACAGAAGCGGATCAGCGGGGACCCTCTATGTCTCCGGCGGCAGCTTCAAGGCTGTCCGTACTGACAATTCCCTGAAGATGAACAGCGACAGCGCCACCCAGACAGTGGACGACACGCTGGTCACCGCCACCAAGCGGAACGGCAGCGACACCAAGGCCGTGAGCCGCCTAATTTTTGACACAAGCATGCTTTCCAAGAAGGCAAATGGGTTTGATGTGTCCGGCAGCACCGGGTTTACTTACAGCGGCGGCTTCCACGAGCACCGCTATACGGAGAGCACGACCTCCACCGTCAGCAATTTCGGCTATGACGGCAGCGATAAAAATCTGTATTTTTATCTTCCCATGGAGACCCAAACGCTTACCGTGAACAATGAAAAGTTTCAGGTGACGTGGAGCGGCGCGGCGAAGGCGTTTACCGTGAAGAAGGCGGACCCCAACGCGCCTGTCACCAATACGCCGGAAGCCCAAAAGGCCACCGTGACCGCCATGGAGATTACCCCCACCACCAACGGAACCGTCAGTACGGCAACGGTGACGTCTTCCGCCATGGCGGAGACGCTGACCAAAGCACTGAAGGCCGCCGAGGAGGCGGGAACTCCCGCGGGTCTGGAGATTAAGGTCAACGCACCCTCGACAGCCACGGAGGTTCGGACCAGCATTCCCACAGCGTCCATTTCCAGCGCTGTGGACGCGTCTATTGCCATGCTGTCCATAAACACCCCGGTGGGAACTGTGGAGCTGAACGCGGCGGCGCTGAGCAGCGCGGTTCAGCAGGCGGGCTCCAACGCCAGCGTAACGGTGACTGTAAAGCAGGTAAGCGTTACATCACTGACCGCGGAGCAGCAGAAGCTGGTTTCCGGCGGCGCGGTGGTTGAGGTGAGCGTGACCGCCGGAAGTCAAAGCATTACCCGCCTTGGCGGCGGAAGTGCGACGATTGCCGTCCCCGCCGGAACGGTAAAAGCCGGGCAGACGGCCCGGGTGTATTATCTGAATAGCCGGGGCCGACTGATTCTGATGACCGGCAGCTACAATGCTGACAACGGCATGGTCACGTATTCCACATCTCACCTGTCCAAGTACGTGGTGCTGGCGCAGGAGAAGTGGAAAAGCCCCTTTGAGGACGTGGCAAGCACGGCTTGGTGCGCGGACGCGGTGGAATTTGCCGCCGTTTCCGGCCTGTTTCAGGGGACAAGCGACACCGCCTTTTCTCCCAACGCTTCCATGACGCGCGCCATGCTGGTGTCGGTGCTGTGGCGCATGGAGGGAAAGCCCATCGCGGAGAAATCTGCAGGATTTGGCGATGTGGCCGCAGACGCATGGTACGCCGATGCAGTGAACTGGGCGGCGGCCAACGACATTGTCGGCGGGTATGCCGAGGGCGTCTTCGGACCCTCCAAGCAGCTTAGCCGCCAGCAGCTTGCGGCGATTCTCGCACGGTTTGCAAAGTACTGCGGCTATGATGTCACGGGCGCTGCTGATTTGAGCGGATTTACCGATCAGGCGCAGATGAACGGCTTTGCAAAAGAGGGGATGGCCTGGGCGGTAAACGAGGGGCTGATCTCCGGAACCACGGCCTCTACGCTGGCTCCCACGGCGGTGACAACTCGGGCGCAGGTGGCAACAATCCTGATGCGTTTCCAGCAGAAAACGGCAATTTAAAAACCGCGCGGTTTCCGGCTTGCGGGTCGGAGACGGGGAGAGCGCCCGTTTGGGCGCTCTCCTGCGGTGCTTTTCGGCAGAGCGCGAAAGAGAAGAAAACCCCAGACCAAGCAACGCGGCGCTACGCTTAAAGACAATGAAAATATTGGCGCGAGAACTTAAAAAATGACTGCTTTTGTGCAGAGGATAACCTTTGTTTTTTAGACAATATTAAACCGGAGCGTTTCTTTTGAAAAAACGCCGTCATTCATTGAAGATTACGATACAAGGAGAACGGGCTATGAAAAAAGGAACACAGGGAGTGCTGGTGTTGCTGCTGCTATGCCTTTTGGGAGGAACGGCCCAGGCGGCGGAGAGTGCGGGACCGGAGCGCATCATTCTCTCTTGGACGGGTGATCCGAAAACAACCATGACCGTCTCCTGGCAGGCGGAGGCGAACGGGCCGGACGGTTGGGTGGAGTATAGCACGAGCCCGTCCCTTTCGGACGCGAAGAAAATTTCTGCCACGGTCGCCAAGCTGACCTCCGGTATTGCGCTGGACGCGGCGGTGGAGCAGGCGGCGCTCACCGGTCTGACGCCCGGCACAGTCTATTATTACCGGGTTGGAAATGGAGGATCAAAAAGTGAGATCCGCCATTTTCAAACGGCGCAGAGCGAGGAACCGTCGTTCTCCTTCCTGTATATGGGGGATGTGCAGACCGGAACAGGGGACGACGGCAAGTGGAAAAGCCTACTGGAGACTGCGGCCCGAGACAATCCCGGCCTTGCCTTTGGCGTTTTGGGCGGCGACATCGTGGACAGCGGAATTTCCGCCGACCAGTGGAAACGGGTGCTGGGCAGCGCCACGGGCGTGTTTTCCCAAATTCCCATGATGACTACCAACGGCAATCATGAGAGCAATTTTCCTGGCGGAAAGCCCGAGCTGTATCTGGATTTGATGGCGCTTCCCCAAAACGGGCCAGAGGGCTTTTCTGAAGAATTTTACTCTTATGATTACGGAAACTGCCACATGCTGGTTTTGAACTCCTGGGTTTTTTCGGGGGAGCAGGGACTGAGCAGTGCGGACTATCAGCGGCTGAACCGTTGGATTGCAGACGACCTGCGTGCCAGCGATGCTGTGTGGAAAGTCGTTGTGATGCACCACCCGGTTTATTCTCTGGCCAGCGACAAGGTGGCCGCTGCGGTGAAACGGAGCTGGGAGCCGCTGTTTGAGGCAAACGGCGTGAGTCTGGTGCTTTGCGGACATCAGCATGTGTATTCCCGGTCCTATCCCATGGCGGACGGGCAGATTGACTTTACAGACGGTATCACCTATGTCATGGGCAATGCCAGCCAGAAGTTTTATTCCACCGCCGACGAGACGTATCAGGCGAAAACGGTTTACAACACCTCCACCTATCAGGTGGTTCGGGTTGACGGCAAGAACCTGACCGTTCAGTCCTATGACGGAGCGGGAAATCTTCTGGACTTTACCGCCCTCCTGCCAAAAGAGGGGCAAAAAACGTTTTCCGATGTGCCGGGGGAGGCGTGGTATGCTCAGGCGGTATCCGCCGCCGTGTCCGGAGGTCTGCTGGACGAAACGGGGACGGAGACGTTCTCTCCCACGGCCTCCGCTACCCGGGTGATGGCGGTTTCGGCCCTGTACCGTCTGGCGGGCAGTCCCGCCGTGACGGAGATGGCTCCGTTCTCCGATGTACCCTCCTCCGCCGCTTACGCAAACGCGGCCGCGTGGGCGCAGCAAACCGGCGTCAGCGCCGGCACGAAGGCGGGAACTTTCCAGCCTGAAAAGAGCGTTACAAGGCAGGAACTGGCCGTTTTGCTGGGGCGGTATGCGGAGAAAATCGGCGGTGAGGATACTGCAAAACCTGGTGCGCTTTCTGCGTTTTCCGATGGAGAAACCGTTTCCTCCTATGCCCGTTCGGATGTTGCATGGGCGGTAAGCAACGGGCTGATTTGTGGAACCAAGGATGGACGCCTGCTGCCCGGAGCGGTACTCACCAGGGCGCAGATGGCGGTTATCTTGACACGCTTTGCGGAAGGAGAAACGGGCAGTTGAAAGTGAATTTAAAAAAAGGGGCGGCCCGCGCGCTTTTTTTGGCGCTGGCTGTCTGCCTGCTGAGCGTCTTTGCCGGGGCAAAGACGATTTCCTCGGAGAGAGGGAATAACATTTTCTTTTACGCAACAAATGCCTCCGGGAAAAGCGTCCTGCTGAAGGTGCTGCCCCTGGCGGACCTGAAGGCGCTTACCCATGGCACAGAGGAGGGAACGAATTACTACATTTCCTCCACCGACAACTATCCTACCACCCAGTACTGTGAGGCACGGGGGTTCACCATCCCGGAGCTGGTGGACTGCGTAAAGGAGAAAACAGGGGTTTCCGGGGCGGGGGAGATAAGTTTCTCCGGGACGGATAAAATTCAGCTTATGGCAACCGACAGCTACGGAAATTACAGCCGCGTCTGGACTTATGACCAGCTCTATGGCGTTAAGCGGTATTATTTCGAGGGCCTATACGACAGGGAGCAAGGCTGGAATACCGGCTGGGAGGTGGGCGGCGAAGACAACAGCAAGTTTGGTATTGACCTGCCTACCTATCAGAAAGACTACCAGAGCAAGGACCCCTACTACGCGGACAAGCGGGCGGCGTTTGACACGGGCCGGGAAACCACGGTGATTTTGGCAACCGAATCCCTCTCCGGGCGGACCACCACCGACACGCTGAATGCTTCCACGGAACTGGGGCTGGGAAGCTATATCGAGTCCAACAAAGGAAACGTGACAGGTTGTCTTGCCAAGCATTTGACGGACGACACGGCGCTGCGGCTCAGCCTGCCCATGACGGAGGCGGACCTGATGGCGGCCCACCGTACCGCCTACGACAATTTCAAATGGATTTACAATCTTCGGCTGGACATGACAAACGCCCCCGCCCTGCGGTCGGCGGGGACAGTGGCGGACCCTGTGGCCCGCTTTACCAAAAGCGCCGACGGAAAGACGCTGACCATCGCGCTTACCTGCGCCACGGTGGGAGCCACGATTTACTATTCCTATGACGGAGCGCCCCAGATTCCCTACACCGGCCCGGTGACTTACGATATCTCCGGTCGGAACCTGTCCGCAAGCCCCGTGACCATGTATGCCACGGCGGTAAAAGAGGGCTGGGACGACGGGGGCGTGATCTTTATGAAATATCCGGGACTGGCCCCCGCGTTTCAAGCGCTGTACAGCAGTATGGCAAATGAAAACGTGGTGTTTCAGGCCGCCACCGGCGTGTCTTCGACAGAGTGGACGGCATGGACCAGGGCCATGAACTTTGTCACCGTGAAAACGCCGGAGGTAAACGGCTATGTCACGGTCAGCCCGTCCAAGTACAAAGCGGGGGCGACTTCCTTCACCTTTGACAAAAGCCTGTTTGGAAAAACCGGGGCGTACAGCTTCATTTTCCACGCCACCAAGTACGCGGACAAGCAGGTTTCCCTCACCACCAAAAAAGCGGCCCCCGCAGTGAAAACGCAGGGAAGCTATGGATTGGGCAGCGCGATGACGCTGCGCTTTGACGATGCGGGATATCAGTCCGGACTGTCCGTATACATACTGGATTCCAACGGAACCCGGATTCTGATTCCCTCCTCCGGATTGGACCGCACCGTGGATGGACAGGTGACGGTCAAAGCGGAGTATTTTGCGCTGGTTTCCTGCCCGATTCAGGCGGCGGGGACCTATACGCTGGAGCTGGACAACAGTCTTTACGCGCCGGGGTCCCAGACAGTGAACGTCGTGGTGGCGGAGCTTATGGAGACAGGCTTTTCCGACGTGGCGGGGGACACGTGGTGCGCCGACGCGGTTATTTTTGCAGTGCAAAACGGCCTGTTCAATGGAACCGCTTCCGGAATTTTTTCTCCGAATGCCTCCATGACCCGTGGCATGTTTGTCACGGTTCTGGGGCGGCTGGACGGCGTGGCGGCAAATACCATTTCAGCCCCGGCTTATTCCGACGTGGCGCAGGATTCTGTCTATGCCCCCTATATCGCCTGGGCCGCGGAAAACGGGCTGGCGGCGGGCTATCGGGATGGCACGTTCCGACCCAACGCCTCCGTAACCCGAGAGCAGATTGCGGCGGTCCTGTACCGCTACGCGCAATTTAAAGGCGAAAAAACGAATAATACAGACTCTGCGGCGTTTAACGCCTTTTCCGATGGAGCGGCTGTTGGGTCCTATGCGCTGGATGCCATGCGCTGGGCGACGGCGGCAGACGTGGTCAACGGCGGCGGCGGGCGGCTGAACCCCAAGGGAACGGCGACCCGGGCGCAGGTGGCGCAAATGATGCTGAACTATCACACATATCGGGAGGGAGCGCGTACATGAAACGAAAGCTTTTAGGCGTTTTGCTGGCGCTGGCACTGGTGACGGGGCTGGCCCCGGCGGCGCAGGCAAAAACGGTGCCGGCGGGACAGACCGTGGGTACGGTGCTGTTCTATGTGACCGACAAGGCGGGAGAGCGGGTGCTGGTGTCTCAGGTTCCCGTGTCCGAAATGGTATCGGACCTGAAAGCGGGAAAAGTTGACAATACGCTGCACAACTATTCCATTCTGGACAGGTATGTGACCACCGTGCATCAGGAGGCGAAGGGATTTACCATTCCCGAGTTTGTCACCTACGCAAAAGGAAAATCCGCGCAGGCGGCCCTGCGGGCGGTGGAGCTGACCTTTGCGGGGCAGGACGCCATCCGCCTGTGGGAAATTGACCAGACCGGCTTTGACGATTTAGACACCTATACCTGCGACGAGCTGTACGGCGTGGCGCGCTACAATTATCCGCTGCTGTACAAGTACTGGGACTATCGGACGCAGGGGTATGCCGACCCGGACGGAAAGCTCACCCGCGATCAGGCGGTTGAAGAAATTCTCAAATCCGCCGAGCCGGAGGTGCCGCTTTTGTCCGTGCTTGCCTTCTCCCAGCGGTACATGATTACCGATGGAAAGTATGGCACCGGGGACTACAACATGGAGAATTTATGGTATACCTCCGGGCTGATGGACAGCGAGCGTACCCCTCGCTTTATGAAGCCCATGACAAAGGAAGACCTGACAGGGAAGGCCTCCACCGCCGCAGACAGCCGCTATTGGGTGGCAACCCTTTTGCTGAATATGAAGGATGCGCCGGAGGTGACGGCGCTGGGTGTAGTGGGCATTCCCTCCGCCGTGATGACGGAGGACGGAGCCAATTACTATGTGCGCTTTTCCTGCCCAACACAGGGCGCGGCAATTTATTACAATCACAATTTCATCAGCCCCAGCTATACACCTACCAGCCGGTATACGGGAGACGCGGTGGTGATTCCCAAGACCAATTTCCCCGGCGGAACCGTGACCATGACGTGCCGTGCGGTGAAGGACGGCTGGACCGACGCGGGCGTTCAAACACTGACGCTGACTTCCTCCGGTGCGGAAAAGGGCTGGGTCAGCCCGTATACGGATGTGACGGCCGGGGTGTGGAGCTATGATGCCGTGGGGTATGTCACCCGAAACGGAATCATGGGCGGCACGGCAAAAACCGCCTTTTCCCCCAACGCGCCCATGACCCGGGCCGCGCTGGCCATGGCGCTGTACCATATGGCGGGCAGTCCCAAGGTCTCGTCCGGTACGGGCTTTGCAGACGTGCCCTCCGGTGCGTCTTATGCTTCGGCGGTGGCGTGGGCCAGTCAAAGCGGCGTGGTGAACGGAACCGCGTCGGGCGGCTTTTCTCCAGAGGCCGGGATTACCCGCGAACAGCTTGCCGCCATGTTTTACCGGTACGCTAAAAACGTGGCGAAGACCGATTTGACGGTGTCGAGGGACTTGAGCGTCTATACCGACTACGCCGACGCGGGAAGCTGGGCAAAAGAGGGCTTGTCTTGGGCGGTGGGGGCTGGTCTGGTCAACGGAACCAGCGCCACGGAGCTGTCCCCCAAAGGGCCGGCCACGCGGGCACAGACCGCCGCCATGCTCCAACGGCTGGGACTGTTTGTGGGATGAAACGCGGCCCGATGGGCGAAACGGCAGGAAGCGGGAAAGGGTGACTTATGTGAAGAAAGCAGGAAAGCGGGCGGCGATGCTGGGCCTTGCCCTGTGGGTGCTGCTGCTGTGCGGCTGCGGGGGAACGGTAAAAGTGCGGGCAGACCTCTCGGACTATGGGGAAAGCCCCATTACAATTAAAGGACTAAAGGACGAGGACTTTACCGTCACGCCCAACGAGCTTGCGAAGCTGGACTGTGTAAAGCGCACGGCCACGGGCGCCACGGCGAAGGCC
The DNA here is from genome assembly GCF_031978065.1 of Oscillibacter sp. Lineage (GTDB taxonomy): Bacteria > Bacillota > Clostridia > Oscillospirales > Oscillospiraceae > Oscillibacter. The sequence goes on from NZ_DALZCH010000003.1 coordinate 41,872, forward strand.
GGAACGGTCAACGCGGTGGGGCCGCTGCTGAACACGTTTTTGGCGCAGTATGAGACGGAGATGTCGGACTTTCAGAAAATCCGGTTTCTTTGCAGCGACGGATACAAAACCGTTTTAAAGGAGGAGTACCTCACCGACTATGAGGTGGTGCTGCAACTGGCGGAGGGAGACGCGCCCCTGTCGGAAAAGCAGCGGCCCTTGCGGATTCTCATTCCGGAGGCGGAATCCTCTTACTGGGCCTACGCGGTGACCTCTATTGAGTTTGTAAGATGAAAAGAATGACACGAAGACGCATAGCCGTCGTTCTTTTGGCGGTGGTAATTTTGCTGTGCGCCTCCGGCTGCGGCGAAAATCCTGTGCAGGAAAAGCAGCCTGTGGAGACCTGGTCCTTTACGGATTCCTGCGGTCGTGAGGTGGAGCTTCCAAGAGAGGTTAAAACCGTGGCCCCTTCCGGGCCGCTGGCGCAAATCTTTCTCTATACGCTGTGTCCCGACCAACTGGCCGGCCTTTCCACACCACTGACAAAGAAGCAAAAGGAATATTTCCCTGAAAAATACTGGGACCTTCCCGTGTTCGGCCAGTTTTACGGCGGGGGTGGAACGATCAGCTATGAATCCGTAATCGCCGCCGCGCCGGATGTGATTATAGACATGGGAGAGGAAAAATCCGGCATCGCCGCCGACATGGACGCGATCCAGAAGCAGACCGGCATTCCCACTGTTTTTATCAAAGCCCCGCTGGAAGAGTCTGCACGGGCGTATGACACGCTGGGAGAGATTACGGGGGAAAAGGAGCAGGCGCAGGCGCTGTCGGATTACGTCCGGCAGACGCTTGACGACGCGAAAGCCTTTGGCGCGCAGATTCCCGAATCTGAGAGAACGGCGGTGCTGTTCTCTCAGGGGGAATACGGCACGGAGGTAAACGGCAATGGCAGTCTCCACGCGCAGGTGCTGGACTGGGCCGCCGCCCGGAATGTGGCGGAGCTGAGAGAAAACTCCGACAGGGGCGGAGACGAGGTGAGCATGGAGCAGATTTTGCTCTGGAACCCGGAGGCGGTGGTTCTGGCACCCGATAGCTGCTACGACGACATTTGGGAGGACCCTCTGTGGGTCAACGTCCGGGCGGTAAAAACCGGAGCGGTGTACGAGGTGCCGGACGCGCCCTATAACTGGCTGGACAGGCCCCCCTCCGTCCAGCGGATTCTGGGCATTCGCTGGTTGGGAAACCTTCTGTATCCGCAAGTTTTTCAGTATGACATGGTAGAGGAAACGCAGACCTTTTACAAGCTGTTTTACCACTATGACCTGACGCAGGCGCAGGCAAAGGCCCTTCTGGCCCATTCCACGGAAAAGATGGAGGAAAGCGCATGACAGAGCATTCCGAAAAGCCAGATCTTTTGGAGATATCCCTCCGGTTGCGGCGGCGGGGCAGGGGAAGTCTTGTGCTGCTGGCGGCGGGACTGGCGGCGGTGTTTCTGGTGTCCTTTTCTCTTGGGAAATACCCCGCTTCGATGGAAGATGTGGTGAAAATCCTGCTCTCCCGTGTTCTGCCCATTACCCAGAGCTGGAGCAATGAAACGGCGGGCGTGGTGCTGCGGCTGCGGCTGCCGAGGATTCTGCTGGGCTGTCTGGTAGGCGGCGGACTGTCCGCCGCCGGGGCCGCCTATCAGAGCGCGTTTCAAAATGCCATGGCGTCCCCCGATTTGCTGGGGGCCACCGCGGGGTCCGCTTTCGGCGCTGCGCTGGCAATTCTTCTGGGCGGCTCCTCCGGAATGATCACCGCTTCGGCGTTTGCATTCGGACTTCTGACGGTGGGGCTGACATGCCTTGTGGGCAGCCGGGCGCAGGGAAACCGGGTGGTGAACTTTATTCTGGCGGGAATTATGATGACCTCTCTGTTCACGGCGGGAACCTCGTACATCAAGCTGATCGCTGACCCCACGGACCAGCTTCCTGCCATTACATACTGGCTGATGGGCAGCCTGAACAGCACGCGGCTGCATGATCTGGCGTTTGCCGCTGTGCCTATGTCGGTGGGAATCCTGACATTGCTGCTGCTGCGCTGGCGGATGAACCTTTTGACGCTGGGGGACGATGCGGCCCGGTCCATGGGCGTGAATGCCGACGCACTGCGCCTTGGCGTAACCATCAGCGCCACGCTGATTACCGCTTCCGCCGTTTCGGTCAGCGGGATGATCGGCTGGGTGGGGCTGGTAATCCCCCATCTTTGCCGCCGTTTGGTGGGAGCCGACAACCGGTATCTGCTTCCGGCCTCGGTGCTGCTGGGAGCGGCCTTTCTGGTGCTGGTGGATGACGCGGCCCGGTGCCTGTCTACCTCGGAAATCCCCATTGGAATCCTGACGGCGGTGATCGGCGCGCCGTTTTTCCTCTATCTGATTCTTCGGAAGGAGGAGGCCTTATGCTGCTGAGCATTCAAAAGCTCTCCTGCTCCTACGGGGCCAATCCGGTGCTGCGGGAGGTTTCCTTTGATGCGGAGGGGGGGCGGACTGTGGCGGTGCTGGGAGCCAACGGCGCGGGAAAGACCACGCTGTTTCGCTGTATTCTGGGGCTGGTGAAGGGGTATGAGGGCAGTATCCTGCTAGAGGGCGCGGAAGCGCGCACCCTGCCGCCCCGGCGCCTTTCGGAGCTGGCGGCGTATATTCCCCAGTCGGGGGCGGCACTGCCCGGCTATTCCGTGCTCAGCATGGTGGAGACGGGCACTGCCCGGCAGCTCTCGCTCTTTTCTTCGCCGGGAGCGGCGCAGAGGAAGGCGGCATGGGCGGCGCTGGAGCAGGTGGGAATGGAGGGTTTTGCCGCACGGCGGTTTGACCGGCTCAGCGGAGGGGAACAGCAGATGGTGCTGATTGCCCGGGCCTTGGCGCAGCGGTCCCGGATTTTGTTGATGGACGAACCCTCCGCCCATCTGGACTTCGGAAACAATCTCCGGGTGCTGGAGCGGCTGCGCCGTCTGGCGGGAGAGGGGTATCTAATTCTCTTTTCCACCCACGATCCCCAGATGGCCTTACAGCACGCGCAGGCGGTTTTGGCGCTGTGCGACGGAACCGTGGCGGCCTATGGCCCGCCCGAGGAGGTGTTGGACGTGGCATTGCTCCGCCGCCTGTACGGCGTGGAGGTGCGGCTGCTTGATACGGACGCGGGACGGTTTGTGATTCCGTGGCGGGAGGAGAGAACATGATGCAGGACTGGCTGCCGGAGACCATTGCCTTTTACCGTACCGCCGCCGCCCACAGCGACTATTACCGGATTCTGGCGGAGCGGGTTGCGGCCTACCTTCCGCCAAACGCCCATGTGTGCGACGCGGGCTGCGGACTAGGGGAGCTGAGTCTGGCGCTTTTGCCCTTCTGCGGGCGGGTGACCGCCATCGACCGGGCCGCCCCGCCCATTGAAGACCTGCGCCGCCGGGCGGTGGGACTTTCCAGAATGGAGATTCTCCAAGGAGATATTTTTGAAAACCGGCCGCCAAAGCCCTATGACGCCATGGTGTTCTGCCTGTTCGGCGGCATGGAGGAGACGCTTCAAATCGCGGCGGAGCAGTGCGCAGGCCCAGTGATTCTGATTAAACGGGCCAGCACCGTCCATCGGTTCGGCACCAGCGGGTCGAAGCTGGAGCACTTTACACCCGAGGCGGCGGAGGAACGCCTGCACCGTTTGAAGATTCCGTGCCAGACGGAGCGCTTTGCGCTGGAGCTAGGGCAGCCTTTCCGCTCGCTGGCGGAGGCGGATCAATTTTTCCAGCTCTATAACCGGGGGAGAGACATCCCCCCGGAGGAGGTGCGAGGCAGGCTTCAAGTCTCGGCCCTGCCGGGTTTTCCCTACTATCTTCCAAACCGCAAGCAGTTGGGGCTGATCGTGTTTTCGGCCTCGGATGTCCGGCGGGCGAAAAAGCGTGGCGGGGGAGATGCCTGACGATTTGATTCGCGCAAAGGTGGGAACGGGTGTACACCTCTTTATTCAGGACTGTGCGGCCCAGTGAAAGATCATAGAAAAAAGGAGTTACGAGCGATGGATCAGGAGAGTATCCGCTGCCGGGAGCAGATGCACGGCATTGTTCGCGCTGTGGGAACGGCGGTCATCGGAAAGGAGCGGGAAATCGCTCTGGTGTTGCTGGCGCTGATTGGCGGGGGCCATGTGCTGCTTGAGGACGTGCCCGGTGTGGGCAAAACGGGGTTGGTATCCGCACTGTCACGGGCGGTTTCCTGCGATTTCAAGCGCATCCAGTTTACCCCGGACATTATGCCCTCGGACATCACGGGCTTTTCCGTGTACAATCAAAAGACGGGGGAATTTGAGTTCCGTCCCGGCGCGGCCATAAGCAATTTCGTTCTGGCGGACGAGATTAACCGGGCATCGGCAAAAGCGCAGGCCAGTCTGCTGGAGGTGATGGAGGAAAAGCAGGTCACGATTGACGGAGAAACTCATATCCTGCCGGAGCCGTTTATGGTGCTGGCTACACAGAACCCTCTGGACAATCTGGGAACGTACCCCCTGCCGGAGGCGCAGATAGACCGATTTCAGATGAAGCTCTCTCTGGGCTACCCCAGCTACGAGCAGGAGCGGCGCATCATGGCCATGACGGAGGAGGAAAAGGCGGAGGTTCCCGCCGTAGCCGACGGGGCTGACATTCTGGCTGTTCGGAAGGCTTCCGCCGGGGTCCGGGTGGACGACTCTTTGCAAAATTATATTGCCGATTTAGTCACCGCCACTCGGAATCACCGCTGCGTGGCGCTGGGTGTCAGCCCCCGAGGCTCCATCGCACTGTACCGGCTAAGCCGGGCCCGTGCCCTTTACGAGGGGCGGGACTATGTTCTGCCCGACGACGTAAAGTTTCTCGCGCCTTTCGTGCTGGCTCACCGGCTGATTTTGCGCCCGGAGACCAAGCTGGACGGCGTGACGGCGCAGACGGTAATCCAAGAGATTTTGGACGCGACACCCATTCCATTTCCAAGCGGAGAGCGGAACGGCAGGAGACAGGTGAAATGACGGCGGCGCGAAAGGCCCTTCCAGCGGGCGTGCTGCTGCTTTGTGCCGTCGTTGCGGCAATCATCAACACGGCGGCGGTCTACGTCCCCATTGTGTTTATACTGCTGCTGGGCCTGACGTCAATTTTCTATACGCTTCTCTCTGCCTGCTTTCTCCTTGTCCAGGCAGAGACCGAGGAGCAGGGGCGCTTCGAGCGAGGGACCGGCTCCCTTTGCCATGTAACGGTTTCCAACCGGGGAATATTCGTGCTTCCTTGCGTGGTGCTGTCTTTATGCGTGGAGAGTACGCAGGGCTTTGCTCCGCTGACCACAGAACACCTGATGCTGCTGCGTCCCCGGCAAACGCTGACGCTGAACCTGCCGGTTTCCTTCCCTCACATCGGGCGCTACCGGGTTCTTATCAGTGAGGCCCGGGTTTACGGATTGCTGGGCGTGTTTTCTCTTCGCCGCAGGCCCGGCTGGAGCGTGCCCGTACAGGTGACGCCCAAGCGGTTTCGGCTGGCGGGGCTGCGGCTTGACACGGCACAGCCTCTCTTCGCCGTGGATTTTACCGCGCCCCATAAAATTGACGGAGGCGAGTATTCCGACGTGCGGCAATACGCTCCCGGCGACCCCATCAAAACCATCCACTGGAAGCTCTCGGCCCATGCCTCTGGCTATGTGACCCGGCTGTTTCAGACCGACGCGGTTAGCGGCGTGTCGATCTATCTGGATGTCCGCCTGCCGCCCCGCCTGACGGGCGAGGAAGCGGCGCAGGCCAACGACTGTCTGGCGGAAAGTGCCTATGCCGCGGCCCTCCGGGCCATGGAACTGCGATACGGTGTGGAATTGGTCTATGCCCGGGCCGAGGTCCCTACGGTAATTCGGCCCGATGGGCCGGGGGAGTTGCTTGCCGCCGTCTGCGGACTGCCCCCGGTTTCGGCCCGGGAGCGGTATCCGCTGGAGCTGCTGGTAGAAGAACATTCCGGGCGGGGAACGTCTTTTGACAATCTCATCATTCTCACGGCCTCCGTCAGCGACCGTCTGGTGGCGCTACTGACGGAATGCGCCCAGCGGGGAAAGTATCCCGTGGTGCTCCATGTCCGGGGGAAAGACCAGCCGCTTTCCGGCGGCGAGGCATTCAGGGAAGAGTTGAAGAGCCGGGGAATTGGGTATTACGCCGTGGACTCTGCCGGAGATCTGGCTTGTGTGTTGGAGGAGCGTCTGTGAAGCTGATATTCCGCGCGTTTAGGGGCCTGCTCTGCCTGCTTGCCGGTATGCTGATCTCGCTGATGGAGCTGCGCTTTTTTGGGGATGCCAAGGTAAATTCTCTGGTGTTTCTGTTCATTTCAATGGTGACGGTGCCTGCCGTCTTCTGGTATTTTCGCCTTGAATACGGCGTGACCGCTCCGCTTTTGTACACAGTTTTTCTGGCATTTTTACTGGAGGTGCTGGGAATATCGGTGGATGCAGGCGTACTGCTGGCCTGCCTGCTGATACTGGCTGTGCTATATATGCAGTCCCGTATGGCCGCGATTGAGGCCCGGCCCCACGTCGGCGCTCCGTCCCACGGGTCTGCGCTTGTGACCGTTTTGCTGTGCGCCGTTCTTGCGGCGGGCGCTACCTTTGGAATTTATCGGCAGGTGCTGCTGCCTATACTCCCGGAAGGGGAACGGGTTCCCCTGATGGAGCGCCTTGGAGACACGCCCGAAAAAAAGCCGGAATGGGAAGCAGCTCAAAGCGGCGCGGAACAAAGCAGCCCGTCCGCGCCCAGCTTAGACCGAAATGCCGCCCTTGCGGAAAGCGCCAAGGGGACAACGAAAGCCCCAGCGCTGGAGCCGCCCGCTTCACCGTTTCCGCTGGGACGCGCTGTGCTGATTGCCGCAGTGGCCGGAGTCTGCGTCGTTCTGGCACTTGCCTCGCTGGGGGAACTTCGCTATCGCCTGTGGCTGCGAAGGATGCTTGCCTCACCGCCGGAAGAGCAGGTTGACGCGGTTTACCGCTGTGTGACGCAGGCCATGGCGGTGTGCGGATATTCCCGAAAGCCCTCGGAAACGCCGCTGGAATATCTGGAAAAGGCGCGGGGAGACAACGCTCCGGTTTCGCTCCGGCAGCTAACTGCCGTCACGGAGGGCTTCCTGCGCGCCCGGTACGGCGGACAGGCGGTTTCACTTCAATGTAAAGAGGAATACCTTGCCACCTTCCGTGCCTTGCCGCAGCAGGTGAAGCACCGTCGGGGCCGCCGGTTTTACTATCTAAACTATCTTCGGGAAATGCGCCGCCCTTTTGTACCGGGTTTTGGGAAACGATTGAGCCGGCTGGCGGGCAAGGAAGGTAAGATGCCATGAAAAGGACAAAGAGAAACAGGCTGCTTCAAAGCCTGCCCGGCCTGCTGCTGGCGGCGGCGCTGCTGCTGGCTCTGCCGGGAACGGCCCGGGCGCTGGACGACGACGAATTTGGCGGCTATGCTTCGGATACGCTTTCCATTCAGGTGGGCTACCCCGGCGGGCCGTATTATGAAAAGCGGCTGTTTACCCTCTCGGAGTTGGAGCAGATGGACGTGGTGTACGCGGACTATACGTTTATCGACAATATGCCCTCCGTGGTGATCGACCATGTCAAAGGTGTGCGCCTTTCGGATATTATAGACGGAGCGGGCATTGATCTGGGGTCTGTCAAGATGTTCCACTTCTGGATTCGGGATAAAAAAGAGTCCTCTTACACCTCCTTTTCCAAGGCCAGCCTGATTGACCTTCCCCGGTACTGCTATTACAGTCTCCCGGATAACTTTGACTATGAAGAGGGTGTAGGCAATGAGTTTGCCACGTCCGACGCGCAGCCGGTGGACACGGTGATGGCGCTGGCGGACGACTGGAACCGGTGCATCGCCGGGGCCACCTTTGGCAGCGACTATTTAAACCTGAATTCCAACACCCGGTTTCGTCTGATTTTTGGACAGCGGGACGCGGAAACGCACACGGCGGTCAATTCTGCCAAGTGGGTTTACGCCATTGTGGCGGAGGTGACAGGTGAACCGGCCATCACGCTGGACCGCGCCACTGTGCGCATGTCCTCCGGTGGAATTGTGGCGCTTAGTGCCGTTGTGACGGCGGCGGACCCGCTGATCGCGGAGGAGGAGCCGGTAATCTGGAGCTCTGATAACCAGCGTGTGGCGACTGTGGACGAGCACGGCGCTGTCACCGCCCACGCCAAGGGGACTGCGGTTATCACGGCGGAATTTCACGGCGTTTCCGCCGCCGCCACTGTCACCGTCACGGCAGGAAGTACCAAAAACACTGCATCCGGAAGCGATAAACCGGGGACCGGGGGCGTTGCCGCTTCCGGAAAGGGCGATCTGGCGGAGACGGATGACCCGTCCGCCTCTGCCGGTACTTCGGAGGAGCGGACGGAGAGGTTGCCGAACGGTGAGCCGGACAAAAGCACTGATGAGGAGGATTTGTCTGGACAGACGGACGGTTCGCCGGAAGCTTCCAAGGAAACCGCGGGAGTTGAAGAAAAGACGTCGCCCCTGCGCTCCGTCATCGGCATGGCGGTGATCGGTCTGTTTGCGGGCGGAGCGCTGGTGATGTGGCTGCTGCTCCGCATCCGGGCGAAGAACCGGGCGGGAAAGTCCAAAGAGTAGCATTTAAGTAAGTGGTCGGCATTCTGGCACCGGGCAAAGCCCTGTCGGAAGGCGGGCGGAAGGAGAAGGTTTTATGGAAGAAAGATTCATTGCCACAATTATCAATCAGGAGGGTGGCCCCACCTTCCGCCTGGTGCTGCGGGGCCTGAAAATGGTCATGGTTGGGAACGGATGGGAGGCGGAGCTTTCCGGCGGCGAATTTGACGCCGCCCCCACAAAACGGGAGTTGGTGGAGCGTGTTTACGCCCTGTACGACTCCCCGGAGTGGGAGGTGGCCGACTGCATTGAAAGCGATCTGCAAATCTGGGAGCCGACTATTTGACAAGCGGAGGCGACGGACTGACAGAAATAAAGACCGGAGGGGAACGGAGAATGCATACGCTGGTGATTGGCAGCAACGAAACAAACCGGGCGGGGTTTATTGACCGCCTGCTGACAGCAGGCGGCCCACGTCTCAGGCTGTACGGCTATCGCAGTGTCAAGGAAGCGGCGGACGAGACGGGAAACGCACCGATCTATCTCTATCACGCGTCCGGGGAGCGTCGGCGGACACAGGATAATCTGCTGGGTTGGTGTCGGAACCGGCAGGCCACGGCAAATTTGGAGGCCTTTGAGCGCAACGCATTTTTAATTGAATCAGCGCGGTCAGACGGTCTGCTGGTCATGGATGAGATTGGTCCTATGGAGAGCCGTGCGCCCCGCTTCCGCGCTTCTGTGCTGGCTGCGATGGAGAGGGAAGCCCCCATTCTCGCCTCTGTGCGGGATATTGAGATTCCGTTTCTGGAAACGGTGCGGGCCCATCCCAATGCCCGTTGCTTTTATCTGACCTGCGAAAACGGAGAGGCGCTGTTTCCGCAGGTGCTGGCGCATCTACAAAAACAGCTTGACGGGGTGTGCTGATGTTTCTGGATTGGAATGCGCGCACGCTGCAATGGTACGCCGACGCGGAGGAATACACGGGCTTTTTCCGGGCACTCGCCGCCGAAATTGCTCCGTCCATAGCGGGAGCGCAAAGCCTGTGCGATCTGGGCTGCGGGCCGGCGCTGTTTGACTTTGAAATCGCGCCGCTTGTAAAGTCCGTGGAGTGCGCGGACATCAGCGAAGCCGCGCTGGCCTTTGTGGCGGAGCGGGCGCGGGTGCTGGGCCTGCACAATATATTCCCTGTTTTGGCCGACTGCGAGCATCTTTCGGGCCGTTGGGACGTGGCCTTTATGAGCTTTTTTGGAAGCCGCCATCTTGACCGATATCTGCCGCTGTGCAAAAAGCTGATTGCGGTGGTATCCCAAAGCTCCGATGCGGCGCTTTTTCCCGAAAAAGACAGGGGTTACGTCCGAAATACGGCGCAAAACACCGCAAAGTATTTGGATTCACGGGGAATTGCTTACAAGCTTGTGTGGAAGCGGCAGGAGTTTGGACAACCGTTTTTCTCTTTGGAAGAGGCCCGGGGTTATGTGAAACTATATGCGCCCGACACCTGCGCGGAGGAGGCGGAGCTTTTTTTAAAACAGAGAATTGTCAGAACGGAATCCACGGCATTTCCGTGGTATCTTCCCAGAAAAAAGACGGTGGGGATTTTTTTCATCAACGGAGGGCTAAAATGAAGCACATGTTTCTGACAGGTGAAATTCAAATCGGGAAAAGCACCGTGATCCGAAAAGTTCTGGCGGATTTAAACGTAAAATACGGGGGCTTCCGAACCTATTTCAGCCAAGACCGCACAGCCGCCGACAGGGGGCTGTATATCAGCAGGGCGGAAGCGAAGCCTCTCTATGACGAAGCGCACAGGGTTGCCCGGTTCAGTCCGGGAGAACAGGCACCGCAGGTTTTTACCGCTGGATTTGATACCCTTGGCGCGGATTATATCTTACATGCGAAAGACGACGCGGCGCTGCTTGTCATGGACGAGCTGGGAGACATGGAGCGGGACGCGGAGCGGTTTCAGATCGCCGTGCTGGCCGCGCTGGAAGGGGAAACGCCGATTTTAGGCGTAATAAAGCTTTCAGCGGGCGGCTGGGTGAATCAAATCCGCCGGCACCCGAACGTGGAGATGCTCAACGTCAACGCAGACAACCGGGACGCGCTGCCGGAGCGGCTGACCCGCGCGCTGCAAGAGCGCTTTCCGGCGCTGCGGTAGCTTTGCAAAAGCAGAATACAAGAGAACGTGGGGGAATTTCCGTGGAACAGAAAGCACTGTCCAGAAAAGAGGCGCTGGAAGCAATCAGGTCCTGCTGGACCCCGGCGCAAACACCTGAAACGGTTTCGATTGAGACTGCGCTCGGCCGCGTTCTGGCGGAGGACCTGTATGCCCGATACAGTCTGCCGGTTGTCCGTTCCTCGACAATGGACGGAATCGGCGTGGCCTCGGCGCTGTTTCGGAAGGGAGAGCCGGATACAGCCCATTGGCAGTGGGACCGGGACTATGTGAGGGCCGATACGGGGGATGACTTTGACGACCGCTTTGATGCGGTTATCCCAGTTGAGGCAGTGACGTTTCTGGAAGGCGGCGGGGTGGTGCTTGCGCCGGGTACCAAAGTCACGCCGGGTATGCATGTGCGGACCGCCGGAAGCTCTGTTGCGCGGGGAGACTTGCTGTTAAGGGTCGGGACCCGCCTGCGGCCCTTCGACCTTGCGGCGGCTGTGATGGGCGGACATACAAAGCTTGTGGTGGTAAGAAAGCCCGTGGTGGCGTTTCTCCCCACCGGCAGCGAGCTGATTCCCCCCGGCACCGAGCCCGCCCGTGGGGAAAATATTGACTCCAACAGCGTTCTGGCGCAGGCTATGCTGACGGAGATGGGAGCGCAGCCGCTTCTTTTTTCCATCACCTCCGACAATCCGGCGCTTCTTCGCACCGCGATTTACGCTGCGGCGGAGCGCGCGGATATCATCCTTTTGTGCGGAGGCTCCTCCAAGGGGGGAGAGGATTTTAACGCCGGGCTGGCAGGAGAGCTTGGAACGCTCCTGTTTCATTCCGTTGCCGCCGCGCCGGGGCGGCCCATGGCCGCCGCCATGCTGGACGGAAAGCCGCTGATCAATGTTTCCGGCCCGCCCCACGCGGCCTACTTTATCCTCGATTGGTGCGTATCAGAGTTGGTTTCCACGTTTCTGGGGATTGAACGGCCTTTGCGCAAAACGGTCCGGGCAAGACTTAAAAAGCCGCTTGAGGCAACGCCGGGAATGGAAATTCTGCGCCGCTTCGAGTTGCTTGAAACGGAGCGGGGGCTTGAGGCTGTTTCCATCAGCGGGCGGGGCGGACCCGTCTGCCCGGTGCTGACCGCCTCGGCCCAGTTTGTTACGGAAAGAGCGGGCTCTGGTCTGGAAGCCGGGGAGACCTTGGAACTTACGTATCTTCGATGACTGTGCCGGGGCAAGCGGACGATGCCGAGGGACAGGCGCAAAAAATGTTGCTTTCTGCAATTTTTGGCAAAAGAACTTGAAAAAACGTCGTCCGTTGGCTATAATGAACGCATCTGAATAAAAGGAGACGATGGGTATGCCATGGACGCCAAATTTATCTGTCGGTGTGGGTCAGATTGACGACCAGCACAAGCTCTGGTTTGAAAAAGCGGAAATGCTGTTTCAGGCCGGACGGGAGCACCGCACAAAGGAATATATCGGCGAGCTTCTGGAATTTCTGGATGCGTACACCAAGCAGCACTTCCGGGATGAGGAAACCTATATGCTCAGTATCCGCTACCCGGAATATGACGCGCAGAAGCAGGCGCACCAGTTATTTATCAGTCAGCTTTCCAAGCTGCGCAGCGACTATACCGCCTCAGGCGGGAATCTGTCGGTCATTTTGGGGGCCAATCAAATGGTGTTGGATTGGCTGACCAAGCACATCTCCACCATGGATAAGAAAATCGGGGTGTTCGCCCAAACCCTGAAATGAAGTCAAAAGAGCCATGCAGATACGTCTGCATGGCTCTTTTTCCATATTCTTCCGCAATGGGCTTTACAAAACCGGCGGACGTATTGATTTTAACGGAAAAAAATACGGCGACGCCACTTCACGGGGCGCTTTATGAAAGTCCTCGCGGGATTTAGAACATGGTGGTCAATTCCGTCAGAAATTCTTGTAAAAGGGCCGAGACGGTGTGGTTTTTGCGGGTTACATAGTAGTGAACCAGCGTGTTTCCCTCCCCCTCAAGAGGGAAGGAGGTGAAGGCATAATGCTGGGAATGCTTCCAGGGGGTGCAGCTAAGAAAAAAGTTGTCCGAATGGGCGGCGATATCCTGAAGGGTGGCGCTTTCATTGCAGGAAATCACAAGATTGGGCGGCTTTTCAAACAGGTGCGTCACGGATTCGGAGCGCTGGTCATAAAACACATCAAAGTTTTCCGTCTCTTCCGCAATTAGATACGGATAACGGGTAATCTGCTCCAGAGAGCGGGCCTCGGCGGCGGGATGGTCCTCGCGCATCACGGCGCTGATGACGCTCTCTCCCAGCTCCGTATAATTCAGGCTTTTGGCGCTGGCAATGCGGGGCATACGCCGCCGCTGGGACTTAGGGATAAACACAATTCCAAGGTCTGAGCGGCCATTTTCCACATCGTCCAGAACATCCGGAAACGAACGCTTCTCCAGCCGGATATAGGTGGGCGGAAAGTCCGGCTGAGTCAGAGTATCCTGCATGTGAATCATGGGTGTGGAGAGAAAATAGGCCCGCATGGAGGAAATGCGCAGATATTGCTTGCGGCCGCGGTGCCGGGCGGCATAGAGATTTTCGACAAAGCTCTTCCGCCCGATAATATCCTCCGCATAGTTGAGAAATTCCCGGCCCTCGTTGGTGACAAGCACGCCCTTTTTCGTCCGCTGGAAGATTTCGATACCCAGCTCCTCCTCCAACTGCTTGAGGGTGCTGCTCACGTTGCTCTGGTGCGTATAAAGCTGCTCCGCCGCTTTGTTGATGGAGGCACATTTGGCGACCGAGACGGCAAAAATAAGCTGTTGAAATGTCATAACCGGGCCTGCCCCTTTCCGCTGCGCACCGAGAAGCCGGGAAAGCCGCCCCTTTTGCTTCCGTGCAGCCGACCGTAATCCTGTGAAGAATGCATCGGGCGCGAGAGAAAAATGCATTCTTCGTGAGATTCCATGCCGGAAACCGCAGACTTTTAATTTGTTATTATACCTTTGCACGGCGAAAAATGCAAGGACAAGCAAAACAGACACCGTAAAAGAGCCGCCAACTATGTGGAATTCATATAATTACTGGTATGTTTGTCGCATAAGCCGGTTTACCCACGGCGTGCTATAATAAGCAATTAAATCGGTAAAGAATTTAGGGGATGAGGAGGAATACAATGTTGAAGTTTGCGATTATCGGCGCGGGTGCGGGTGGGCAGAGTATGGCGGCCATCCTGACGGACAAGGGATATGGCGTTCGGCTGTATGACATTGACAAGGAGAAAATCCGCCGCCTGCGGGAGCTGAAAACCATAAAGGTGACCGGCGTGATCCAGTGTGAGGCCGCGCCCGAGGTGATTACCGACAGCATGGAAGAGGTGATGGAAGGCGCGGATGTGGTGATGATTGTCTCCACCACCGACGCCCACAGAAGCATTGCCAACGCGTGCAAGCCTTATCTCAGGGACGGACAGATCGTGATGCTCAACCCCGGCCACTGCGGCGGCGCGCTGGAGCTTGCAAATATCCTGCGGGGCGAGGACGGCTGCGGCAAGGATTTGATCATTGCCGAGGCGGGCGATTTGATGTACGGCTGCCGCAGCTATGAGCTTGGCAATATTCTGCATACCGGGCTGAAGGTCAGTGTGTCGGTCGCCACTCTTCCCGCCGGGGACGTGGACCGACTGATGGAGGTGCTGGGGCCTGTGTTCCCCTGCCTGAAGCCTGCCGCCAATGTTCTTGAAACCGGCTTTCGTGCGGCGGGAGCCATGCTGCACCCCATTCCAAGTCTGATGAACGTCAACAAGATGGATTTGGGCGAGAGCTACGACTATTACATGGAGGGCATCACCCCCCACATCGCGGATATCATCACAGCGTGCGACAAGGAGCGGGTGGCGGTGTGCAAAGCCCTTGGGGTGGACGCGCTGGACCTCGGCGGCATGCTGACCAAGACCTACAAGCTGGAGCCAAAGGACAGCCTGTACGAGCTGATTCAAAGTATTGAATCCTACCGCGCACTGCGCAATCCCACCAATACAAGCCACCGCTTCATTGTGGAGGATACCATGTCCGGTCTTGTTCCGCTGGCCTCCGTGGGCCACGAGCTGGGCATTCCCACGCCGATGATGGACGCGTTCGTCAGCCTTGCGGGCGCCGTGTGCGGCAGGGACTTCTGGTCGGAGGGCCGCACGGCGGAAAAGCTGGGCTTTACCGGCAAGACGCCGGAGCAGATTCACGAAATGGTGCGCTGAGGCACAGAGGAAAAACAGTTTGAGCATGTCGGGCACGCTAACAGCCAGGAGTGCCCGGCACGGAAACCAAATCCGGCAATAACCGATGTTCGGTTTCATTGTAAAAACAAAAAGGAGAGAAGATGTATGAAAAAGTTAGCAAGAGTCTTCGCAATGCTGCTGTGCGTCTGCATGCTGGCAACAGCCTGCGGCGGCGGCAACACCCCCTCCCAGTCCGGCGGCGGCAGCGCCGGGGCCTCCCCTGTGAAGGATACGCTGGTGGTTGCGGTTCAGGCCGATATGGCGGACAAGGACCCCATCAACGGCTCCACCACCAACGACACCGTCAAGGTCAAGGCGCAGGTCTATGAGACGCTGATCGAGCGCACCGTGCCGGAGCAGGAATATAAGTCCCTGCTTGCCGAAAAGTGGGAGTTCAACGAAGACGCCACCGAGCTGACCATCACTCTGCGCGAGGGCATCAAAACCCACAACGGCGAGACGCTGACAGCCGAGGACTGTCTGTTCTCCCTCAACTGCCTGCGGGAGAGCGCCAACAAATCCGTCACCGACCACATGGATTTGGAAAAGAGCCATGTGGTGGACGACCGTACCTTTGTCATCGTGATGGACGAGGTGTACATGCCCGTGATTGCCAATCTCTCCTATCCCACCTGTGTCATGTTCAGCAAGAAGGGTTATGAGGAGAACAACGGCGACTGGGCCACCATGGACATCGGCACCGGCCCCTATACCTGGGGCGACTGGTCCATTGGAAGCAGCATCAGGATGGCCGCCTTCGGCGACTATTATGTGGAGGGTCAGCCCGCCATTAAGAATCTTGAGTTTAAGGTGATTTCCGAGGATGGAAACCGTTACATCGAGGTGGAAACCGGCGGCGCGGACTTGTGCTACAACCTATCCGGCGTGGATATCGAGGCCGCCAGCGCCAACCCCGACGTGGAGGTGTTCCGCGAGTACACCATGGACAACTGCTATCTGAGCTTCAACCAGCGTAACGAGCCCTTCAATGATGTCCGGGTCCGTCAGGCCATCGCCTACGCGCTGGATATCGAGGGCGCATGGAAGGTCTGCATGGACGGCGTGGGCCAGCCTGCCAAGGGCCTGCTGCCCGACAACATCACCGACTCCATCGCAAAGACCGACTCTCCCTATCATGTGGACTATCCCGTCTACAAGTACAATCTTGAAAAGGCCAAGGAGTTGCTGGCCGAGGCCGGATATCCCAACGGCTTCTCCGCCCGCTATCACGTGGGCCACATGGCTCTGCGTCAGGCCTATGGCGAGTTCTTTGCAAACGCGCTGAAGCAGATCGGCATCAATGTGGAAATTGTTGCTCTGGACGCGGCCACCAACTCTCAGGCGCTGAAGGTGGAGCACAACTTTGATATCTACACCTGGGGCATTGCCGCCACCAACGGCGATATCGACTTTGCCAACCGCTTCTTCTATACCGATGCCGTCAACAACATCTTTGGGTACAGCGACCCCGACATGGACGCCATGATCGTGGCCGCCGCCAGAGAGATTGACCCCGCCAAGCGCAGCGAGCTGAACGCCGCCATTCAGCAGAAGGCGCTGGACGAGTGCATCATTGTCCCTATCTATCAGCAGGAGGATATCTACTGCCATTCTGCCAGCCTTCAGGGCCTGCGCAACGGGGCCTATCAGTCTCCTCTGCTGAAGTACTGCTACTTCGCGTAAGCATCCCTGCCAAAAGGGCAATTTAGAAACAGAGAAACGGGAAAACAGGGAAAAGGCGGGGCGAATAATTCCTTCATATTATTCGCCCCGTCCTTTTTATCCCATGCTGCGGCATAAACAGCGGACAATTGACACAGTTGGCCGCGACGGTTGAATGAGGGAAAACGAAATGCTGAAATACATTATGAAGCGCCTGCTGTGGATCATACCGGTTTTGATCGGCGTGACCATCATCGTGTTTACAATCCTCTACTTTTCTCCCGGCGACCCGGCGTATCTCGCTCTGGGCGACAACGCCACGCCGGAGTCCGTGGAGGCTTATCGCATTGAAATGGGCATCAGCGGCGGCTATTGGGAGCGTCTGGGCAACACATTGCTGGGGCTGATTCAGGGAGATCTGGGCCTGTCCTTCCGCTCCAAAACCCCGGTGATCAACGAGCTGATCGTCCGCTTTAAGGTCACCTTCGACATCTCCGCCTGGAGCATTGTTCTGGGCATTATACTGGGGATTTTCTTCGGAATTATATCGGCGCTGAAGCAGAACACCATTTGGGACTCACTGTCCACGGGCTGCGCGCTGTTTGGCATTTCCATGCCGATGTTCTGGCAGGGCCTGATGCTGATTTTGATTTTTTCTGTGACACTAAGCTGGCTTCCCCCCTCGGGGTATGGAGATAGCTGGAAGCAGATGGTGCTGCCGGTGATTGCGCTGGGCGTGAACTCCTCCGCCACCATCATGCGCACCACCCGCAGCTCCATGCTGGAGGTGATGCGGCAGGACTATATCCGCACCGCCAAAGCCAAAGGCCAGACCTACTGGGTGGTGGTGCTGCGCCACGCCCTGAAAAACGCCATGATTCCCATTGTCACGGTCATAGGCCTGCAAATGGGAACGCTTTTGGCAGGTTCCATCGTCACGGAGGCCATTTTCTCCATCGCGGGCGTGGGCAAATATCTGGTGGATTCCATGCTGGCAAGAGATTATAACGCGGTGCAGGGCTGCGTGCTGTTGATCGCCTTTGTGTCCGCCATTTTAAACCTGCTGGTGGACATTATTTACACCTTTATTGACCCTCGCATGAAAACCATGTATGAGAGCGAGTCCGGATTCAAGCGCTTCAAGCGGAAAGGAGCTGGTCAAGATGGCTAAAGGCAAAGAAAAGAAGCACACCATGTTGGCGGAAATCTGGCGGCGCTTCAAAAAGAACCGGCAGGCCGTCGTGGGTCTGGTGGTGCTGGTTCTGTTTGTTCTGGTGGCCATTTTCGCAGACCAGATTGCCCCTTACGGTTATGACGAGCAGGACGCCGCCCGCGCCCAGATCGCCCCCTGCGCCCAGTACATCTTCGGCACGGACAATTTGGGCCGCGATGTGTTTAGTCGCATCGTGTACGGTAGCCGCTACTCTCTGTCCATCGGCTTTCTGGCGGTCGGCATCTCCGTGCTGACCGGCGGGCTTTTGGGCGTCATTGCCGCCTATTATTCCAAGCTTGACAACATCATCATGCGGGCCATGGACCTGTTTATGGCCATCCCCCAGATGCTGCTGGCAATGTGCATCGTGTCCGCGCTGGGGGGAAGCCTTTTTAACCTGATGCTGGCGGTGGGACTTTCCTCAACGCCAAAATTTGCTCGCGTGGTGCGGGCCTCGGTGCTGTCTACTCGGGAGCAGGAATTTGTGGAAGCCGCCCGCGCCATCGGCTCCAGCAATTTCCGCATCATCCTGCATCACATTCTGCCAAACTCTATTTCGCCCCTCATTGTGCAGGCCACGCTAAATATGGCGGGCGCGATCATCTCCGCCTCGGCCCTGAGCTTTCTGGGCTTTGGTATTCAGGCGCCCAAGCCGGAGTGGGGGGCCATGCTGTCCGCCGGGCGCAAATACATCCGCACCCTGCCGTATCTCACCGTCATTCCCGGCCTTGCCATCATGGCCGTGGTGTACGCGTTGAACGTGGTGGGCGACGGCCTGCGGGATTGTTTGGATCCCAGACTAAAAAAGTGAGGAGGGACGGACAATGGCTGAAAAGATACTGGACGTTCAGAATCTGGAAATTCGCTACGTCACCGACGAAGAGACGGTTTGTGCGGTCAATGATGTGAGCTTTACGCTGGAGAAGGGCGAGAGCATCGGCCTTGTGGGCGAGACGGGCGCGGGCAAAACCACCACGGCGCTGGGCATTATGGGCCTTGTGCCCGACCCGCCGGGAGAAATCGTGGGCGGCTCCATCCTCTTTGACGGGCAGGATTTGCTCAAGCTGCCAGAAAAGCAGATGCGGGCCATCCGGGGCGGAAAAATCTCTATGATTTTTCAGGACCCCATGACCTCCTTAAACCCGGTGATGACCGTGGGCGAGCAGATTGCGGAGGTGGTGCTGCTACACAACAAAATTTCCAAGGCCGAGGCCAGAAAGCGGGCCATGGAAATGCTGGAGCAGGTGGGCATTCCCGCTGCCCGGTGCGACGATTATCCCCATCAGTTTTCCGGCGGCATGAAGCAGCGGGTGGTCATCGCCATCGCGCTTGCGTGCAGTCCCGAGCTGCTGATTGCCGACGAGCCGACCACTGCGCTGGATGTGACCATTCAGGCGCAGGTGCTGGAGCTGATGCGCAAATTGCAGGCGGAGTATAACACCTCGCTGATTCTCATTACCCACGATCTGGGCGTGGTGGCTAAGGTCTGCGACAAGGTGGCGGTGGTGTATGCCGGTGAAATCATTGAATACGGCACGCTGGAAGACATCTATACCGACAAGCGCCATATCTATACAGTGGGCCTGTTTGATTCCCTTCCCGACATTGAGAAGGAAGCCGCCAACCTGAAGGTCATTCCCGGCGCGGTGCCTGATCCGGCCAACCTGCCCAAGGGCTGCAAGTTCCACCCCAGATGCACCGAGGCCACGGACGCGTGCCGGAACGAGCTGATTCCCTTTGTAAGGATTTCGGAAACTCACAGTGTCCGCTGCAACCGGTTTGGCAGCGCGGAGGTATGATATGGCGGAAATTTTAAGACTTGAAAATCTGAAAAAGCATTTTAACACCCGCAAGGGCGTGCTCCACGCGGTGGACGGCGTGACCTTCGGCGTGCAGGAGGGGCAGACGCTGGGCATCGTGGGCGAGTCCGGCTGTGGAAAGTCAACGCTGGGCCGCGTGATTCTGCACCTCCACGAAAAGACCGCCGGCAAAATTATCTTCAATGGGGAAGATATCTCCGATGTGTCCGAGATCAAGCTGAAAAAGCTGCGGGAGGACATGCAGATCATTTTTCAGGACCCCTATGCCTCCCTGAATCCCAGAATGACGGTGGGAGACATCATCGGCGAGCCTTTGAAAATTTACAAGAAGTGCGGCAGCAAGGAAGCGCTGCAAAAAAAGGTCCGGGAAACCATGGACGTGGTGGGCCTTGCGGAGCGAACCTTTCATCTCTATCCCCACGAGCTGGACGGCGGCCGCCGCCAGCGGGTGGGCACCGCCCGGGCGCTAATTCTGGACCCCAAGCTCATCGTCTGCGACGAGCCCGTGTCTGCGCTGGATGTGTCCATTCAGGCCCAGATTCTGAACCTGATGATGGATTTGCAGAAGGAGCGGAACCTGACCTATCTCTTCATCACTCACAATTTGTCCGTGGTGAAGCACATTTCCGACGATATCACCGTGATGTATCTGGGGCAGATGGTGGAGAAGGCAAAGTCCTCGGAGATTTTCGCACATCAGTATCACCCCTATACCAAGGCGCTGATTTCCGCTATCCCCCTGCCCAAGTTCAACGCGCCCAATCATCAGATTATTCTCAAGGGCGAAATCACCTCTCCCATCAATGTGACAAAGTCCTGCCGGTTTGCGCCCCGGTGCATCTACGCAAAGCCCGAATGCTTTCATTCCGAGCCGGAGCTGGAGGAGGTTTCCAAGGACCACTTTGTCAAGTGCCACTTTGTGCGGGAGATCAACGGCCTGTAAAACGGCGCGCCGCCGTTTCAGCGGCGTATAAAGGAGCGTTTATGGAATACTTCGAATTTGACGAGCTGGCAAGCCGCCTGCCCTGGAGTCAGGTAAAGTGGGACCCCGCCGAGCTGGATGCAAAGTTCGGGACCAGCGACGTGACCCCCGCGTGGGTGGCGGACATGGACCTGAAAACGCCCCCCGCCGTCCGCGAGGCGGTGATGGAAGCGGCAAAATGCGGGATGTACGGCTATACCCGGGTGGACGAGCGTACCGTTGCGTCCTATCTGAACTGGCAGAAGCGGCGCAACGGCTGGGAGCCGCCCGCGGACTGGTTCCGCTATACGCCTGGTGTGGTGACCGCCATTAATATGCTGCTGATTTCCCAGACCGAGGAGGGGGACGAGGTGCTGATTCAGCGGCCCGTGTACTATCCCTTCTCCATGTCCATCGAAAAGCAGAAGCGCACCGTGGTCAACAGTCCCCTGCGCCTGAAGGACGGGCGGTATGAAATTGATTTCGAGGATTTTGAGCAAAAGGCGGCGTCTCCCAAGTGCCGCGCGTTTGTGATGAGCAATCCCCACAATCCCGTGGGCCGGGTGTTCACAGAAGAAGAACTGCGTCAATTGGGCGATATCTGCAAGCGGCACGGGGTTTTTGTGATCGCCGACGAAATTCACAGCGATTTGATTTATCTCGGCCGCCGCCATGTGGTTTTCGCGTCGCTGGGGGAGGAAATTGCCGACAATTGCGCCGTTTGCCACGCGCCCACCAAGACGTTTAATCTGGCGGGGCTGGCGTTTTCCTGTGTCATGATTGCGGACGCGGCGCGGCGGGAGAAATTTGACGCCGTTTTCCACCGTTACTGCGGCGCGGCCCATCCCACCTTTTTCGCCCCGGTGGCTGCCAGAGCCGCATGGGACTTTGGCGAAGAGTGGCTTGCGGCCTGCCTTGACTATATTTATGGGAATTACCTGTATGTGAAAGCGTTTGCCGAAAAGACATGGCAGGGCCGGGTGGAGGTTCTTCCGCTGGAGGGGACCTATCTTGTATGGCTGGATTTTCGGAAGCTGGAGCCCGATTCCAAAAGGCTGGAGGAGCGGATGATCCATAAGGCCAAGGTGGCGCTGGACGAGGGGTATATTTTCGGTCCCGAGGGCAGCGGCTTTGAGAGGCTGAATCTGGCCGCGCCCCGGATACTGATGGAAAAAGTTATGGGGCAGATTGCCTTGGAATTTTCGTGAATTTGTATTTATTAGGAGTTAGAAACATGAGCGACTACAAAAAATCCATGCTAATTGAACCAGAGGACAATGTGGCGGTGGCTGTCGACCCCATTGAGAAGGGGGAGATGACCCTTGCGGGTGACGAGGAACTTGTCGCCGGAGAGTTCATCAAGGAGGGGCACAAAATTGCTCGCTGCGATATCAAAAAAGACGCGGAGATTATCAAGTACGGCGTGCATATCGGCGTTGCCACCGCAGACATCAAAAAGGGCGAGTGGGTACATGAGCACAACGTGTATGACGACTTTGAGGAGATCAACCGGGAGCGGCGGGCCTATTACCGCTCCATGGCGCCCGATGCGCTGGATTACACCGCGCCTGCGCTGTACCGCGGAGAAGAGCTGAACCTGCCCGAGACAATTATGGGCTATAAGCGGGACGACGGCACCTTCGGCATTCGCAACCATGTGGTGGTGATCTCTCTGGTGCAGTGCTCCAACAACGCCGCGCAGCGCATCGCCGCCGCCTGCGACGTGCCCGCCACCTATGT
>NZ_DALZCH010000004.1:0-63089 GCF_031978065.1 Oscillibacter sp.
CAATATTTTTGAAACCCGACTCTGCGCAGCAGAGCGCCGCATCTTAAGGAGGCAGCAACAATGAGCAAAAAGCTAATATCCGAACTAATGGTAGATTATCTGGAACGCAGAAGTGTTGAATATGTGTTCGGTCTGTGTGGACACACGGTCATCGGAATGCTGGATGCCCTGTCCCGCAGCACAAAGGTGACTTACATCTCCAACCGCCATGAGGCCGTGGCCTCTATCGCCGCAGACGGCTACGCCCGTATTACCCATAAGGCTTCCGTCGTCATGTGCCACCTGGGCCCCGGTTTGACCAATGTGCTGACCGGTGTGGCAAACGCCGCCTTTGACTCCATCCCCATGGTGGTCATCGCGGGCGACGTACCTAGCTATTACTTCGGCAAGCACCCTCATCAGGAAGTCAATATGCATGGCGACGCCACCCAGTATAAAATTCTGGAACCCGTGGTAAAACGCGTCTGGCGGGTGGACGACCCCGAAGCACTGCCTGAAATTTTGGACAAGGCCTTCCGTCTGGCCGAATCCGGCCGTCCCGGTCCCGTCCTCATTGATATGCCCATGGATATGTTTTCACGGGAAATTGATGATGATCTATGGCTGAGAACCTATAAGGACAGTCACATTACCATGCGTCCCGCTCTGGACCCGTCCGCTGCCAAGGCAATTGCGGCCAAGCTGGTGGATGCGAAAAACCCGGTCCTTCACGTCGGCGGCGGCATCCTGCTGGCGCAGGCCTCCGACGAGTTGGCAGCTCTGGCCGAATTTTTGGACATTCCTGTCTCCCGCACGCTCATGGGGCAGGGGTGCCTGTCCGACTGCCACCCTCTGATGATTGGTCAAACCGGCTTCTGGGGAATGGAGTTCACCCACTCTCTCACTGTCAGCGCCGATGTGATTCTGGGCCTTGGCACCCGCTTTGCCGAAGCGGACAGCTCCAGCTGGTATCAAGGCGTCACATTTGACCCCGGTGTCACCACTTTCCTTCAAATCGACATAGATCCTTCTGAAATCGGCCGCAATTATCCTGTGGAGATCGGCGCGGTAGGCGATCTGAAGCTGGGTCTGGCCCAGATTCTGGAGGAGGCAAAAAAGCTTTGCCCTCAAGGAAAAAGCCGCCCCGAACTGCGGGAAAAGATTGCCGCCGCCAAGGCCGCGTTTAAACAATCCAACAAGACCATTTCCGATGACGGTCGTTTCCCCATGACCCCCCAGCGCATTTTGAAGGACGTTAAGGATGTGTTCCCAGAAGATAGCATCATCTTTACCGATGTTGGCTGGAATAAAAATGGTGTGGCCCAGCAGTTTGACATCACCATTCCGGGCACGATTCACCACTCCTCGGGCCTTGCCACCATGGGCTTCGGCGCCTCCGCCGTTTTGGGTGGAAAGCTTGCCGCTCCCGACCGCATCTGTCTGACTCTGACTGGGGACGGCGGATTTGGGGTCAATCCCACCTGTCTGGCTACCGCCGTGGAGCAGGGCATTGCCTGCATTTGGGTCGTGATGAATAACTCTGCCTTCGGCACAATTGCCGGATTGGAAAACGCCAATTATAATACGAAATTCGGAACTGTGTTCCAAACTCCCGACGGAAAGGCATACAGCCCCCGCTGGGCCGACGTGGCCAAGGCTTATGGCGTAGAATCCGTGTGTGTTTCCTCTGCGGATGAGTTTAAGGGTGCCTTGGAGCAAGCTTTGGCCGCCAACAGGGCGGGCAAGCCTTTCCTTGTGGAAGCACCCATGGAAAACATTGTGGTTCCCACTCCCGGCTGCTGGAATATCAACGACATATACAGCCCCAACACGCTGGTGCGGGACGGCAAGCTGATTCTCAAAGAAAACGGGTGCTATGTGCCCCCCAGCCATTCCAAATCCCACAACACCAATTAACTCCCGCTTTGTTCTCAAAAACGTGGCGGGACAGTATCACACCGATACCCGTCCCGCCGTGTTTTGTAAATATGGATCATCCACCCCTGCTCCGTCACGAATCGGACGGAGTGGCATAACGCTCGATGATATAGTCTTTGATCCGCCGCGTGGCTGGCGAGAGCGGATGGTTTTTCGCCCAGGAGAGATACACCGTCCGCACAAATGCCTGCTCCGAGTCTTCAATGGGGATGATCGACACCTTTGCGTTTTCCATCGCTGGCACCTGAGGCAAAATGGATACGCCAAACCGCAGCGCCACATATTGCAGGGCGGCGTTGCACTCTCTCACCTCAAACATGACGATGGGGGGCACTCCCCGCTTGGCAAACACCTGATCCACCAATGTGCGAAGATTGCTGGGCTTATCCAGCATCACCATGGGCTCCCGCGCAAACTGCTCAAAGGTGACGCTGCTCTTCCCCGCCAGTGGGTGGTTGGCGGGCACCGCCAGATAGAGCGGCTGGCGCATAATCGTCACCGATTCAATGCTGTCATCCAGATGCATACAAAAGGCCAGGTCCAGCGCGCCGCTTTTCAGCTGGGTAAAAATATCAAAGGAGGGAGCCTCCAAAAATTGAAAGCGGATCCCCCGATTTTCCTCCCGGCTATATACTTCTGCCATGATAGATGGAATCAGCGAGGACGAAATGGAATGGAAATATCCCAGATTCACCACCTGCAAGGCAGTCCCTGCCAATTGATGCAGCACATCTGCTCCCTCATCCAGCAGGGCCAGCGCCTTTTCCGCATAGGGCAGAAACTGTTCCCCGTACACGGTCAGACTGACTATACGGTTTTCCTTGTTAAACAATTTAACACCCAGTTCTTTTTCCAGCTCGCTGATGGAATAGCTCAAACTGGGCTGCGCAATATGCAGTTCCTTGGCCGCATGAGTATAGTGAAGTACCCGCGCCAATGTCTTAAAGTATTGCAGCTGAAGCAGCGTCATTTATCTCTCCTCAAATCTTGAACTATTTCCGAAGCTCCTGTAATACATGTAAAATTTTTCTTATTATACCATGATATAGTTTGTCATAACAAATAAAAATGTTTAATGTTTTTTGTGCATTGTGCACTCGTGCTCTGTCACTCTTATATAGTCTCTTTCTATCCATGAAAAAGAAAGCTGGTATTGGACACAGCGGCACAGACAGACTAAGATATTAACTATAAGAGTTTTTTCTTGCGTATTTTTTATGAAATATAATAACGAAGGGGAATGTAATTATGGCTAAAGAAGTAACCGCGGAACAGCTTCAGATGCTGGATGAAATGGTAGCCCGCGCGAAAGCTGCCGCCGACATCATCGCAACGTATGATCAAGAGCGCGTGGACCGCCTCTGTCAGGCTGTCGCTGCCGCGATTTGCGATATGAAGGTTTGGGCTCCCATCTGCGACGAGGCCGTTGACGAGACCCAGCTTGGCGACAAAGTGACCAAACGCAACAAGCGCAACAAGATCAAGCTGATTCTCCGTGACTGCCTGCGTCAAAAAAGCGTTGGCATTATTGAGGAGAATACCGAGAAGGGATTGGTGAAATACGCCAAGCCCGTGGGCGTTATCGCAACGCTCGTCCCCACCACCAATCCGTGCCTGACTCCCGCCGGCCAAATCGTTTACGCCATTAAGGCCCGGGATGTGCTGATCTGCTCTCCCCATCCCCGGGCGAAGAACGTGACCAACAAGTGCATCAACATTATTCGCGAGGCTCTGGTCCGCGAGGGCGCTCCCGCCGACATTATTCAAGGCATTACCGAACCTTCCATCGCTTTGACGCAAGAGCTCATGAAAAAGGTCAATCTGGTAATCGCCACCGGCGGTCGTCCCATGGTAAAATCCGCCTATTCCTCCGGAACGCCCGCTTACGGCTCCGGAGCCGGCAATGCCACCGTAATCATCGACGACACTGCCAACACCCCCGAGCGTCTGGCCGAAGCGGCTATGAACTCCCGCATCTCCAAGTGCTCTGACTATGGCTCCGGTTGCTCCTGCGATGGCAACCTCGTCATCTACGAGTCCGTGTATGACGACTTCGTCAAGGCGTTGGTTGCTGAAGGCGCTTACCTTGCCAACGACGAAGAGGCCGAGAAGCTCAAATCCGTCATGTGGGACGAGATTGGCCACCGTCTGCCCAACACCGTGGCTATCAGCCCTCAGAAGCTTGCCGAGGCCGCCGGTTTCACCATCCCCGACGACCGCAAGTTTATCGCTGTCACCGGCGGGGGCAAGGAAAACATCGGCAAAGAACATTATTTCTCCAGTGAAAAACTGACCACTCTGTTGGCCCTGTTTAAGTACGAGGGGGAGTTTGAAAATGCGCTTGACATGATGCGCGGCATATTCGAAGTCGGCGGAAAGGGTCACTCCTGCGGCATCTACTCTTGGGACGATGAGCACATTCACCGTCTGGGCTTGGCCGCTCCGGTCTCCCGCATCATGGTGCGCCAGCCCAACAACAAGGGCAACTCCGGCTCTTCTACCAACGGAATGCCTCCCACGTCCTCGATGGGCTGCGGCACTTGGGGCGGCAACATTGTCTCTGAAAACATCGCTCTGCGCCACTACATGAACACCACTTGGGTGGCCCGTCCTCTGCCCGAGGATATGCCCTCCAACGAAGAGCTGTTCGGTGACTTCTTCAAAGAGGGTATGGACGAGGAATAAGTCTCCTTGTCACATCCGGCTCCTGCGCCGCAAGATTAAAAAAGCGGTATGCATATTGAGCGGGCGAGGCGCCGCCAAGCCCGCGTTGCGGAGCAGCCTGACCTGAAAACTGATTAATGCCACCACGAAAGGCGCAAGACCTTCCGTGGTGGCATTCTTTACATTGTCTGGAAAGGAACATTCAAAATGGACAAATTCAAAGGAAGTCCGAATTACGTGGTCTCCGAGGTGCTGATGCGCGCGGTGAACATTGCCATGGTGCTTCAAAAGCCTCTGCTCCTCAAAGGAGAACCCGGCACGGGCAAAACCATGCTGGCCGAGGCCATTGCAGCCGCGCTGAAAAAGGACTTGATGATTTGGAACATCAAGTCCACCACCAAAGCGCAGGACGGACTGTATGTTTACGACGTGGTCCGGCGTCTGTATGACAGCCAGTTTGGCGGGGGCAGCGTGGACAACATTGAAAAGTACGTAAAGCTTGGCAAGCTTGGCGAAGCCTTTACCCACCGGGAACAGGCGATTTTGTTAATTGACGAAATTGATAAGGCGGATTTGGAGTTCCCCAACGATCTGCTTTGGGAACTGGACCGAATGGAGTTTTATATCCCGGAGACAGGGCGCACGGTCAAGGCCAGGCAGCGCCCCGTTGTAATTATCACCTCCAATGCGGAAAAAGAGCTGCCCGACGCCTTTTTGCGCCGGTGTGTGTTCCATTATATTGAATTCCCAGACAAGGAACTCATGACCCAGATTATCCGGGTCCATTTCCCCAATCTGGACGAATCGCTGCTTACTCAGGCGCTGGAAGCCTTTTACAGAATCCGGCAGCTACCCCAGATTAGAAAAAAGCCCTCTACCAGCGAAATCATAGACTGGATTCAAGCTCTGATTCACGAGGGTGCGGACCCCGGCCAAATGATCAGCGAGATTCCCTATCTGGGTGTTTTACTGAAAAAAAACGAGGACATAGACACGCTTCGTCGCAACTGGCGGTGAGACCATGTTTAAGGAATTTTTGTATCTGCTGCGAAAAAACGGCCTGAAAGTTTCGCTTACCGAGTGGGTAAGTTTGATGGAAGCTCTGGACAAGGGGCTGCACGACTCCGGCTTCACCAGTTTTTACCACTTGTGCCGCTGCCTGCTGATAAAGAGCGAGACAGACTTTGACTGCTTCGACCGCTGTTTTCTGGATTACTTCAAAGACATTCCTTCTCAGCGGGAAATATCCCAGGAGCTTTTGGAATGGCTGGAGAAGCCAAACTCCCCCATGGGGGAGTTTGATGCACAGCAGGCAGAGCTGAACGAGCAACTCAGCCAAGCGGGGATCGAGGCACTTTTCGAGGAGCGGAAGCATGAGCAGTGGGAACAGCACAACTGCGGAAATTACTGGATCGGCACCCATGGCATGTCTATTTTCGGCAACACGGGCATGAGCCCCAACGGAATCCGGCTGGGCGGTCAGTCCGAATACAAACGCGCCTTTCGTGTGGCAGGAGAACGAAGATTCCGCGACTTTCGTGAGGACAGCACTCTGGATATCCGTCAATTTCAATCGGCACTGCGGAGACTGCGGCAATTTTCAGGGCTGGTGGACCTCCCCCGCACCCAGTTCGATGTGGAGAGCACCATTCAGGATACCGCCCAGCAGGGCGGCATGTTGAAGATACGCTATAAGCGCCCTCGGGAAAACACTGTCAAACTATTGCTGCTGATGGACTCAGGCGGCTCTATGGAGTATTACAGCACTCTGTGCTCCGCGCTGTTTCAGGCAGTAAGCAAATCCAGACATTTCAGGGAATTGAAAATTTACTACTTTCACAATTGTATTTACACCCGTTTATATAACGAGCCCATGATCGATCCCAAAAGCTCCGTCCCCTCTGACTGGGTCCTTTCCAATCTATCAGAAGACTGGAAGGTGGTTTTTGTGGGAGACGCGCAAATGTCTCTCCACGAGCTGGAAGGATTCTATCAGGGGCATAGAGAAGACGGTCCCCGATGCGGGCATGACTGGTTGCAACTGTTTCGCCAGAAATATCCCCATACCATTTGGCTTAACCCCGGCGACCGCCCCGACTGGGGCGAAGAGTGGTCCCACAGCTATGATGCCATTGCCGCCCTTTTCCCTATGTTTCCTCTAACCGTAGACGGTTTGGAGATTGGCATGAAAAAGCTTTTAGCCCGCTGATATTCACCGTGCCGCTGCTTTACTGATTAAAAACGCACCTTGTTTTAACGCCAAAACAGCGCATGCACAATATGCATGAATCGGGGATCGTGTCGCCGCCCACCCAGCGGTTAATTGATTTCCGTTCCAGAATTAAAGACCTGCAAAACGGTATATTCAATGTTCTCTTAATTCGCAATGCGGCCTTTCTTCTAAACATCTTCATTCTACCAACGGCCTGAGGCTTGTTTTTGTCAATGTTTCTGTTATAATTATCGTGTTTGCGTTGGGCATCAGTGACGTAGATGTGCTGATCAAGCAGTTTGTCCCGCTATTCAGCACTGCTGATTTTTTCACAATTGTGTGTAAAAGTACGTTTTTTTGGACGAACTTCCATATAAAAATATTGATTGGTGAAAGGGAGAGAATTGTATGAAACTTTCTCACGAAGAGGTCAAGCAGGTCATTCCTCACCGCGACCCGATGCTGTTGGTAGACACGGTGGAGGAACTGATTCCCGGCGAGCACATTGAAACCCGGTTTTATGTGGATCCGGCCCGGGAGATTTTTAAGGGTCATTTTCCCGGCGAGCCCGTGTTGCCCGGCGTTTACTCCGTGGAGTGCATGGCGCAGACCGCGGATATCCTGCTTTTGAAAATGGAGCGCTACGCAGGAAAAACCCCTCTATTTTTGGGCATTAACAACGTGCGCTTTCTGAAAAAAATTCTGCCGGGAGATACCATTGAGATTCGCGCCAAGATGGCTTCCGAGCGGGCGGAAAAGGCTATCGCGACCTGCTCTGCGGAGATTTACAACCACGGCGAGTTGGCCGTAAGTGGAGACGTCACTCTGGCCATGCGCTGAAGGCCGCAGGACGCAGAGGAGACAACTACGAAAATTATTTCCTCAGCCGAGGCTGCGGCGATGATTCTCTCCATGCAAGATTTTTCAGAGGGACCGGGGTCGTCTGCCTCCAGTCCCTCTTTTGTCTTCAAAGCTGTTTGATTAATAAAATTTTTAGCATAAAAACCACACCCGTGCACAGACTATTTGCGGCGAAAGCCAAAGGATCGCCGGTTTTGCCGACAATCTTGGCAAAACCGGCAGTCCTTCAACATTTTTTTCATCAGGAGGCTTTTTTATGATGAAGGACATGACCAACCACGGCAGCGAATGCACCCCCAACGCCAGCATCAAGTGCACGGTCGACAACTGCGCCTATCACTGCCAGGAGAAGCAGTACTGCGGGCTGAATGCCATCTCCGTGGGTACCCATGAGTCTAACCCCACCGAGAGCAAGTGCGTGGACTGCGAAAGCTTCAAGCTGAAGTAAGGCAGAGTTAAGTCAGCCGCTTGCGGTCCCATCCGCAGGCTTTCCGGAGGCCTCGCCTCCGGAAATACATAGAAACCGGGGAGTGTGACAGGCATGAACGAGAAATGGCGGGGACGAATCGCGGGATCGGCGGCAGGACTTGCAAACGGCCTGTTCGGTGGCGGCGGAGGAATGGTGTTTATCCCGGTGATGAGCAGGTCCTCCTTAAAAAAACAAACGTTGTACGCCACCTGTGTGGCGGTGATTTTTCCCATCTGCGCAGTGTCGGCGGCGGTGTATTTTCTGCGGGCGGAGCTGTCCTTGAAAACCGCCCTGCCGTATTTGCTGGGCGGCCTCGCCGGAGGCTTTATAGGGGGACGGCTGTACGGAAAAATTTCCGCCAAGTGGCTTAAGCGGCTGTTTGCCGTTTTTCTTTTCTACGGAGCGGTGAGGTATCTGCTGTGAATTGGCTGCTGCCCTTTTTCTGCGGGCTGGGAGCCAGCATCCTCTCCGCCTGGGGCGTGGGTGGCGGAACACTTCTGCTGCTGATAATGACGCTGTTTCTGGGCGTGGACCAGCGAACGGCGCAGGGTATCAATCTGCTGTTTTTTCTGCCCACTGCCGCCGCCGCGCTGGTGTTTCACTGGAAAAATGGATTTCTGGACAAGCCTACGCTTAAGCGTTCCATTCCATGGGCGGTAATCTTTGCCCTTGCGGGCGCTTGGGCCGCCACTGCGATGGATGTGGAACTGCTGCGCAAGCCCTTCGGCATCTATCTGTTGGCTTCGGGCGTTTCGCTGCTGTGGCCCCAAAAAAAGAAACTGGAAAAACCGCCGGAAGACAATCCGGAGAAAAAGCCTTAGGTAAGACTGAACAGTCTTTTTTATGCCCGAGAGGATCGGAAATGTTTTTTTAATCAAACACTGCGCCGATAAACCACGCGGGGGAAAACGTCTTAGACGTTTTCCCCCGTTTCTGCGCCGATATCCGGCGTTTCATTTTTTTAAAATTCGCCTGCGTCGGAGAGGATTCCCATCGCCGCGCCGTTGACCAGGCGGTCCGCCTGCCGGACCAAATCCTCTCTGGGCAAAACCATGTCCTGATCGAACCACGTCTTAATCAGGCCAATCAGTCCGTACCCAATAAAGCTGATCAGAAAATCCATCTGCGCGGAAGACGCTGTGTGAAACTTTGCCCGCACAAGGCTCACGCCGTTGCGGTGAATCAGCTCCTGAAGCCTGTCGGTAAAATTGCTGGTGGAATTATTGGCAAACAACGCCTCAAATTCCGGGCGATGCTTCACAATGTAGTCCAAAATCGGCTTAAACACCGGGCGCAGAGAACCGCCCGCCTCAAACTCCGCCATATGCTCGTCGATCAAAAGCTGGGCCTCTGCCAGCATGTCCGTTTCCACGCTTTGAAGCAAGGCGGTGGTGTCCGCATAATGAAGATAAAACGTCCCCCGGTTCATATCCGCCCGCTCTGTCACATCCCGCACGGAGATGGCGGAAAACTTTTTTTCCAGCATCAGCTCCAGCAGTCCCTTTTTCAGCAGCTTTTGAGAGCGGCGCGACCGCCGATCCTCTCCTTTTTCCACTTTGTTCATGCCCCTTTCACATAAAAGTGAATCCGCAGCCCTCTTCACCACAGGGATCCACACAGGCCCAGTTTGCCACAGAACACTCCGGCGTGGCCAAAATTCAGCCGTCTTTTTCTTAATGTACACAGCGGTTCAATTATGGCCGCTTGCGGCTATTATAGTTCAAATCTGTCTAGAAATCAACAAAAATATTTTAATCAAAAATTGTTGATTATTTTTGGCTAAACCTATTGCTTTTTGAATAAGACCATACTATAATTCTTTCTGGTATAAAATTGACATAAATTCATTAACGGACACATGTTCATAATTGAGAGGAGCATTTTTATGGTTTACAAATTCCCCCAGTTCACGCGCGCGCTTGCGCTGACGCTGGCGGCTGTGCTTCCGGCCACGCTGATTCCCGTGGGCGCAGCGGAAAAAATTGGCGACGGCGTGGCCCCTACCTACGACGAGGCGTATTACGCCACGCTGGATTACTACGGCAATCTGACAGAAGGCAGCGTAGTAAAAAGCTACGCCCTCAACGGCGCCACGGCCCTGACGGATTACGGTACTTACGACGAGGTGGTAAACCTGACCGACGGTACGACCCCCACCGAGAAAGACAATGTCACCACCTTTGATTTCAGCAAGGCAGCCGCACCTTCTCACTTTTATTTTGAGGGAAAGACCACCGCGCCGTTTGCCGCCCTGCCCTGGACCATCGCCCTGTCTTACACGCTGAACGGCGTCCCCACCAAGGCGGAGGATTTGGCAGGAAAAACCGGCGTGGTGAATATCAATCTCGACATTATTCCCAATGAAGCCGCCAGCGACTACGCAAAAAACAACTATACGCTGGAGGCCATGGCCCTATTTAATCAGGACGATATCCTTTCCCTGAAAGCAAAGGGCGCACAGGTTCAACTGGTGGGCAATCTGCGCACGGTGCTGTTTTTGGCCCTGCCGGGAGAAGAGCAGCATTTTACCATTGAGGTTGGCTCCGACGATTTTTCCTTTGGCGGCATGACGTTCATGATGCTCCCAGCCACGCTGGCGCAGTTGGACCAGATTGCAGAGCTGAGCGACCGCAAGGACGAGCTGGAGAACGACTACGAAAAGCTTAACAACAGTCTGGACACCACGCTGGACGCTCTGAGCAGCATGACCGGCGGCCTTTATTCCAGTGCCAAGGGTCTTGACGCGCTGAACCAGGCACGGGGAACCATTTCTGCCGGAAAAGGCTCCATCTACGACGGACTCGACATCTCCAAGCTGGATATGGAAAGCATCGCCGCCCTGCTGGACCCAGTGGCAGAGCAGGTGCAGGCCGCCAGCAAAACACTGACAAACTCCAAGGCAACCCTAAAAACGCTGGTAAATACGACGGTTTCTATAAAGACGGAACTGGTAGATCTTGAAAATGATTTGAAAAACTTGGAGCACAACGCCGACAACGCGCAGGAAGTCATGTGGCGGCTGCGCACGCTTCAAGGAAGCCTGAAAAGTCTGCAAACCGAGCTTTTGGATATCAATCCCGGTTCCTCCGGCGGACAGGGTTCCTCGCAGAATACACTGAATCAGGATACTCTGAACACGGTGGTGGGTCTGCATACTACATATGCTGGGCTCAACGCGGCGGACGGGAATAGAACCGCTTTTTACACAGGCTTCTTTGTCAATCAAGGCTATCCCGCCTCACAGGCCGCCGGTATGGCAAGTGCTTGCGTCACGGGTGATCGCGACTTGATTTACAGTATCGATTCCTCCGGCGGGCTGCTGGCTGCCTACGATAAGCTGAACCCGCTGTGTGACGCTTATGACCATACCGATTCTCCCAAAAGCTTTCAAAAATTTTGCGCCGTAGTGACAAATGACTCAAGCAAAGCCGCACTAATGGATAATTTGTGGGATGTCTACAACAGCGGTGACAAAGCCGCACTGGAGCTGATTTTGGCAGCTATGGGTGGACTGAACGACACGGTCAGCTCCGCAGGTGACAGCATGAGCAAAATGGCAATCTCCACAGCCAACCTGGTAGGCGGACTGTCAAGGGTGTGTGATGAGATGGGCAGTCTTGCCAATGTCATGGGGGATGTATCCGGCATTGCCGGGGTTAGCCAGAAAGTAACCAAAAAAGCATCTCAGCTGTTGGATGACGTACAAAATTTGCACAATGCGGTGGATGCCTATGAGCCAAAGCTGCAAGAGACGTTGAAAACACTGGAGGATTTAAGTGTCACCGCCGCAGGCTCTATCCGCAACGCGGAAAAACTGATTTCCGACACGGAAGCTCTGGCCCGAACCTCCGGCGAGCAGTTGGATGCCGGAACCAAGCAGACGCTGGAAGGGCTGGCTGCCTCTCTGCGCCAGACTGCCGCCGCCCTTGCCACCAGTAAGGACATTAAATCCGCAAAAAACAGTCTGGACAGCATCATCACAGATACGTGGAACGAGCACACTGGCGATGTGGATAACCTGCTGAATATGGACAGCACCGCCCCGGCCCAGTCGCTGACCTCTGGGCAAAACCCCGCGCCCCAGAGCATACAGGTGCTGATTCGCTCTCAGGAAATTAAGGTGCCCGACGAAGAAGATGAAGAAACCGCGCCGGCCACCGCTGACAAGGGCAGCTTCGGAAGCCGCGTGGGCAGGATGTTCCATGACCTTTGGTCCTCAATCACCGGGATTTTCCACTGAGGAACTGCCGATATGAAAGAAGAAGGTGACTCCCTGTGATTGAGAAAATTGCCCACGGACTGACACGCAGGCCGAAGCTGGTGGCGCTCATCGCCGCCTTGCTGCTGATTCCCTCCGCAATCGGCTTTGCAGCTACCCGCGTCAACTACGATATTCTTTCCTACCTGCCCCAAAGCTCAGAGTCCTCTCAGGGGGAAAAGCTGCTGGAGGACCCGTTTAAAATGGCAGCCACCAGTATGTTGATCGTGGAGGATATGCCCGCCGGATACAGCAACCGGCTGATTCAGGAAATTCAGGATATTCCCAGCGTCAGCAACGCCATCTGGGTCAGCAGCATGGTGGGCATCCAGATTCCCACCGAGTTTATCCCCGCCAACCTGAGAGACATGTTTTTCTCCGGGGACGCCACGATGATGATGATTCAGTACGACCATCCCGGCGCCTCGGACGAGACGATGGAGGCCATTGATCAGGTGCGGTCGGTATGCAACAACAAGTGCTTTCTGGCAGGCTTTTCGGTGGTCATCAAGGATACCCGGGACCTGATGGACAGCGAGCTTCCGCTCTTTGTGGGCCTTGCGGTTCTTCTGGCGCTGGCAGCCATGTCACTGACGCTGGAATCCACGGTACTGCCCTTTATATTTCTTGCCAGTATCGGGCTGGCCGTCATCTACAATTTCGGCTCCAACATTTTTTTGGGCCAGATTTCCTATCTTACCAAGGCCATCGCGGCCGTCTTGCAGCTTGGCGTTACCATGGACTATTCCATTTTTCTCTACCACCGCTACGAGGAAGAGCGCAGTAATTACGAAGATAAGCGCGACGCCATGGCAAAGGCCATTGTGTCGGCATTTACCTCTCTTTCCGGCAGCAGCCTGACCACCATCGCCGGCTTTTTGGCCCTGTGCTTTATGCGGCTGACACTGGGCCGGGATATTGGCATTGTCATGGCGAAGGGCGTGCTGCTGGGCATTGCCACGGTGATTTTGGTGCTGCCCTCTCTGGTGCTGTTGTTCGATAAGCAAATCGACCAGCACTAACACAGAACGCTGATTCCCAGCTTTGATAAAATTAATGTCCATATTCTGAAGCACCGCTGGGTTTTTGTGGGCCTCACTCTACTGATGTTCCTGCCCGCCGTTTACGCGCAGAACCACGCGGGCATCTACTACAAGCTGGATGAGTCCCTGCCGCAGGACCTTCCTTCCATTGTGGCCAATGAAAAGCTGAAGAGCGATTTTGACATGGGTACGTCCCACTTTGTGCTTTTGCGGGACGACATTTCCACAACTGACATGAATCAACTGGAAAACGCTCTTGAGGACCTGCCCGGCATAACCTCGGTGCTGTCCTATCACTCTCTGCTGGGCGCTGGGATTCCGGAATTTTTTGTACCTGACGAGGTGCGCACCATGCTCAAGCAGGACGGCTGGCAGATGATGATGGTGAACTCCAAATACGCCACCGCATCTCAGGAGGTATCCGACCAACTGGATGGGATGCGGGGAATTCTCAAGCAATACGACTCCGGCGCCCTGATTACCGGCGAAGCGGCCATGACCAATGACTTGATTGAAACTTCCGCCGTGGATTTCAACATTACCAACTACATCTCCATGGCCGCCATCTTTTTGATCGTTTTATTCGTGTTTCAGTCTCTCACCGTTCCGGTGGTTCTGGTGGGCACCATCGAGCTTGCCATCTTCATCAATCAGGGCGTGCCCTATTTTACCGGGACAGACATTCCCTTCATCGCCCCAACCATCATCGGCTGTGTGCAGTTGGGCGCCACGGTGGACTATGCCATTTTAATGACTACACGCCTTCAGGAGGAACTGCGCGCCGGGAAAAGCCGGGACGAGGCCATCCACATTGCCGCCACCTCCTCCGATCCCTCCATTATCACCAGCTCACTGGTGCTCTTCTGTGCCACGCTGGGTGTGTCCTTCGTCTCCAGTATCGACCTGATTGGGTCCATCTGCGTGATGCTGGCCCGGGGCGCGCTGATTTCTGCGGCGGTCAGCATTTTTATCATGCCCTCCATTCTCAGCGTGTGCGAGCCGGTGTTCAACAAAACTAGCCGGTATTGGCGGACCGTGCCGCCGGTAAAGCCCTCCCGCATTGCAACGGCCCTGCAATCCGCCGCAAAAAAGCTTCCCAGCGGGAAAAAAGCAAACGCAGACGGCGGCGAGAACCCTCAGGCAGAAAATGAGCACGCTTCTATCGGAACGTCTTCCCCGCAGATTGCGCCGATAAAGAGCATTCCCGAAAAGTCGGAGGCATCTTCCAACAAAGCGCCTCGGAAAAAGAAACATTTTGCGGTGTTCAAACACTCCCTTTCCCGCGGGAAAACAAAAATCCCGGCTAATTCTGGCAGTGAGGCGGATTCCGAAGGCCTGCCCACTGACCCCTCGGATGAAAAAAAAGCCGGAGAAGAAACGCTTGCAAAAACGCATTGAATTAAATTCCGCACTTTTGCCTTGGGAAAAAAGAAGCCCCCATCCACGCTTATTGCGTGGATGGGGGCTTTCTTGATGAAACCGGTTCTCCTGCCGCCGACAGACGCAATATTCAGCGTCCCTCTTCCGCGCCTTTCGCATGAAAGGGAGCCTTAACAAATAATTTCCTCTCTGGTGCAGGCAGAGTATCAGGGCAATGGGTATACGCCTTGTCTCGCAGAGAAAAAACAGGGCGGACAGTTTCGACTGTCCGCCCCTTCGTAGGAATTGATATTCGGCTCCCTTTGCCTTATAAACGCCCGCGTAATTTATTTCCCGTTTTCATTTCGCTTCATCGCGTCTTCATTCGGCAGGCAGCTCTTTAACCGCCTCGTCCAGATGGAGGACCACCTCTAAATACTCCCCATCTCGCCAAAGCTTCACAGGCAAGTCGTCGCCGATGCGGAACTGGCGGCGGACGTTCATCAGCATATGCCGCTCGGTCACGGCCTGCCCGCCTGCGGAAACAATTACGTCCCCATCTTTCACCCCCGCCCTGTCGGCGGCGGAGCCGATGCTTACATCCTGTACCTCCACGCCCTGCGTTCCGTCGGGCAGAAGCTTGGGCATGTCCAGAATGGTGACGCCCAGCCGTGGTTCGGGAAGGACCTGCCCACTCTCCAGAATGTCGTTCACCATTTTTTGCACAGACCGCATGGGCAAGGCAAAGCCCAGCCCCTCCACATTTGAGGAAAAGGACATCATCTTGATGGTGTTCACGCCCACCACCTGTCCGTATGCGTTGATGAGCGGGCCGCCGGAGTTGCCTTCGTTCAAAGCCGCGTTGGTCTGGATCAGCGTCATGATGCGGCCCGAAACATCCACATCCCGGTTGATGGCGGAGACAATGCCGTCCGTCAGCGTTCCCCGCAGCTCCACGCCCAGAGGATTTCCGATGGCGTATACCGTGTCGCCCACCGTCAACGCATCGGAATCGCCCATCTCTGCCGCAGGCAGGCCCGTGGCTTCCAGCTTTAAAACCGCCACGTCGTTTCCGCTGTCTCCACCCACATAGAGGGCCTCATAGGTCCTGCCGGAGGCCAGCGTCACACTGCAATCGTGGCTTCCCGCCACCACATGATAGTTGGTGAGTACATATCCGTCCTCCCGGAAAATCATGCCGGTTCCCACCGAAGCGCCCCGGTCCAACTGGGCAATCACCGTCACCACCGCCGGATTCACCCTGCGGTAAATCTCCTGAATGGTCAGCGCGCCGCCCTTGGCTGCGGCCAACTCCATCACCGCACCCTGACCGTATGGATAGGTCTCAATGGAAACCTCCTCCTGATCCCAGTCCTCGTTTTGCAGGTATTCCTCCCCCGAAGAAGAGGGATTGAAGTAAAAAAAGCCGCCGTTCAAAAAGAACGCGCCCACAGCCAGACCTCCCGCAACGGCAAGGCAGATCAGGAAAATCCACAGCCCACGTTTTCCCCGGCCCCGTCTTTGAGAAATCGCCGGGGCCGAAACCGGTCCAACCACAGGGATGATATTCACTGAGGCAGATGGCTCCGCCCGGCCCGGCAGCCGCCGGGGCTGGACATAAACCTCCACCACCTCCTGGGGCCGGGGCAGGGGCGGATAGTATTCCACCACCTCCCGGGGGTCGTCCCCGCTCCCGTCCGGCACGGGGGCCTGCCCGTCAAGGGGCTCAATTTTTAAATACTGGTCGTTCATCTGCGCCTCGTTATTCCGCGGTCAGGGAGAACGAAAACTCGGTGACGCCGTTCTCGCTGGTCACATTGATTTTTTCCCGGTGCTGCTCCAAAATGGTTTTGACAATATAAAGTCCCAGCCCCACGCCGGTCTTATCCTCGCTGCGGGATTTGTCGCTCTTGTGAAACCGCTCGAACAAAAGCGGCAGCTCCTCGGGCGGAATGGTGTCTCCCTCGTTGCGCACGACGACACGGGCTTTGCCGTCCCGCCGGGCAACGCCCAGATACAGCACGGAGCCGGGCGTTGCGAATTTTGCGGCGTTTTCCAACAGATTGTAAATGACCTGAGTGATCATGTCGTTATCCCCCAAAACCAAAATTGGCTCCTCCGGGATATCCGCGTCCACATCCAGCCCACGGTCGGTAATTTTCTTTTCCATGGAAATCAGCACCCGGCGCATGCTTTCGCAAAGGTCAAAGTGGGCCCCGCTTTTCATGGGGTCGATGGCCTGAAGCTGGCTCACGTCCAGCATCCGCCGGACCATGCGGCTCAGGCGGCGGCTCTCCTCCGCGATAATTTGCAGGTATTGCTTTTCGCTTTCATAGGGGATGGTCCCGTCCAGAATGCCGTCGGTATACCCGGCGATGGTGGTCATGGGGGTTTTCAGCTCGTGAGAGATGTTGGCGACAAACTCTCTGCGCTTGCGCTCTGTTTGCAGCAGCGTCTCGGCCATGTTGTTAAAGGAAACCGCCAACTCGCCGATTTCATCGTTTCGTTCCGTGTCACGCATGCGGATGTCAAACTCCCCGTCGGCAAACCGCCGGGTGGCGGCCACCATCTCCCGGATGGGCCGGACCTGCCGCATGGCGGTGACGGAGGACGCCATAAACGCCACCATCAGCACCACGCAGGAGGTCATGACAAACAAACCGATAAAGCCCTGCCACATTTTGTCCAGAGCAGAGTGAAGCACGGACACTGCAAACACCACGCCCACCTGTTTTCCCGCCGCATCTGCCACCGGAATCCCCACCAAAAGGTGCTTGTCCGTGTACACACCATTCAGATTGGAGCGCCCGGAGCTGGCGCCCTGCGTCAGGGTCTTGTCCATCAGCTTCTGAGGAATGGTGACAGACAGTCCGTCCAGTCCCGGGTCAGTGGAAAGCAGGGCCCGGCCCTGCGTGTCGCAGACGAGAAAATTCAAGTCGGATATGGACGCGGCAAAGCCCGCCAGCGTCAAAAGCTCCGTTTCGCTTGAAAAGCCGCCGCTGCTCAGATAGCCGGTGGACAGGCGGGCCACCACGTCCGCCCGGGTTTCCATATCGTTGATCCGCTGCTGGCGGAGGAAGTTATAGCCCAGCGCAGAGTAGGATGCCCCCAGCAGCGCCAGCGTCAGAAGGACGGTACCCATGGTCAAAAGCATCTGCCGCCAGTACAGCCCCGGAAAGCGCTCGCCCAACCGTTTCATGCCTTCTCTGTCTGTTTTGCCGCGCCCACAACCTCGAACTTATAGCCCACGCCCCACACGGTTTTCAGCGCCCACTGGTCGGACACGTCCTCCACCTTCTCCCGCAGGCGCTTGATATGCACGTCCACGGTCCGGCTGTCTCCGAAATAGTCGAAGCCCCACACCTCGTCCAGCAATTGGTTGCGAGTATACACCCGGTTGGGCGTGGCGGCCAGATGATACAGCAACTCCAGCTCCTTAGGAGGCGTGTCCACCTTTTTGCCGTCCACAATCAGCTCGTAGGAATCCAGATTCACCACCAGCTTGTCAAAGGTCAGCTTTTTGGACGTGTCGTTGGGAATCTCCGTTCGGCGGAGCACCGCGTTGATCCGGGCCAGAAGCTCCTTCATCTCAAAGGGCTTGACAATATAGTCGTCCGCCCCCATCTCCAACCCCTGAATACGGTCGAACACCTCGCTCTTGGCGGTCAGCATAATGATGGGAACCTTGCTGGTCTCCCGGATTTTCGCGCACACGGCCCAGCCGTCCATCACCGGCAGCATAATGTCCAGCAGAATCAGATCGGGCGCCTGCTTCTGGAATTCCTCCACCGCCCTGCCGCCGTCTGCGGCGATGCGGACGTCAAAGCCCTCCTTCACAAGATACATGTGGATCAGGTCGGAGATGTTGTGATCGTCCTCAACAACCAGAATGTTTCGCGCCATAGTCCTGCCTCCGTACTTTTTTAAAATGGGGGTGTCTCCCCCGCTCTATGTTGTCCATTATATACGCTTTAGTTCTCAGATGTTGAATTTTTTGTAAAACACGCGTTTAAAAAGCCGTTTCCGTCATAGCGGGCAGCCGGTTCCCCTCCTCCGCGGCGGAGGCAAGAAACACCCGCAGGGCCCCGGCGGTCACGTCGCTCCCCAGCCACACCGACACCGGACCCCGCCGTTTGCCAATTTGATTCAGGAGCGTGTTCGCCGCACCGGAGGATCCAAGGCCGTATTCCGCATGGTCGATGCCGGGATTCAGCGGGCAGTAACCCGCCGCCCGGAGTGCGGCTGCGTCCCGGGCCGCCCCATAGACCAGCCGGGTTTTCATCCCCGCCTCGGCAAACAATGTCCGGTTCATGGCGGCCAGCCGCTCCGCCGCGCCCCCGCCGAATCCGGGGATCAGGCCCACCACACTGCCGGAGGCCGCGATGCGCCGAAGCTGATCCCCGCTGCGGGAAAGGGCCTCCTCCGTGAAATAAAATGCGGCGTGAACACCCCGGCTCTCCAGCGCGTCCAGCCACGCGGTCACAGTCTCCCCTTCCTCCGCCAAAAAGCAAAGGTAAATCGACTTTCCGGAAGAAGCGGGGTCCTCAACCTCAGGGTCTCCCGTCTCCCCCGTGTTAGTGTCCGCCGGGTCGGCGGTGTTTTTCTTTTGATACTGCTGGTATTTCGCGTCCAACTGGTAGGAAGCGGTATCCGTAAACATGCTGTCTGGCAGAACGGCGGCGGCGCTTTTCACGCGGATCAGGTATCCATGGTTGACCGGCGTATTGCTGTATGCCCGGTCGAAATAGGATGCCACGGGCGAAGCAGCCACAAAAGTCACTCCGCCCCGGGTTACGCACACATGGTCATACAGCTCCCCCTGTCCGGTGGTGCCGGAGCCGGTAGAAACATCGAACACCAAAGACCGGCTGGAGTCGTACAGCACCAGCGTCTGGGTGACAACATTATAGGAATAGTTCACGCCGGATTCCCGGAACACCGTGGCGGCCACGTACAGATATCCGCCGAACCAGAAGGGCATGGTGGAATCCTTCAAATCCAGAACCCGCTCGTCCACGGCGGTAAAATAGACC
The DNA here is from genome assembly GCF_031978065.1 of Oscillibacter sp. Classification (GTDB taxonomy): domain Bacteria; phylum Bacillota; class Clostridia; order Oscillospirales; family Oscillospiraceae; genus Oscillibacter. Next base: position 19,817 of record NZ_DALZCH010000004.1, read on the forward strand.
GAATCCTCCGCCGAAACAGGGGGACAGAGGGTCCCCACCAGAACCAGCACCAGCACGGCGGCGGCAAATCTCTTTTTCACGCGGCGATCCCCCTACCTTTCCATCTTCTCACGGCGGTTTTTCTCTATTTTAGCACGCTTTCGGCGGTTTTGTAAAGCATTCCCGCGCTAAGAGACACAGGCCCTTCTCCGCAAATCCAACCTTGCGCTTTGCTCCGGAAGGCAGTATAATGAGGCACGACAGCCGCCCCCGGTTTTTTCCATTGCCAAGGGTCGGCGTTTAGATTTGACGGTCCTTCCGCCCAGCGGGCGGAGACCAATAAGGAGTTCGCCGTACCCATGGTTAAAAAACGCCGTCGCCGCCGTATTTCTCCGCTTCAGCGCCGCCTGTTGGGGCTTGTGGTCATTCTGTCCGTTTTTGTTGGGCTGACCCTGACCTATAAGGCCATTGTCCGCCCGCCCCAACTGGAGGGAGAGGACGGCGCGGGCCTTTCCTCCTCGTCTCAGGCCTTCTCCTCCGCGGAGCTGGCTTTGCAGGATGCCGACCAGTTGACCCTAGCGGCAAAGGCCGCCCACTCGGCCCGAAAGCCCGATTTTTACACCATTCTCGTCTCCGGCGTGGACGACGGAAACGGCGGCAGCGACACCAACATTCTGGTGGCGGTGGACGCTGGGGCCGGTCGAATTTACGGCGTGAACATTCCCCGGGACACCAAAAGCCACATCAACGGCAAGAACTATAAATTCAACGCCGCCTACAACATCGGCGGCATGGAGCAGGCGGCGGAAACCCTATCCGGTCAATTGGGAATTCCGGTGGACTACACCGTGGAGGTCAGCCTGAAGGCCTTTTCCGCACTTGTGGACGCCATCGGCGGCGTGGATTTCAACATTCCCGTGGACATGGACTATGACGACCCGATTCAAAACCTGTCCATTCACTTCTCCGCCGGGACGCGCCACTTAACCGGCGCGGAGGCGCTGAAGGTGGTCCGTTTTCGCCACAACAATGACGGCACCGGCTACGGCAGCGAGGACATTGGCCGAATGAAAACCCAGCAGGATTTTTTAAAGACCGTGGCAAAGCAGACCCTGCGGCCCGCCAACCTGACGAAAGTTTCCCAGTTTGCAAAGATTTTTCAGCAGTACGTGAAAACCGATCTGGAATTGGGCGAGCTTGCTTGGCTGGGGCAGGAGGCCTTTTCCATGGGTGCGGACAACGTGAATTTTTCCACCCTGCCCGGGGAGTGGCATTCTCCCTATATTTATCTGAAAGCCGACGAAGTGCTTCTCATTGTCAACGAATATCTTAACCCTTATGTGGAAGATCGGGTGTTGGCGGATCTGAACATTTTGTCCTGAGCGCGGCTGCGCGATGAAAGAAGAAGAGGAGGCCCTATGATATATCTGAAGCTGCGCCTGCCGGGGCTGCTGCTGGCGCTTGTTCTGGCAGTTGGCCTGTGCGTTCCCGCAGCGGCGGCTGAAAATTCGGCGGATAACTTTGTCCGCGCGAAAACCTATGCCGGCGAATTTTCCGACGTAACTCCCGACTCGGTTTTCTACGGCAACGCAGCGGCCCTGTACGAATACGGTCTGTCGGTTGGCAAGAGCAACGGCACCTTCGGCCCAAAGGACGGCATGACCGTGGGGCAGATTGTGATTTTCGCGGGCCGCATTCGCAGCCTGTACGCCACAGGGGACGCCGAATCCGGCGCCGCCGCCTTCCGAACTGAGGGCCAGTCGGCCTATGAGCCGTATCTCGCGTATCTTCAAAGCGTGGGCGCGCTTGCCTCGGAGCTGGACGGGCTTTATAAAGGCCCTGCCACCCGGGCCCAGACGGCCCATGTGCTGGCGGCGGCTCTCCCGGCGGAGACGCTTCCCGCTGTCAACGACGAACTGGTGACAAGAGCCTACGCCTCCCGTCAGTTTATCACGGACGTGACGGAGTATACGCCCTATTACAACGATATTCTGGCTCTTTACAAAGCCGGCGTGTCCGCCGGGTCCGACAGCGCGGGAACCTTTGGCCCTGAAAACGCGGTGACCCGCGGGGCGGCGGCGGCCATGCTAACCCGGATGGTGGACCCCGCTTTGCGTCTGACGCCCGCGTGGACCGTTCTGGAGGTCCCGGAGGCTCCGGATTACAGCGTGGCGGGCACCTCTTGGGGAGACTTGGTCACCTCGAGCGCCACCTATTTCCCCGCACCCTCCACACAGGAGCAGATTACCTCCAGCGTGGCCTACATGCTCTCTCAGGAGACGAACGTACTGGAGCTGAATTACGGCACATACATTACCTCCGCACAGGCGGGCGACGTGATGAACAAGGCGCTGGCCGTCGTCAAGTCTTACTGCGAGCAAATGTACAACTCTGTGGAGTGCACCTACGAAACAATTACCGGCCGGGTGACGCTGACCTTTTCCGCCGTGGCGGCGGGGGCAAACCTTCCCGCCTACCGGGACTACACCCTTCAAGCCGCCATCGCCCTGCACGACCGGCTGTGGGCCGAGGGCGAGATCACGGCAAACATGACCCAGATGGAAAAGGCCAGCGTTTACTTCCAGTGGATTTGCAACAACTGTGTTTACGACACTGCCGCCGGGCCCGACTCCCTTTCTCACATCGGCTATACCCTCTTCCGCCACGGAACGGCTGTGTGCGACGGATACTCCGGGGCCTACAACCTACTTTTAAAGCTGGAGGGAATCGACTGCTACGCCCTGTCCAACCCCGACCACATCTGGACGGTGGCTATCTTGGACGGCACGTCCTATCACATTGATACCACATGGGGCGACGGAGCAAACGGCGTAGATTACCGCTATTTTGCTATGACCGAGGCGCAGTCCCGCAGCTTCCATCCATGGTAAGTACATCACCAAAGCCGCGCCGGAGAGCATTCTCCGGCGCGGCTGATTTTTTAAAGGCCCGGTTTCTCAGGCTCTTTTCGTTTTTTTACAACAGATTGGTTTTCCTCAAAGAGGCCGCCTTCCCTCTTCCAGTTTGCGTAGCTGGCGCAAAAATTCCTCCGGCAGCGGGCAGGTAAGCTCCACCGGCTGCCCCGTCCGGGGATGGAGAAACCGAAGTCCCGCCGCGTGGAGGCACTGTCCCTGCAATCCCGGGACGGGCTTTTTCGCGCCGTACACCGTGTCTCCTAGAATAGGGTGGCCCAAGTGCGCCATGTGGACGCGAATCTGGTGAGTGCGCCCTGTCTCTAAATGACAGAGCACATGGGTGAAGCCGGGATAGCGGGCGATGACCTCCCAATGGGTCACGGCCCGGCGACCCCCTTGCACCACCGCCTGCTTTTTTCGGTCAGCGGGAGAGCGGCCAAGGGGCGCGTCCACCGTGCCGGAATCCTCCCTGAGCTTTCCCACCACAATACACTCATAGGTCCGGGCCAGCGTATGGTCCTGAAGCTGGGCGGATAGCTTTTGGTGGGCAAAATCGTTTTTCGCGGCGATGATGAGGCCCGAGGTGTCCTTGTCGATGCGGTGGACAATGCCGGGGCGCAGTACCCCGCCCACACCGGAAAGGGAGTCGCCGCACCGGTTCAGCAGGGCGTTCACCAGCGTGCCGCCGGGGTGGCCCGGAGCGGGGTGGACCACCAGTCCCCGGGGCTTGTTCACAACGATGACGTCCCCGTCCTCATACACCACGTCCAGCGGAATATCCTCCGGCAGGGCCTCGGACACCTCCGGCGGGGGCAGCTCCACCGTCACCGTCTCCCCGCCGGTAAGACGCAGGCTCTTGGCGGGCTTTTTCCCGTCCACCAGCACTTTGCCCTCTCCGATCAGCCGCGCGGCGGCGGAGCGGGTCAGTCCGGGACCTCGTTCGGCCAAAAACGCATCCAGCCGCGCCGCGTCCTCAGGGCTTGCTTTCAGCGTCAGCGTTTCCATCGGCGTTTTCCTTCCCATCATATTTCTCATAGAACCACAGGTAGTATACCGCCCCCAGAATCGCTCCGGACACAATGCAGATGTCCGCCACGTTGAACACGGGGTAGTGCACAAACTGGAAGTTGAACATATCCACCACGTAGCCCAGACGTGCCCGGTCGAGAATGTTGCCAAGCCCCCCCGAGATAATCAGCGTGGCGGCGGCCAGCCCCAGCGGATGGCGGACCAGTTTTTTCGCCACGGCAAAAATCACGGCCAGCACAATGGCCCCCGTCAGCGCCAGCAGCAGCCACCGCATCCCAGAAAAGCTGGACCAGGCCGCGCCGTAATTATGAATCCGCAGCAGCTCCAAAAAGCCGGGCAACAGCGGCGCGGATGCCCCCAGCTCCAGATGGCCCGTCCCCCAATCTTTGACCCACTGGTCCACAGCCAAAAGCCCTGCGCCGGCGATAAGATAGAGCATAAAAGACCTCCCTGCGCGGTATGCGCCGATTCTCTGAAAGATTTATGCCCTATCCTACCCCATTTTGGGAAAAAAAGCAACTTTCACATGAGCGCGTTTTTGCCGGGGCGTGGGTCACCGCCCCGGGGAAATCCGGCTTGTGCTTTTTTTTATTTTGTGATAAGCTAACGTGGATAAATTATCGACATTTTCAGGTTTTGGAGGATTTACCCTTGGAACGCAAAAACGTGACCATTGCCCCAGAGGAAATTGCGCGCCAGCGGGGCTTTACGGAATTGATTCATACCATGCTCTTATCGCGGGAGAACCGTCCCGCCGCCTGCGTGGACACCTTCGGCTGCCAGCAGAACGTGGCCGACGGGGAAAAGCTGATGGGCATGCTGAAGGAGATGGGCTTTTCCCTCACGCAGGAGCCCAAGGACGCCGACGTGGTGATTCTCAACACCTGCGCCATCCGAGAGCACGCGGAGCAACGGGTGTTTGGCAACCTCGGCGCGCTGACCCATACGAAGAAGGCCAATCCCCACCAGATCATCTGCCTATGCGGCTGCATGGCGCAGGAGGAGCGGGTGGGCAAGCGAGTGAAGGAATCCTACCGCCACGTGGATTTGGTGTTTGGGCCTCATGCGCTGTGGAAATTCCCCGAGCTTTTGTGGCAGGTATACGAGTCTCACGGGCGGCTGTTCGCCGTGCAGGACGAAGTGGGCAGCATTGCCGAGGGGCTTCCCACCCTCCGTCAGGAGGGCGCCAAGGCCTGGGTTTCCATTATGTACGGTTGCAACAATTTCTGTTCGTACTGTATTGTGCCCTACGTCCGTGGCCGGGAGCGCAGCCGCAGCCGGGACGCGGTTTTGGCGGAAGTACGTGAGTTGGTGGAGGCCGGGTACAAGGAGATTACCCTTCTTGGCCAAAACGTAAATTCCTACGGAAACGACCTTGGCGGCGGATACGACTTTGCGGACCTGCTCTCCGACATTGACCAGATTCCCGGAGACTATCTCATCCGCTTCATGTCCAGCCATCCCAAGGACGCGACGCACAAGCTGTTTGACGTCATGGCCCGGTGTTCCCACGTTGCAAAGCAGCTTCACCTTCCCTTTCAGTCCGGCAACAACCGCGTTCTAAAAGAGATGAACCGGCGGTACACCCGGGAGCAGTATCTGGAGGAAATCAACTACGCAAAGGCGAAAATGCCCAATCTGGTGCTCACCAGCGACGTGATTATCGGCTTTCCCGGGGAGACGGAGGCGGAAGCCATGGAAACCGTGTCTTTGGTGGGGGACGTGGGCTTTGACGCCCTGTTCACCTTTATTTACAGTCCCCGCCCCGGCACGAAGGCGGCGGAGCTGCCCGATCCGGTGCCTCGCAGCGAAAAGCAGAAGTGGTTTGACCGGCTGCTGGAGGTGCAAAACGCCAAGTCCGCCGCCGCCCACGCCGCCTATGTGGGGAAAACCCTGCGCGTTCTGGTGGACGGGGAAAGCGAAGACGCCGATTGGCCCCTTTCCTCCCGTACAGAGGGGAACCGTCTGGTGCGCGTCAAGGGAGACAAGACCCTCATCGGAACCTTTGCGGACGTAAAAATTACCGACAGCAATACCTGGGCGCTGTACGGAGAGGCAGTCACAGTCTGAATTTCCTCGGCGGCTTTTTGCCGCGGGTTTTTGAAAGGAGCGAATCTCATGAAGATTACAACCTTGCTTGAAAATACCTCCTGCCGCGCCGACGTGGTTCACGCCCACGGACTGAGCCAGTATGTGGAGACGAAAACCCACAAAATCCTCTTTGATATGGGTCCCGGTCCCGCCGTACTGGACAACGCCCGCGCTCTGGGGGTTGATTTGGCCTTGGTGGACACCGCTGTGCTCTCCCACGCCCACGACGACCATTCCGGGGGCCTTGCCCCGTTTCTTTCCGTTAACAAAACCGCGCGAGTTTATCTGAGCCGCGCGGCCATGGGCGACTATTATGCAATGGGTAAAAACGGCGTTCCGGAGTTTATCGGGATGCCGGAGGCGGTCCGCCCCTTTGAAGACCGGCTGACGCTTACCGGGGACGCGCTGACAATTGACGACACGCTGCGGCTTTTTTCCGACATCAAAACCGCCGATTACCGTTCCCATGCCAACGATAAGCTTAAAGAGAAGCAAGGCGAGGACTACCCCATGGACGAGTTTCGCCACGAGCAGAACCTTCTGATTTGCGAGGACAGCAAGGCTGTTTTGCTTGCAGGCTGCTCTCACCGGGGCATCGTCAACATCCTGCGCCGGGCGGAAGAACTTTTGGGCCGGGCGCCGGACGCGGTATTCGCCGGGTTCCATTTGTACAGTCCCGGCACCGGCGAGACAGAGCCGAGAGATCTGGTGGAGGCTGTAGGTCGGGAGCTTTTGGCCCGGGAGCTTACGGTTTATTACACTGGCCACTGCACCGGGCAGGACGCGTTTGCCATTTTAAAGGAGCAGTTGGGGGACCGGCTTCACTATATGACCGGCGGCAGCACCGTGGAAATCTGACACTTTACAGCACCATAACGGAGATCTTTTACATACATTGTCCCGCGTATTGACGGGACCTGCGGCTTTTAGCTTAGAAAGAGAATGAGGTGACCCATCCATGGCGGAATTGACCCCCATGATGAAGCAATACCTGAAAATCAAGGAACAGAACCCGGATTCCATCGTGTTTTTCCGTCTGGGGGACTTCTATGAGATGTTCGACAGCGACGCGCGCACCGCGTCGAAGGAGCTGAACCTAACCCTCACCAGCCGGGATAAGGACCCAAACAAAGCCCCGGAGGACCGGGTCCCCATGTGCGGGATCCCCTACCATTCCAGCGACGCATACATCGCCCGGCTGATTGCCAAGGGTTACAAGGTGGCCATCTGCGAACAGATGGAGGACCCCGCCACGGCCAAGGGATTGGTGGAACGGGACATCATCCGGGTGGTGACGCCGGGAACGGTGATCGACGCGGCGTGTCTGGACGAGAAGGCGGGCAATTTCCTCTGCGGAATTTATCTCGACTCCAAACACGCCGGAGCGGCCTTCTGCGACATGTCCACCGGCGAAACCCACGTCACGTCCTTTTCAGGGAAAGACCGGGCGGAGCACATTGTCAACGAGTTGGGCCGCTTCTCTCCCGCCGAGGCGGTGGTAAACGACGGGGCCTTTGCCGAGGAGCATTTGACGGAAGCCTTGCGGGAAAAATTCAACTGCCGGGTGGAAAACGGCGGCGAGGGCCGCTTTCTCCCCGGCGAGGCGGAAAAAAACATCCGCAACCAATTCGGCGAGGATGGCTGGCAGAGCCTTCCCACAGACAATCCCGCGGCGGCAATGGCGCTGGGTGGGCTTTTAAAATACCTCTACGAAACTCAAAAGACGGACCTGAGCCACATCAACCGGCTGGACTATTACGAACAGGGCCGGTTTATGGAGCTGGATTTAAGCTCTCGCAGAAATCTGGAGCTGACAGAGACGATGCGGGGCAAGGAGCGACGGGGCAGCCTTCTGTGGGTTTTGGACAAGACGAAAACCTCCATGGGGGGCCGGTGTCTGCGAGGCTGGCTGGAACGGCCCTTGCTCTCCGTCACTGCCATCAACAGCCGTCTTTCCGCCGTGGCCGCGCTGGTGGACAACACCATTGGCCGCGAAGAGCTGATTGCCGCCATGAGCGGGCTGGGGGATTTGGAGCGGCTGATCGGCCGCATCACCTATGGCACCGCCGGCGGGCGGGATTTTGCGGCCCTGCGCTGCGCCATTGAAAAACTGCCGGACATCGCGGCGCGGCTGTCCGCGTTTTCCGACCGGCGGCTTCGTGAGCTTTCTGACCTGTTGGACCCGCTTGCGGACGTGGGGGCGTTGATTTCCGCCGCCATCTGCGACGAACCACCCTTTTCCGTCCGGGAAGGGGGCTTCATCCGGGACGGATACGACCCGGAGGTAGACCGTCTTCGCAGCGTGATGAACGGTGGCAAAGGATTGCTTGCGGACATTGAGGCCCGGGAAAAGGAGAAAACCGGTATCCGCACCCTGAAGGTGGGCTTCAACAAGGTGTTCGGCTATTACATCGAGGTTAGCAAGTCCATGATCGACAAGGTTCCGGACAGCTACATCCGTAAGCAGACCACCACAAACGGCGAACGGTATGTCACGCAGGAGCTGAAGGATTTGGAGCGGGAGATTCTCACCGCTTCCGAGCGGGTGACGGCGCTGGAATATCAGCTTTTCACCACGCTGCGGGAAAAAATCGTGGCCGAGGCCGCCCGCATCCAGCAGACTGCGGCGGCGGCAGCCGAGCTGGACGCGCTGGGTTCCCTTGCAAGCGTGGCGGCACGGAACGGCTATTGCCGCCCCCATGTGGACGAGTCCGGCGTTGTCGAGATTACCGGGGGACGGCACCCCGTGGTGGAGCAAGTGCTGAAAGACAGCCTGTTCGTCCCCAACGACACGTTTATGGGCGAGCGGGAGCAGCGGGTGGCCATCATCACCGGCCCCAACATGGCGGGCAAATCCACCTATATGCGTCAAGTCGCCCTAATTGTGCTGCTGGCTCAGGTCGGTTCCTTTGTTCCCGCCGCCGCCGCCCACATCGGCGTGGTGGACCGGATTTTCACCCGCATCGGCGCCAGCGACGATCTGGCGGCGGGCCAGTCCACCTTTATGGTGGAGATGACAGAGGTGGCGGACATTCTCCGCCACGCCACCAAAAAAAGCCTTCTGATTCTGGATGAAATTGGCCGGGGCACCTCCACGTTTGACGGCATGTCCATCGCCCGGGCGGTGGTGGAACACTGCGCGGACCCCAAAAAGCTTGGGGCAAAGACCCTGTTTGCCACCCACTATCACGAGCTGACGGAGCTGGAAGACACACTTCCCGGCGCGGTGAACTATAACATCGCCGTGAAAACCCGGGGCGAGGACATTATCTTCCTGCGCAAAATCATCCCCGGCGGGGCGGACCGGAGTTACGGCATCGAGGTCGCAAAGCTTGCGGGCTTGCCCGACAAGGTGGTGGCCCGGGCAAGAACCGTTTTGGAAGAGCTGGAGGCGGAAAACGGCGTGCAGTATGTAAAGCCCCGGCAGGAAGCCCGACAGGTGTCTTTGGACGCGGTGGGCGAGGGCGAGGTGCTGGACGCGCTGCGCCGCTGCCAGCCGGATACGCTGACCCCCATTGAGGCCATGGGCCTTTTGTATGAGCTGAAGCGCAAGCTGTCCTGACAACAACGAAAAGGAGAACTACATGGCAAGACAGCGCACAAAGGCAAATCTCTCCTCTGGGGAGATAACGGGCGGCACGATTTTCTTTGTGATCTATCTGCTGGTCCTCCCTTTTGCAACAGACCCCTTGTTCCGGCTGGCGGAGCTGCTTTTGGACGTCAATATCAGCGCCGGAATGCAAAGCGCCATCTATTACTACGTGCTGTTTGCCGTCACGGCGATGATTTTCCACGGCCTTCTGGGCCACTCCACCCGGACGCTGGTGGACAACGCGGCGCTGGCCGCGAAAACCCTCGGCATGGGCCTTGTGGCGCTGTATGGCCTGAACGAGCTGGCCTATCGCCTGACCCACGCGCTGATAAATAATCAGACCAATCTGAACGACGTCAGCATTTCCGCCCGGATTGACACCGCACCCCTAAGCACACTGCTCATCGTGCTGTTTCTTGCCCCGTTTGTAGAGGAATTTCTCTTTCGGGGCCTTGTTTTTGGCGGTCTTCGCAGCCGCAGCCGCACGGTGGCCTATCTTGTCAGCAGCGTGTTGTTTGCATTTTTACATGTGTGGCAGTATGCCTGGGGAAATCAGGACGCGGCCTATTTCTGGCTGATGCTGCAATATCTGGTGCCCGGCGCGGTGCTCGCCTGGGCCTATGACCATTCGGGAACCCTGTGGACCTCCGTGGTGCTGCACGGACTGGCCAACGTGCTGAGCGTGCTGGTCTCGCGGCTGTGAGCGGACAAATTAGAAAGGTTTTGCTATGACAATTCCCCACATTCAACAACTGGACCCCCATGTGGCGGACCTGATCGCCGCCGGCGAGGTGGTGGAGCGGCCCGCCAGCGTGGTGAAGGAGCTGGTGGAAAACGCCGTGGACGCAGGCGCCTCCGCTGTAACGGTGGAGCTGCAAAACGGCGGGATGCGCCTGATCCGCGTGACGGACGACGGCTGCGGAATCGCCCGCGAGGAGCTTCCCACCGCATTTTTGCGCCACGCCACCAGCAAGCTCCGCGCCGCAGAGGATTTGGCGAGCGTGGGCACGCTGGGTTTTCGGGGCGAGGCGCTGGCGGCCATCGCTTCCGTGAGCCGGGTGGAGATTTCCTCCTGCCGCCGGGGCGAAACCGGCGCGTCCCTCCGCTTGGAGGGCGGCATTGCGGAATCGGTGCGGGACGCGGGGGTCCCGGAGGGGACCACCATCGCCGTCCGGGATTTGTTTTTCAACACCCCGGCCCGGCTGAAATTTATGAAAAAGGACAGCGCGGAAACCGCGGCGGTGAACGGCCTGATGCAGCATCTGGCCCTGAGCCACCCCGAAATTTCCTTCCGCTTCATCAAGGACGGGACCGAAGCCCTCCACACCCCCGGCGACGGAAAGGCGGACTCCGCCATTTACGCCGCCCTTGGCCGGGAATTTGCCCGCACGCTTACGCCCGTGGAAGGCCGGGGCGGTGAGGTCACTGTCTCGGGTTTTGTGACAAAGCCCCTTTTGGGCCGTGGCTCCCGCTCTATGCAGACATTTTTTGTCAACGGGCGGTTTATCAAGTCCCAGCTTCTCACCGCCGCGCTGGAGGAGGGGTACCGCAATCAACTGATGAAAGGGAAATTCCCCGGCTGTGTGCTGCGGATTGACCTGCCGGTGACGGAGGTGGACGTGAACGTCCATCCTGCCAAAACCACCGTGAAATTTTCAAGGGACCGAGAGGTGTTCGACGCGGTGTACCACACCGTGCTGGACAGTCTGGCAGCGGACGGACTGCCGCAGGCGACGGCTCCGGCACCGGAGACGGTGGTGAATCCCCGGGGGGATTTTTACCAGACCATGGACGCGAAAGCCTTTCGCCACAGCGCCCTTTCCGGGGGCGGCAACGCCGGAACCCCATGGCAGCCCGCCGTCCGGACACAAAACCCGGAGGAAAAGCCACCCGCTTTGGCCGGGTGGAATACCGAGCGGCCCTCCTCCGTCCGCGTGGCGGACAGCGCCTGGGAAGCGTTTGCATACGCGCCCTCCCATCCGGTTGAGCTTTCCGTTCCCGTTTCCGGCGGCTTTTCTGCAAACGCGGAAGTTCGGGATGCGACTTTGAACGAGGAAGGCCGGACGGTGGAACCTCAAACAGAGGCGTCTGCACGCGCTGCCGAAGGAGCGTATTTTTCCCAGCAGCCTACCGATTCCGCGCCCGCAGTGCCGCAGGAGACGGGCAAAAGGCCCTTTGTGCCCGCCATTCCCATGGAGCAGGAGACTTTGACCCTGCCGGGAGAGCGGATGACACAGGACGGGCCGGAAGCCCCCTGGCGCATCGCAGGCGAGGTTTTAAAAACCTATATTGTCTGCGAGGACGCACACCAGAATGTGTGGCTCATCGACAAACACGCCGCCCATGAGCGGGTCAACTTCGACCGCCTGATGACATCCCAGCAGCCGCCCATGCGCCAGACTCTGCTGCGCCCCGTCGCTGCGGAGCTGTCCCGGGAGGACTGTGCGCTGCTGCTGGAAAATCTTTCTCTGCTGGAATCTTTGGGCCTTGCCTGCGAGGACTTTGGAGACGGGGCGGTTCTGGTGCGGGAGGTCCCGGCAGATCTGGACGCGGCGGACATTCCCTCCACACTGGAGGAACTGGCTGAAAATCTGCGCGCCGGGCGCAGTCCCACGGAAAAGCGGCAGAATCTGCTGCACACCATCGCCTGTAAGGCCGCCATCAAAGCGGGCTGGGACAGCGATGAAAGTGAGCTGCGGGCGCTGGTGGACAAGGTGCAGTCCGGCGAGATTCAATACTGCCCCCACGGGCGGCCCGTAAAGGCGCGGATGACCAAATACGAGCTGGAGAAAATGTTCAAACGGGCATAGGTGGAAAGGAGCTATTTTATGGAAAAGCGATTTGTAAAAATAGACAATGAGGGAACCCTCTCCGTCAATGAAATCTGGGTGGACCGGAAGACAGGCGTGAACTACTTCTTTCATGCCAGCGGGTACGCCGGGGGACTGACCCCCCTTTTGAATGCCGACGGAACGCCGGTGGTCACTCTGCTGGGACCGGAGAACTGATATGGCGGAAAAGCTCATCTGCGTGGTGGGCCCCACCGCCTGCGGAAAAACAAAGCTAGGTGTTTTACTGGCCCAAAAATACAACGGAGAGGTTATCTCCTGCGACTCTATGCAAATTTATCGGGGCATGACCATCGGCACCGCCGCCCCCACACCGGAAGAGACGGAGGGAATCCCTCACCACCTGCTGGCAGTGGCGGACCCGGAAGAGAGCTGGTCCGCCGCCCGGTACGTCTCTGCCGCCACGCCGGTGGTGGAAGATATTCTGGCCAGGGAGAAACGCCCTGTTTTGGTAGGCGGCACAGGGTTATGGCTGGACGCGCTGCTGCGGGGCCACGGCTTTGCCCCCGGCATGGCGGGCGGCGTTGTCCGGGCGGCGTTGGAAGCCCGACTGGAGCAGGACGGCATCGGCCCTCTTTTGGAGGAGCTGCACCGGGTGGACTCCGTTTCCGCCGAAAAGCTTCATCCCGCCGACGAAAAGCGCATTCTCCGCGCATTGGAGGTCTTCCACGAGACGGGGCAGACCATCTCGGCTCACAACGCCGCCGAACGGGCGCTGCCCCCCAGATTTGAAGCGGTGAAGATCGGGCTGCGGTTTGCCGACCGGGACGACATGAAGGCACTGATTGACCGCCGGGTGGACGCCATGGTGGAAGCAGGGCTTTTAGACGAGGTTCGCGCGCTTTTAAGCCGTGGCCTTCCCCGCAGTGCCACCTCTATGCAGGCCATCGGCTATAAAGAGTTCGCCGGGGTTCTGGCTGGGGAAAAAACCGAGGGCGAGGCCGTGGAGGAAGTGAAGCTCCGCTCCCGGCAATACGCTAAGCGCCAGCTCACCTGGCTGCGCCGGGACCCGTCCGTCCGCTGGATTGAATGGGAAAAAACCAGAGATTTTGTCCGCGCCATGCAGATTTCGACTGAAATCCTCTCCAAGGAGGGCTTATTCTAGGTCCAAGGCGGGCAGAGAAAGCTCGGTCCGCTTGAAAAAAAGAAAAGGAGCGGATACATATGCAGAACAAATCAAACTTGCAGGACATTTTTCTCACCAAGGCCCGTCGGGATCGGGTCCCCGTCACGCTGTTTTTGATGAACGGCTTTCAGATGCGGGGGATTATCACAGGGTTCGACTCCTTCGTGGTGGTTCTGGATTCCGAGGGCAAGCAGCAAGTGATTTACAAGCACGCCATCTCCACCATCGCCCCCGTGCGGACGGTGGACCTGAACGAGGAATAACCGGGCGAAGTAAAGATGGCGCGTTCCGCCCAAAAGACAAAGAGGGTACCTATGAAAAAACACAACGCTCCGAAAATCGAATCCGTCAGAAGCACGGAGGAGGAAGCGGCCCATGGAAAGAACATCGCCGGGAGAAAGGGCGGAGCGCTGGGCACCAAAGCCTTAACTGCCTTGATTTTTTTGGCTGTTTTGACCTACTTTGGAGTCAAGGTCTATCAGGCCTATGCCGACCCGCTGATTACTGCCGTGGCCTATTCCTATCAGGTGGAGGACACCCTCTCCGTCACCGGCTTTTTGGTGCGGGACGAGCTGGTGCTGCCGGATTCGGGGGGCGGACTGCTGCGGCTAACCCGGTGGGAGGGCGAGCGGGTAGCCGCAGGCGGAAAGGTGGCGCAGATTTATTCCGACCAGGCCTCCTTGGATCGACAGACGGCGATTGACAAGCTTCAGACCCGTCTGGACCAGTTAAACTACGCGTCGGAGGCGGCCTCCGCCAGCGAAGCGGCCCTTCAACTGGACAGCCAGATCGCGGAAACGCTTGTAACCATGCGCCGGGCCGTGGCCGCAGACCGGCTGGACACGGCCACCGGCAGCGTGGCGGAGCTGGAGGCGCTGGTACTGCGCCGTGATTACACGTATACGGACGCCGAAGAGCTGAAAGCCCAGACGGCCGAGCTAAAAAGCCAGCTTACCACGCTGAAGGCCCAGTCCGCGGGCTCCTCTCGGACGGTGACGGCCCCAAAGGCAGGGCTGTATTCCGCCGTGGTGGACGGCTATGAGACGGTTTTGACGCCAGATACGCTTGACACCCTGACCCCCTCCACCCTTGGCAGCCTACAGCCCTCCGAGACTACCGGCGACGTTGGAAAGCTGGTGGTGGGAGAGACGTGGTACTTCGCGGGGGCTTTTTCCACTGCCGACGCAAAGGCTCTTGTTCCCGGCGCCACGCAGACCCTGCGGTTTGCCAAGGGCGTGGACCGGGATTTGAGCGTCACCGTCCAGTCCGTTGGCGAAGCGGAAAACGGCCGGGTGGCCGTGGTATTCCGCGGGCGCTCCTATTTGGCGCAGCTTACGCTGCTTCGCCGCCAGTCTGCCGACGTGATACTCTCCTCCTACGCGGGCATCCGGATTCCCCAGCAGGCCATCCGGGTGGACGAAAACGGGACCGCTGGTGTTTACTGTATTGTTGGCGTGGAGGCCTGCTTTAAGCCTGTGACCGTGCTGTGGTCGGGAGATGACGATTACGCCGTAGTCCGCGCAGAAGGGGTTGGCAAGACTGCCCTACGCCCCGGCGACGAGGTGATTCTTTCCGCCGAGGGGCTGGAGCACGGCGCGGTGGTCAATTACGCGGGCTAGAGAAAGGAAGTCTTTTATGTCAATTAGAGAAAACGTCGCGCGGGTGCGCGCTGAAATCGCGACGGCGGCCAAAGCCGCAGGCCGTGATCCGGCGGAGATCACGCTGGTTGGGGCCAGTAAAATGAATGACGACGCCGCCTGCCGGGAGGCTATCGCCGCCGGTATCGACGCGCTGGGGGAGAACCGGGTGCAGGAGATGACGTCTAAGCTGGCTGAAAACGCCTATGACGGCGCGCCTCTCCACTTCATCGGCCATTTGCAGCGCAACAAGGTGCGCCAGGTGGTGGGAAAGGCGGCGCTGATTCAGTCTGTAGGCTCCGACGCGCTGCTGGAGGAGATCGAAAGGCAGGCGGAAAAGCTGAAAATTGTGCAGGACATTCTTCTGGAGGTAAACGTGGGCGGCGAAGAGGCCAAAAGCGGCTACGACTTTGCGTCCATTTCCACCGCCGCTCAAAAGGCGATGGAACTGACCCATGTCCGGCTGAGGGGACTGATGACGGTTCCCCCCATCGAGACAAAACTGGGGGAAAATCTTGCAAATTTTGAAAAAGTCGGCAGGCTTTATGTTGACATAAATCAAAAACTATATGATAATACACTCGATATCTTGTCGATGGGAATGAGCGGGGACTATCCCGACGCCATCCGCGCCGGAGCCACCATGATCCGCGTGGGAACGGCCATTTTTGGCCACCGGGCGTACCCCGCCGCAAATCAGGAGGGAACTGTATGAGCCTTTTGGATGAACTGAAAAAATGGACCCATCCCTACGAGGATGAGGACGAGGACTTTGACGATTTTGACGGACCGTCTCGCAGAGAGAGCGCCTTTGAAGAGCGCAAGTCTTCCCGCGGGGAGGAGCGCCACAACAAGGTGGTCAACATTCACGCCACGACTCAGTTGAAGGTGGTTCTGGTGAAGCCGGAGCGATTTGAAAACGCCTCGGAAATTGCGGACCATCTGAAGGACAAGCGCACCGTGGTTCTCAATCTGGAATCCACCAATAAGGACGTGGCCCGGCGGCTGATCGACTTTCTGTCCGGCGTGGCCTACGCCGGGGAGGGCAAGATCAAAAAGGTGGCCGCCAATACGTACATCATCACGCCCTACCATGTGGACATTCAGGGAGACCTGATTGACGAGTTGGAGAACAACGGCCTTTATTTCTAAGTCTGTCCGCCCGGGGAGTCCGGGAGAAAAATCTATGAAACCGGCGTCCCCGCGGACGCGGAGGGGGTTATTGCATTGCTGACACCGCAGGAGGTTTCCGGCCATGCGTTTGCAAAGGCCGTGATGGGCGGCTACAACATGGCCATGGTGGACGAATTTCTGGACGAGGTGACCGACGATTACACCGCGCTGTACAAGGAAAACGCGGCATTGAAGGCAAAAATGAAGGTGCTGGTTGAAAAGGTGGAGGATTACCGCGCCACGGAGGACTCCATGCGAGCCACCCTGCTCACCGCCCAGAAGATGGCCGACTCCATCGTCCGGGAGGCGGAGGCAAAGCGCGACCAAATGCTGCGGGACGGGGAAATTCACGCGCAGGAGAAAATTGGGGCTTTGCGCCGCGAGGCGGAGGAGATGCAGGAGCGTCTGCGTCTCGGTCAGCGGGAACTCGCCGCCTTTTCCGAGCGAGTGCGCGGCCTGTGCCGCCAGCAACTCCAATTTTTAGAACAGCTTCCTCAGGCGGAGGTAAACACACCGGCCCCGTCGGCGCCGGAAATTCCCGCCGGAGAAATCGAAGCCAGCATTATGGGCTCCTTCCGGCAGGAGGAACCCGCCCCCACAGAAATCCCGGCGGAGGATTTTTCCGGGGAATCCGTGCCCGTTCAGACGATTCCCGCCCAAGCCCAACCGACGCAGCCCGAAGAGACGGCCCGGCCTGCGCCGGAGCGCACACCGGACCGCGTAGCGCAGTCCGCCCCGACGGAAGCGGAAAAGGGCGAAGAATTTCCCTATCCCGAGGGGAATCCGTTTATTCCCATGTCGGAGGAGCCAACCAAAAAAATTGAGCTGGACGAATTGAAGTTCGGACGGAACTATAACCGGTCCGAATAAGCCGCTGGAAGCAGAGAGTTCCGCCGGACGATGCGTTCGGCGGGGCTTAGGCTTTTCAGGCCACGGGCACGATGGAGCGCACGAAGCCGTTCAGACCGAGAGGGCTTTTAGGAGCCGCCTGCCGGTTTGGGACGGTTTTGCTTTTTTGTGGGCTTCATCCGGGAAAGGAAGGACTCTTATGCAGCGGGAAACCAGACCCATTGCGGCGTTTCTCTATGATTTTGACAAAACCCTGTGCACCACCGATATGCAGGACTACGCCTTTATCCCAAGTCTTGGAATGGCCCCGGCGGAATTCTGGGAACAGGCCAACAGGTTTGGACACGAAAACCGCATGGACGGGATTCTTGCCTATATGTACACCATGCTGCGGGAGGCAGGCCGGAAAAACCTGCCCTTTACCCGGGCGGAGCTGGTGGAAAAGGGTCGCAGCATTGTTCTGTTCCCCGGAGTGGAGGACTGGTTTTCCCGGGTGAACGCCTTCGGCGAAGAGCAGGGCGTGCAGGTGGAGCACTATGTTATTTCCTCCGGCCTGCGGGAAATTATCGAGGGCAGCTCCATCAGCGGGGCGTTCAAGGAGATTTACGCCAGCGAGTTTTACTACGACGAGCAGGGCCGCCCGGTCTGGCCCAAGCTGGCGGTGAATTTCACCGCCAAAACCCAGTTTATCTACCGCATTAACAAGGGTGTTTTGGACGTGTCCAACGACCGGGATCTCAACGCCTCCATGCCCGACGACGGCAAGCGCGTCCCTTTTACAAACATGATCTACGTGGGGGACGGCCTTTCCGATGTGCCTTGTATGAAGATGATGCGGGCCTACGGCGGACAGGCCATCGCCGTGTATCAGACGTCCAACCGGACAGGGGTAGAGGATTTGCTGGCCAAGGGCCGGGTGGACTTCATCTTTCCGGCGGACTACTCCCCCGGCACGGCGCTGGAGGAGACGGTGAAAAACATTCTGCGCCGTATGGCGATTACGGAACAGTTGACGGAGGAAAACACCCAGCAGCTCCGCTCCATTGGGCGGTGCGAGCTGCCGGAGCAGGCCTGTCTTTTTTAAATGCAAGATTATCTTTACACGCTGTATAGTTTATGTTAAACTATACAGCGTGTAATTTTGCGCCTGCGTTTTGACAGACAAGGGCGCAGGGTATGGGAGGCTGCCTTGCATTCCCCTCGTCAAATACGGCGACACCTCCGGGTTTGGGCGCGGCGGACGACAAGTGCAGTTTGATTTTAGAAAGCAGATGATTCGGCGGCGGATCAGTGCGAAGGAGAGAGAAACAATGAACACGGAATTTTCAAGAACCCTGTCCCTTTTAAGGCAGGAGCGGGGCGTTTCCCAGCGGTCGGCTGCGGGAGAGCTGGGCATTTCTCAGGCTCTTTTGAGTCACTATGAAAACGGGGCACGGGAGCCGGGCCTTGCGTTCGTGGTGCGGGCCTGCGAATACTACCATGTGTCGGCGGACTTTTTGCTGGGCCGGACGCTCACCCGCGAGGGCGGCGCGCTGACGGAGGACGATCTTGTCAGCATGGCGGATCAGGGAAACATTTTGCGGGGAAGTGTTCTGGCTACCCTCCAATCCAAGCTGATCGGCGGAGCTGTGAGCGTTTTGTTTGATCTTTTGGGCAAGCTCAACGACAAAGACGCGGTGAACGAGGCCGCGCAGATGCTGGGTGGCGCCGTCTACATTCTCTTCCGCCGCTTGCACCGGGCCGGGGGCGGCAACGAGTCAATGTTCTCCGCCCCGGCGGAGCTGGTGGCCATGGGCCTACCCGCCGCCGGAATGAAGCTGGCGGAGACGCGGTACGTCCGCTCACTGGAAACCCTGCGGTCTCAAAAGACCGATTTCCCCGACACCACAGGAGAGACGCTGAGCAAAAGCTATCCCAGCAGCGGCCAGTGTATCACGCAGGTGCTTCACAGCGCGGACGCAAGGGTTGCGGCCCTTGTGAAAGAGTGAGAAAATGGGCTTCCAATCTCTGTCTTTTCTGCTGTTGCTGGCCCTGACGGCGGTTCTTTGCCCTCTGGCGGCGAAAAAAAGCAGACCGGCGGGAATCTTGCTGTTAACGCTTTTTTCCGTGATATTCTACCTGTGGGGGCTGGGGTCCCACGCCACGCTCGGCCTTGCCGCGCTGGTATTGGGAAGCCTTGTGACCTTTGCCGCCGCGCGGGCTTTCCACTTCAGGCGGGAAACACCGCGCAAGTGGGCACTCGCCATGGCGGCGGCGTGGCACATTGCGGTGCTGCTGGGCTTTAAGTATCTGGGGTTTTTCACAGGCGGAACCGTTTCTCCGGGCTGGGCGCCCTTGGGTCTGAGCTTTTTTACCTTTCAACAGCTATGGTTTTTAAAGGAGGTCGGCACGGGGGAATTTTCCCTTTCGGAATCTACGCGGCTGCGGGGTGACGAGTTCGCGCTGTTTTTTCTGTTTTTTGCCACGGTGTCCTCCGGCCCCATTCTGCGCCCCAGTGGGTTTTTCCCTCAGCTTCGGGGTGAAAAATTTCTTTGCCCCGACTGGGAAGACCGGGCGGCGGGGCTGTACGCCATTTCCTTCGGCATGGCGAAAAAAGTCCTGCTGGCGGATTCTCTGGGCGCGGTGGTCAACGGCGGCTACGCACATTTGGACGGGCTTACCGCCCCCGCGGCGTGGCTTGTCATCTTGGGCTATACCCTGCAACTGTATTTTGACTTCTCCGGGTATTGCGACATTGCCACAGGAGCGGCCCGGCTGCTTGGCCTGCGTCTTCCCATAAACTTCGACTCGCCCTATCGCTCCTTGAGTGTGGGGGAGTTTTGGAAACGGTGGCACATCACGCTGACCACATTTTTGCGGGAGTGCCTGTACTTTCCTCTGGGAGGCAGCCGCCGGGGCGAAATGCGGACCTATGGCAACATTCTGCTGGTGTTTCTCGTCAGCGGCTTCTGGCACGGGGCAGGCTGGACGTTCCTCGTCTGGGGTCTGCTTCACGGTCTTGCGCAGGTCATAGAACGGGCCGCCGGGGCGCGGCTTACCCGCCTGCCAAAGGCTTTGCGCTGGACAGGGACGTTTTTATTTGTCAATCTGGCGTGGGTCTTTTTCCGCGCCCCGTCTTTTTCCGCGGCGGCGTCCGTTTTGCGAAGTGCTTTTTCCATCGGCGGGGGTATTCCCCCCTTTCTGACGGAAAACCTGCTCCCCTCGGAGACGACCGCCCTTTCCGCGCTGGGGCTTGGCCCAAACGCGGGCAATCTGCTGTTGGCGGCGGTATTTCTGATCGCACTGCTTGCCGCGCTGAAGCCGGGAAACACCATCCGTCGGATGGAAACCTTCCGACCAGCCTTCCTGCGGGGCTCGGTTTGCTGCATCCTTTTGGCGTGGGCCGTGCTGTCGTTTTCCGGGGTGTCCACGTTCATTTATGCGAATTTTTGAGGAGGGCGCTGTGAAAAACACAAAAAAGCGCTGGGCCGTGGGGCTTTTGGCAGGCTTTATGTTTATTTTGTTTCTCTGCGCCGGCACGGTGGCGGCGGTGGACCCCTTTTTTCACTACCATGCCCCCGACCCGGAGGGAGAGGTCTGGTTTGACGAGAGGTATCAGGCGGCGGGCCTTTTGCGGAGCCAAAGCTATGAAACGGTGCTGATGGGCACGTCCCTTGCCGCCAATTACCGCCCCTTCTGGTTCGACGTGTTTTACGACACCTCTACCGTGAAGGTGACTTTTCCCAACGGAGGATTTCACGAGT
Organism: Oscillibacter sp.; assembly: GCF_031978065.1. Taxonomy (GTDB): domain Bacteria; phylum Bacillota; class Clostridia; order Oscillospirales; family Oscillospiraceae; genus Oscillibacter. Next base: position 40,800 of record NZ_DALZCH010000004.1, read on the forward strand.
TTACCCAGGCGCTGGACTACGCCTATGCACGTCAGGACGTGAAACGGGTGATTTTTGGTCTGGACCCCAACATTCTGGCCCGTCCCGCGTCAGACGCGCCGGATCAACTTCCTTCCTATCTCTATGACGACAAGTCATGGAATGACACGGAGTACCTTTTCAGCAAGGACGTGCTGCTCCGCGCCGTCTACGCCGCGGGAGAAAAAGACCGGGGGCGAACGCTTCCCTTGCAGGACGCGTTCCTGTGGGAAGGAACCATGTATTTCAGCCGGGAGCTGGCCCTTGGCAGTTATGAGCGGCCGGAAATTGCGGACAAGTCCCTTCCTGCGGACGCGTTTTTACAGGACTGCGACGAAAATCTGGCGGTGGTGACAAGCTGGCTGAAGGCCCATCCCGACACGGAGTTCGTCTTTTTTCTTTCGCCATACAGCATCCTCTATTGGGACAAAATGCAGCGTCTGGGTGAAACCGATGCGGTGTTTTCCCTGCTGCGCCGCACGGCGGAGACGCTGCTGCCCTATAAAAACGCAGACCTTCAGTGCTTTTTGACCGACACGGACACCATCTGCGATCTGGAAAACTACGCCGACCACATCCATGTGGCGGGCCGGGTGACCTATGCCATGTCTCAGGCCATGCCCGGGGACGAATACCGTCTGACAGAGGAGAATTACCGTGATAGACTGGACGCGCTCCACGCCTTTGTGGTAAACTACGACTACGAAAAAATCTTCGCGTAAATCGCGCCGCACCCCCTGTGGGGCAGGCGCCAAGGAGGCTTTCCATATATGACCGATCAGTCTCATATCCGCAACTTTTCCATCATCGCCCACATCGACCACGGCAAATCCACGCTGGCCGACCGGCTGCTTGAAAAATGCGAGGCCGTCTCCGCCCGGGAGATGTCCAGCCAGCTTCTGGACAACATGGATTTGGAGCGGGAGCGGGGCATCACCATCAAGGCCCGGGCCGTAAAGCTGAACTACAAGGCACAGGACGGCGAGGTTTACGAGCTGAACCTCATCGACACCCCGGGCCATGTGGACTTCAACTACGAAGTTTCGCGTTCTCTTGCCGCCTGCGAGGGAGCCGTTCTGGTGGTGGACTCCACTCAGGGCGTGGAGGCACAGACCCTTGCCAACACCTATCTTGCCATGGAGCACAATCTGGAAATTCTGCCGGTGTTCAACAAAATTGACCTGCCCGCCGCCGACCCCAAAAAGGCCAAGCAGGAGGTGGAGGACATCATCGGCCTGCCCGCCATGGACGCGCCGGAAATTTCGGCGAAAATGGGCATCAACATCGACGCGGTGCTGGAGGATGTGGTGAAGCACGTCCCCGCCCCCAAGGGGGACCGGGCCGCGCCGCTGAAAGCTCTGATTTTTGACAGCCAGTATGACGCGTACCGGGGCGTGGTGGTCTATCTGCGCGTGATGGACGGAACTCTCCGCCCGGGGATGCAGGTGAAAATGATGGCCTCCGGTGCGGTGTACGGCATCGTGGAGTGCGGCCATCTGCTGCCGCTGGGGCTGGAACCCTGCGACGTGCTGGAGGCCGGCGAGGTGGGTTATTTCACCGCAAGCATCAAAAATGTAAAGGACACACGGGTGGGCGACACGGTGACGGGCGCGGGGCGCCCTGCGACAGAGGCTCTGCCCGGCTATCGGCCCGCGCAGGCCATGGTTTACTGCGGCATTTACACCGAAGATGGCTCCGAGTACCCCGACCTGCGGGACGCTCTTGACAAGCTCAAGCTGAACGACGCGTCTCTTTCCTTTGAGCCGGAGTCCTCGGCGGCGCTGGGTTTTGGCTTCCGGTGCGGCTTTTTGGGAATGCTGCACATGGAGGTCATTCAGGAACGGCTGGAGCGGGAGTTTGATCTGAATTTGGTGACTACCCTTCCCTCCGTTATCTATCACGTAACAAAAACCGACGGAACAGAGCTCACCGTGGACAATCCTCATAACTACCCCGACCCCGCAGCTATTTTGGAGGCGCAGGAGCCCTATGTAAAGGTGTCCATCATCAGCCCCAACGAGTATGTGGGCAACATCATGCCCATGTGCCAGAACCGGCGGGGAGAGTTTAAGGACATGCAGTATCTGGACACGAATTTGGTGGAGCTACATTATCAGATGCCCCTCAACGAGATTATCTACGACTTTTTTGACACCCTGAAAGCCAATACCAAGGGCTATGCCTCGCTGGACTATGAGCTTTCGGGCTATCGCCCCAGCGACCTTGTGAAGGTGGATCTGCTGCTCAATGGCGACCATGTGGACGCTTTGTCCTTCATTGCCCACCGGGACAAGGCCTATCCCCGGGCGCGGCGGCTGTGTGAAAAGCTGAAGGACAACATTCCCCGCCAACTTTTTGAAATCCCCATTCAAGCGGCCATCGGTGGCCGGGTCATCGCCCGGGAGACGGTGAAGGCCATGCGCAAAGACGTACTTGCCAAGTGCTACGGCGGCGACATCACCCGGAAGAAAAAGCTGCTGGAAAAACAGAAGGAAGGCAAAAAGAAAATGCGCTCCCTTGGCACCGTTCAGGTCCCCACGGAGGCATTTCTGGCCGTTCTCAAGCTGGACGGAGACGAATGAACGTCTCCTCCCGGAAACAGCACCCGGAACGCAGGGCATACAGTGGATTTCTTGTGGTCCGCAGTGTGGTAAAAAATACACATCATCAGTATAATTTATCATTAAAAATTTCAGACCCTTACTTTTTATCAAGCACAAAAGTTGAAATTTTGTCTTCGTATAAGGGAATTTATTAAATCTTACAAAACAGAGTCACATTTCGCGCAAAAATATTATACACGATTTATTGAATATTTTCACAAAATATATTGACGGGAGCAACGGAATAGCGGATAATACGGATTAAAATAAAAGTAAACCCTCATGGGCCTGCCCACGGGTTTTACTTGATCATCCGCCCCGGAAGGATGGCAGCAGAGGTTACGCCCCGGATGGAGGCATCTGCCGCCGAATCAAATTTAGAAGGAGCGAACTATGGAATACAAAATTGAAGGACAGACCCTGCCTGTGGTCATCTGCCAGCTTAACGCGGGAGAAAGCATGATCACCGAGCGGGGCAGCATGAGTTGGATGAGCCCCAACATGCAAATGGAAACCACCTCCAACGGCGGGATGGGCAAGGCGCTGGGGCGGATGTTTGCCGGAGAGGGCATGTTTCAAAACCGCTATACCGCCAAGGGCGGCCCGGGGATGATTGCTTTTGCTTCCAGCTTTCCCGGCGATATCCGAGTGTTTGAAATTGAACCGGGCCGGGAACTGGTGCTGCAAAAGAGCGGCTTTCTGGCGAGCGAGGAAAGCGTGGAGCTGTCCGTGTTTTTCCGCAAGAAGCTGGGCGCGGGCCTGTTTGGCGGCGAGGGCTTTATTATGCAAAAGCTGTCGGGCCGGGGCATCGTCTTTGCCGAGTTTGACGGGCATATCGTGGAATACGATTTGGCGGCAGGCCAATCCATGGTGGTTGACACCGGCTATCTTGCCGCGATGGATGCCACCTGCTCCATGGACATTCAAACCGTTCCCGGTATGAAAAACGTCATTTTCGGGGGTGAGGGTCTGTTTAACACAGTGGTCACCGGGCCGGGGCGCGTTTATTTGCAGACCATGCCTATCAGCAATGTGGCCGGCGTGATCGGGCGTTATATCCCCACTGGGAAGTGATCTTCTATCTCAAGGCGGAACATATTTAAAAAAGCGGCGGGAAGCGGGTCTTCCCGCATTCCGCCACTTTTTCTCTTTAATTCATTCCCTCGAGAAAGGCCGATTTTTTCATGCAGTACACCACGTGCTCTAAAAACAGAGACGTGACGGCCGAGGGCGTGACATCGCGCTTGAGGGCAATGCCCACCTCCCGAAACTGGGTGATATCCATAGGCAGGCGGACGATATTATAGCGGTTGGGCCGCAAAATCAAATCGTGCACAATGCTCATGCCCAGACCGCATTCCACCATAGACAGCAGCGCAAAGTCGCTGGTTACCTCATAGATGGTTTTGGGAGAGGCTCTGAGATGGTCCAAAAAGCGGGTGATTTCATAGTCTTGCACCTCTTTGAGATTTACAAAGCTCTCCTCCGGCAGGCGACTGACAGGAAAGCAAGGCTCGTTAATCATGGGATGCTCCGGAGGAAGCACAGCCACCAGAGAATCCTGAAAGAGGTAGGTTGCCTCAAATTCCCCGGCGGCGGGCATCGCCAGAAAGCCGCAGTCGATCATGCCCCGGCGCAGCCACTCGGAGACGTTGCTGTATTCCCCCGTAAAAAGCTGAATTTGAATATTGGGATATTTCTCATGAAACAGGCGCAGAACCGATGGCAGCACACTGGTGGACAGGCTTGTAAAGCAGCCCACCCGCAAAAGCCCGGAGTGAACCCCATGGAGCTCTGAAACCGCAAAATTCAAATCCCTGTAATTCCTGACGATTTCCTGAAGCTTCGGCAGAAGATTCCGCCCCTCCGAGGTAATCTCTATGCCGGAGCGGTTGCGGGTCAGCAGTGTCACCTGCCACAGATCCTCTAAATCCGCAATCATTTTGCTCACGGCGGACTGCGTATAACCCAAATCATTTGCGGCTTGAGTGATGCTGCCGGTTTCAATGGTCCGCAAATAAGCAATGTATTTCCGAATGCTCATGGAAAAAATTTCAACTCCCTTTAACATTCCAAATTAGAATGTTATGTAAAAAAATAATTCGCTTTCTTATTTCTTCATTAAACTATACAATAGATGCCAGGGGATTTCAACAGTTAGCTGTGTCAATTCCCAAATAAAAGCCGTTTTTCGGCTTTGGCAAGATAAAAAGGAGGAAGTGTCATGGTTCGCTATTCGTTCATCGGCGCCACGGGATATGTCTGTGGAGAGCTGCTTAGGATGATGGTCAATCATCCCGGGGCGGAGCTTGTCAACGTGCTGGATACCTTTGGGGTGGGCAGCAAAATTCAGGAGTCTCACCCCGCTCTGCGTGGCTTTTACGACAAAGACATTATGGAGCTGACGGAGGAAAATGTACGTCTTACCGCCCGGGCGAGCGATGTTGTATTTATTGTCGTCCCCTCCGGCGAGGTGGTTCAGTTCGCCAGAATCGTTCTGGGCGAGGGCAAGAAACTTATCGACATCGGCGCTGATATCCGCTTCCGGGACGCTGAGGTCTGGAACAAGTGGTACAGCGCCGAGCATCCCGACCCCGACATGACCCGGGAGGCCGTTTACTGCATTCCCGAAGTGATGCGCGATCTGGCCCGGGGCAAAAACCTGATTGCGAACCCCGGCTGCTATCCCACCGCCTCCACTCTGGGCCTTCAGCCCATGCTGAAAGCGGGCCACATCGTGGAAAACACCATTGTAATTGACGCCAAGAGCGGCTACACCGGCGCGGGTCGCCGTCCGGGGCTGAACAAGCTGCTCACCGAGGCGGAAAATAACTTCTGTGCGTACAGCCTGAGCTCGTCCCACCGCCACACCCCCGAAATTGAGCAGAACATCGCCTACATCACCGGCCAGGACACTATGAAGCCGGAAACCTGGCAGTACATCAACTTCCAGCCCCACCTCCTGCCTCAGGTCCGCGGCATCGAGGTCACCATTTATGCCACGCTGGATCGGGACTACACCAACGACGAGCTCTATCAGATGTATTCCGAGTTTTACAAGGACGAGCCTTTTGTCATGGTCTACCCCGCCAGCCAGCCCGTGCAGACCAAGTGGGTCTATGGCACAAACCTGTGCGCTATGACCCCCGTGTATGACGCGCGGACCCATCGTCTGATCGTCAGCTCCGTAATCGACAACATCGGAAAGGGCGCGGCGGGTCAGGCCATTCAGAACATGAACCTCATTATGGACCTGCCGGAAACAACCGGCCTTCTGGTCCCGCCCATGTATCCGTAATTTTTAGGGTCTGCTTCCCATTCATATTCAGAGAGGAGTCATGCATATGGCATATCAAGTGATTCAGGGTGGAGTTACCGCTCCCAAGGACTTTACGGCCGGAGCTGTTTACGCGGGGATTAAAAGCCGCAAAAAAGAAAAGCCCGACGTGGCCGTTTTGTATTCCGAGCAGCCCTGCGCCTGCGCAGCCTGCTTCACCACCAACAAGTTCTGCGCCGCTCCGGTAATTCTGGGCCGGGAGATTCTTAAAAAGGGCAAGGCCCGCGCCATCGTCATCAACAGCGGCAACGCCAATGCCGCCACCGGCGAGCAGGGCATCCGGGACGCAAAGCTGGTGGAGACGGGGACGGAAAAACTTCCGGGCCTTGGTGAGGACGAGGTGCTTGTCTGCTCCACCGGCGTCCTCGGGCAGCGTCTTCCGGAGGATAAGGTCCTGGACGGCGTGCGCCGCGTGGTTCCTACCATGTCTGCCGATAAGGGGACAGAGGCCGCCTGGGCCATCATGACAACCGACACCATGCGCAAGGAATCCGCCTATGAGCTGACCCTTTCCGGCGGGACCATCCGCATCGGCGCCATGGCAAAGGGCTCCGGCATGATTCACCCCAACATGGCCACCATGCTGGCCTATGTCACCACCGACGCCAAGGCCGACTCCGCGGATTTGCAGAAGATGCTTTCCGCCGCGGTGGACAAGAGCTTCAATATGTGCACGGTGGACGGAGACACCTCCACCAACGACTCCATCTTCCTGCTGGCCAACGGAGCCTCCGGTGTGGAAATTAAAACGGAAGAGGACAAGGCTGCTCTGGCAGGCTTAATTGAGTACATTTGCATCGACATCGCCCGGCGCATCGCCTCCGACGGAGAGGGCGCCACCCACCTCATCGAGGTGGAGTCCTACGGCCTGCCCACCGAGCACGACGCGCGGCTGGTGGCCAAGTCCATCGCGGGTTCCATGCTGTTTAAGGCCGCCGTTTTCGGACGGGACGCCAACTGGGGCCGCATTATGGCCGCCGCGGGCTATTCCGGCGCGGACGTGGACCCCACCCGGGCGGACTGCATCATTAAGAGCGCCGCTGGCGAGGTGCAGGTGATGAAAGACGGCTTTGGCACCGATTTCAGCGAGGAAAAGGCCAAGGAAATCCTCACCGAGCATGATATCACCATCATTGTCCGTTTCTATCAGGGCGACGGGCAGGCCAAGGCCTGGGGCTGCGATCTGACCTATGATTATGTGAAGATCAACGGCGACTATCGCTCTTAAGGAGGATACATATGACCAACATCGCAAGTAAGGTGGAAACCTTGATGGAGACGACGCCCTACCTGCAAAAATATGCCGGTAAAATCGTCGTCATCAAATATGGCGGCAACGCCATGATCAACGAAGAGCTCAAGGACGCCGTGCTGCACGACGTGGTGATGCTCAAGCTCTTGGGCCTGAAGCCCGTGCTGAGCCACGGCGGCGGTCCCGGCATCAACAAAATGCTGGAGACGCTGAACATTCCCGTGGAGTTTATCGGCGGCCTGCGCTACACCTCCGAGGATATTATGCGGGTGGTGGAAATGGTGCTGGTTGGGCAGGTAAACACCGAGCTGGTGGGCTTTATCAACAAGCTTGGCGGCAAGGCCGTGGGCCTGTCCGGCGTCAGCGGGGACATTTATCACTGCCACAAGCGCAGCGAAAAGCTGGGCTATGTGGGTGACATTGATTACGTGGACCCCACTTCTATTCTCGCCATGCTGGACGCGGGCTTTATCCCTGTGGTCGCCCCCGTGGGGACCGACGGGCAGGGCCACACCTACAACATCAACGGCGACACCGCCGCAGGCAAGCTTGCCAGCGCGCTGGGCGCGGAAAAGCTGGTGCTGCTGACGGACATTGAGGGCCTTTGCAACGACATCAAGCTGCGAGACGTCATCAGCTATCTCAACACCGGGGACGTTCAGATGCTCAAGGACCGGGGGACCATTGCGGGCGGCATGATTCCCAAGGTGGACTGCTGTGTGCAGGCCATCGAAGAGGGCGTTGGCAGCGTGCACATCATCGACGGGCGCAAACCCCACAGTATCCTGTACGAAGCTTTTACCGACGAGGGCATCGGCACCACCGTGGGGACGGAGCGGCCCAGCGTGGGCATTAAATAACCAAAACAATATTTCAGATAACTACAAGGAGGGAACCACCATGATTGAGCTCTACAAGACTAACGCGGAGGTCATTGAGGCCGGTGACAAGTACCTGTACGGCAACCATGTCCGTATGCCCATCTCCATGGAGCGGGGCGAGGGCGTCTATGTCTTCGACAAGGACGGCAACAAGTATCTGGACTTTGTGGGCGGCATTGCCGTCAACGGTCTGGGCCACTGCCATCCCGCCATTGCAAAGTGCCTGCGGGAGCGGGCCGAGACGATTCTGCACTGCTCCAACTATTTTTACAACGAGCCCGCCGTGCAGACCGCCAAGCTGATTGTTGAAAACAGCTGCTTTGACAAGGTTCTGTTCGCCAACTCCGGCGCGGAGGCCAACGAGGGCCAGATCAAGCTGGCCCGCAAGTTTGCCAAGGACCACGACCACCCCGAGCGCTTTGTGGTCATCACCATGAAGAACTCCTTCCATGGCCGCACGCTGGCTACCGCCACCGCCACCGGCCAGTATGCCGTGCACCGCTTCTTCGAGCCCCTGCCCACCGGCTTCCGCTATGCCGAGTTTAACAATCTGAACTCCGTGAAAGATCTGATGGACGAGTATGTCTGCGGCATCCTCACCGAGCCTGTGCAGGGCGAGGGCGGCGTTCGTCCCGCTTCTCAGGAGTTTTTGCAGGGCCTGCGGGACCTGTGCGACGAGAAGGGCATTTTGCTGATGTTTGACGAGGTGCAGGTCGGCTCCGGCCGCACCGGCAAGCTGTTTGCCCATCAGAACTACGGCGTGGATCCCGATACCTGCTCCATGGCAAAGGCGCTGGGCTCCGGCGTTCCCATCGGCGCGGTCTGCGCCCGTGGCGAGGCCACCCAGACCCTCACCCCCGGCACCCACGGCTCCACCTTTGCCGGAGGCCCCTTGGCCTGCGCGCTGGCTGCCACCACGCTGGACGTGATGCTCAACGAGGGCGTCATCGACCATTGCGCCAAGGTGGGCGAATACTTCCGCCAGCAGATGCGGGACGTGATCGCCGCCAAGCATCCCTCCGCCGTGAAGGAAATCCGGGGCCTCGGCCTGATCGACGGCATCGAGCTGAATCAGCCCTCCGGCCAGCCCGTGGTGGACCTGTGCTTCAAGGACAGCAACGTTCTGATCAACAACACCAATGGGAACGTGCTTCGTTTTGTGCCTCCCCTGATTGTCACCGAGGCAGAGATTGACATTGTAATCAAGGCCGTGGACGACGCCATGACCAAACTGGGCTGGTAAAGCCCTTCCCGGCAGCCCCTCTTCTCCGCAGGCCGATTTTTTGCGGCGCGGGGAAGCAGACCGCTCCGGTCTGTTAGCGCCCGAACCCCTGCATGAGTGGTTTTCGGAGAGAAAAGGGCGGCATAACTGCGAAATGTCGGTTATTTCATCGAAGAGAAGAACTCACCAAATTACCGTAAAAGCACACCTCTGAACGAATACATTGGCGATCAACAAAAATCGAAATGAAAAGTGAAGAAAGGTTGGTAAAACGATGAGTGGAGAAAACAAGGTAAAAGAGCCCAGAATGCCGAGACTGTGGGAGGCCCTGCTGACCATGCTGTTCCTCGTGGCCATGCTGGCAATTGGCATCGTTGTCTACGGAGTGGATCCCCACGTTCCCATGTTTATCGGCGTGATCGGCGCCGCACTGATGGCACTGTATCTCGGCTACAAGTGGGAGGACATTGAAAAGTCCATGATGGACGGCATTTACAAAGCATTGCAGTCTATCATTATTCTCACAATTATCGGCATTCTGATCGGCGTGTGGATTGACTCGGGCGTCGTTCCCTCTATGATCTACTACGGCCTGAAGGTTCTCAAGCCCAGCATCTTCTTTATCGCAGCGCTGCTGATTTGCTCTGTCACCTCTCTGGCCACCGGCACCTCCTGGGGCACGATGGGCACCATGGGCGTGGCTCTGATGGGCATTGGCATGGGCCTTGGCATGAACCCCGGCATGACCGCCGGCGCGGTCATCTCCGGCGCATACTTCGGCGACAAGATGTCCCCCTTGTCCGACACCACGAACCTGGCCCCCGCTATGGCCGGAACCGACGTGATGACCCACGTCAGATTTATGATTCTTCCCACCGCCGTGGTCTACGCTGTGTGTCTGGTGGTATACGGCGTTTTGGGCTTCACCCAGTATCACGGCGGTGAGGCCGATCTGAGCCAGGTGCAGGTCCTCTCCGACACGCTGAGCGGCCTGTTTAACGTCAATCCGATTCTGCTGCTGCCTCCCGTTATCGTGATTGTGGCGGTGGCCTGCAAGATTCCGGCTATCCCCGGCATCACTCTTGGCATTCTCTCCGGCGCTCTGTGCGGACTGATCTTCCAGCCGGACTGCACGCTGGGCACCCTTTTCTCCTGCGGCATGGGCGGCTATGAATGCAACACCGGTGTGGAGTCTATTGACAGCCTGCTTTCCAGCGGCGGCCTTATCAACATGATGTTCTCCGTCTCCATGACCATCATCGCCATGATGTTCGGCGGCATTATGGAGTATACGCATCAGCTTGAGGTCATCGTGAACAAGCTGAAGGTGCTTGCCAAGACCCCCGCCACGCTGGTCACTCTTACCGAAGCCACCTGCGTGATTTCCAACGCCACCATGCCCGAGCAGTACATCTCCATCGTGGTTCCCGGCCGGATGTACGCCGAGGAATACCGCAAGATGGGCCTGCATCCCAAAACTCTGTCCAACGCCTTGGAAGGAGCAGGCACCGTTACCTCGGCCCTGATCCCCTGGAACACCTGCGGCGTGTTTATTTTCAGCACCCTGGGCATTACCACCGCCCAGTATGCGCCTTACGCCGTATTTAACTGGCTGATGCCCATCGTCGTGATTGTGATGGCCTTTATGGGCCTGACCGTGGCCGATGCGGACGGCGTGCGCCTGGCAAGTAAAAAGAAGGGTGCGGCGCCGGTAGCCAAATAATTTAAAGACAGGAAGCAAACATATGTCTGCAAACCAAACTCGTTATCCCCAATTGGAGATTGATTTGGATAAATTGCAGGAGAATCTGGCAGCGCTCATTGAGCGCTGCCAGGATTCCTGTGTGGAGGTTGCCGGCGTTGTCAAGGGCGCCACGGCGCTTCCGGAGGTGGCGCGGGTGTTCGCCCGCAGCGGCGTGCGATTCGTGGCCACCTCCCGCATCGATCAGCTCCGCGACCTGCGCGCCGCCGGGATTGAGGCGCAACTAATGCTGATTCGCGTTCCCATGCTCTCCGAGACGGAGGACGCGGTGGCATTGAGCGACGCCAGCCTGCAAAGCGATCTCACCGTCATCCGCGCCATGAACGCCGCTGCAAAACGGCAGGGTAAAATTCATCAGGTTCTTTTGATGATTGACCTTGGCGATTTGCGGGAGGGCTTTTGGGACGCGGAGGAAGTGGTGGACGCGGCTTTGGAAATCGAAAGCAGTCTCAAAAACCTCCGCCTGATCGGCGTGGGCGTCAACCTGAGCTGCTATGGCTCTGTGAAGCCCAACACAAGGAACATGCAGGGGCTGGTTTCTCTGGCGGCAGACGTGGAAAAAGCCATTGGCCGCCCTCTGGAGTATATCAGCGGCGGCGCGTCCACTTCCATGTACATGGTTCTGAACGGGACCATGCCCTGCCGCATGAACCTGCTCCGTCTGGGCGAAATTGTCCTCACCGGGCAAATTTACGGATGCAGCCCGGACTTTACCCACAAGGACGTATTTACCCTCAAAGCGGAGGTTGTAGAATGCCGGGACAAGCCCAGCTTCCCTGTGGGAGAGCTGACGGTGGACGCTTTCGGCAAAATTGCAAGCTACGAAGACCGGGGTATCCGGCGGCGGGCTTTGGTGGCTCTTGGCCGAGTGGATTACGGCGATTTTGCCGACATCAGGCCCCGGCTTCCCGGTGTGGAGATTCTGGGTGCTTCCTCCGACCACACCATTTTGGATGTGGAGGCTGTAAAGGATCAAATTCAGGTAGGCGACGTGCTGGAATTTGACGTGGCCTACCCCTCTCTGGTGTATCTGACCAACACGAACAGCGTGGAAATTACCTATGGGGGCGGAGAACCGCGTTAAGCTCCACAACCATCTCTCTTGAACTTACTAGCAGGGCCTCCGCAAGCGGAGGCCCTGCTCATTTTTTACAGAATCAGGCTGTCTGCCGGGATTGAAATTGCAATTTATGAAGGTAAAAAATTTTTACGCTATTTGTTTAATGCGTTATTTGCTAAAACCGCAATATTTAGCATTGAATATGATCTTCTTTTGGTAAAACCCACTGATATGAGTGTATTGACAATTAGTCTTTAAAGGAATATGATACATTTTGCTCTTCTTTTTGAATATTAATAAATTTTTGTAACTTTTTGAATTTAGGCAATATAATAGTCTGCCGTTCTGCCTCTAAATGCATTGCCAGACACTCTGGTTTTTTTAATAAAGACAAATTACGTACATTCCTGGTGTTCTTAGTTTGCTGAAATGCGCGCTTTTGCTTTCTCGGAGACACGCTGACAAAAGACCATTTTGGCGCAACACACAAAGAGAAATTGACACTGCAAGCACAAAATATATAGCAACATTGGGTGTGGGAGGATATATTATGAGAAATTTAAAAATTTCCAGAAAGCTAACCATTGGGTTCGGGACCGTTTTTGCTCTGCTGATTATTTCAACCGTTATTTCCTTATTTAGTCTGAATACACTGTATTCGCAGATTACCCGATATCAGGACGACGCTCTTCCAAACACCGTAAATGTCTGGACTTTGCGCAGGTATAACATCTCCCTGCAACGGTACATGGCTCTGGTGTTTCTGACTGACGACGCATCGCAGCAGCAGAAATATATAGATAAAATTACATCCGAGCAGGCCGGGCTTGACGAAGTGCTGGTGGATTTTAGGGCGGCTTCCGGTGCAAGTGAGGAAACCCTAAAGAGTCTTGATGAAATTATGGAACAAAATGCGACCTATCAGCAGGTCCTGCTTTCTTATGCAGAGCGCGGCACTGCCGATTCGCTGGAGCAGGGCAAACAGCTATTGATCGACGAGTATATTCCCAATGCCTCACAAGTTGGGGATGTTGTGAACGAGGTTGCGGAAACCATCAACACCCGCATGAGCGAGCTTAACGCGCAAGCCGCGCGGACAAGAGCAATCTCGCTGGCTGTTCTTGCGGGATCGGCGCTATTTTCATTGTTTTTCTGTATCATCATCACCATTATGATTACCCGCTCGATTGCAAGGCCCATTAGGGAAATTGAAGGCGTATACAAAGAAATCGAAAAAGGCAATATGCGCGCTCAGGTTACTTATAAGAGCAAGGACGAGCTGGGCCGTATGGCTGACAGCATCCGAAATGCAAATGAAAAGATACTGTCTTACATACAGGACATCGGGGCCAAGCTGGAGCTTCTCGCAGGCGGAGATATGAGAATACGGGTTGACTTGGACTACGAGGGTGATTTCAAGCCCATTAAGCATGGCCTTGCAGCAACCGCTTTATCGCTCAACAACGTGCTCTCTGCCATTAACGAGGCTTCAAATCAGGTTGACACAGGCGCGGGACAGGTTTCCAGCGGGGCGCAGGCTCTGGCAGCGGGAACAACCCAGCAGGCTGCGACCGTAGAAGAACTGAACTCCTCCATCACCAGCGTCTCTCAGTTGGCCGAAAGCAATGCGCTCAGCGTAAAAAAGGCCTCTGAGTACGTAAATCAGGTCGGTGAGAGCACAGCAGTCAGCAACGAGTATATGCAGCGTCTTAACACCGTCATGAAAGATATCGGCGACTCTTCTCAGCAGATATCAAAGATTACAAAGCTGGTGGAAGACATCGCGTTCCAGACAAATATTCTTTCCCTGAACGCCGCTGTCGAGGCTGCCCGTGCCGGAAACGCCGGTAAGGGCTTTGCCGTTGTCGCCGACGAGGTTAGAAACCTCGCGGCCAAGTCCGCCGAGGCCGCGCAGCAAACCGCCGAGCTGATTGAAAAGTCCGTGTCCACAGTTGCGGAGGGTGAAAAGCTGGCGGCGGATACTCTTGCGCGTCTGGCCGACGTTTCCGGAAAAGCCGGTATGGTCGTGCAGGCAATGCAGGAAATCGAAGCCGCCTCCTCTGAGCAGGCGGCTTCCATAGAGCAGGTCAGCGAGGGCCTGACACAGGTTTCCACCGTCGTTCAGACGAATGCCGCAACTGCCGAGGAAAGCTCCGCCTCCAGCGAGGAGCTGGCGGCGCAGGCACAGGCTTTGCAGCATGAAATCGCAAAATTCAAGCTGGAGGATCATGACAGCGCCGTACAGCCCTCCTTCAAAGACCCGGAGACAGGCGCGGAGTCGGTCGAGGCTGTTTCGGAATCCCGGGCGGTGCTTACCGCGGGCCGGGGAAAGTATTAAACACAGTTCATGGGAATGCACCACCGGTAGTGGTGCATTCCCATGAATATTCATAGCTTTCCACAGCACTGCCCGGAGCGGATGGGCGCGTCTATCGCGGCGCGCAGCCGCGTCGGCGTCCCGTCAAGCACGGCCCTTTCCGGCATTGCGAAGCTATAAAAAGCGCCCCTTGATTTCTGTTGAAATCAAGGGGCGCTTTTGTCTTCTTATAACGCCTTCAAATCAGGGAAATCCTTATTTCCGCGGATTCTTAATGGCAGCCTGCGCTGCTGCAAGGCGGGCGATGGGCACGCGGAAGGGAGAGCAGGACACATAGTCCAGACCCACCTTGTGGCAGAACTCCACGGAGGTGGGGTCGCCGCCGTGCTCGCCGCAGATGCCAAGGTGCAGATCGGAGCGGGTCTGGCGGCCCAGCTTCACAGCCATTTCCACCAGCTTGCCCACGCCGGTCTGATCCAGATGGGCAAAGGGGTCGGACTCGTAAATCTTCTTCTCGTAATAGGCGTTCAGGAACTTGCCTGCGTCGTCACGGCTGAAGCCAAAGGTCATCTGGGTCAGGTCGTTGGTGCCGAAGGAGAAGAAGTCGGCCTCCTTGGCAACCTCGTCGGCGGTGAGAGCAGCACGGGGAATCTCAATCATGGTGCCGACCTCATACTTCATGTCGACACCGGACTCCTTGATAAGCCTGTCGGCCACGGCCACCACGATTTCGCGAACGTACTTCAGCTCCTTCACCTCGCCAATCAGGGGAATCATGATGTTGGGGGTGATGCTGTAAACGCCCTTCTTGGTGACGGCGATGGCGGCATTGATAACCGCAGTGGTCTGCATCTCGGCAATTTCCGGATAGGAAACGGCCAGACGGCAGCCGCGATGGCCCATCATGGGGTTAAACTCGTGAAGGCCCTCGATGACGTTTTTCAGCTTCTCCACGGTGATGCCCAACTCCCCGGCAATCTCCTGAATGTCGGACTCCTTGGTGGGCAGGAACTCGTGCAGAGGGGGGTCCAGGAAGCGGATGATAACGGGGCAACCCTCCATGGCTTCGTAAATGCCCTCAAAGTCGCTCTGCTGATAGGGCAGAAGCTTTTCGAGAGCCTTGCGGCGCTCCTCCTACGTATCAGCCACGATCATCTCCCGCATAGCCTTGATCCGCGAACCCTCAAAGAACATATGCTCCGTGCGGCAAAGGCCAATGCCCTCCGCGCCAAAGCCGCGGCCCTGGGCAGCGTCTCTGGGCGTGTCGGCGTTGGTATAAACGCCCATCTGACGATACTCGTCGGCCCAGCCCATCATACGTCCGAAATAGCCGGTGTTGGGGTCGGCGGGACTGGTACCCACGGCTTCGCCGTAGATATTGCCGGTGGAGCCGTCCAAAGAAATCCAAGTCCCCTCGGAATAGGTTTTTCCGCCCAGCTCAAACTGCTTCTTCTCATAGCTCACCACGATTTCGCCGCAGCCGGACACGCAGCAGGTGCCCATACCACGGGCCACCACGGCGGCGTGAGAGGTCATGCCGCCCCGGACGGTGAGAATGCCCTGCGCAACCTGCATTCCCTCGATATCCTCCGGAGAAGTCTCCAGCCGGACCAGAATCACCTTTTCGCCCCGGTCGGACCACTCCTTGGCGTCCTCGGCGGTGAAGACCACGCGGCCGCAAGCAGCGCCCGGAGACGCGGCCAAACCCTTGCCGATGACGGCGGCCTTTTTCAGGGCCTCAGGGTCAAACTGGGGGTGCAGCAGTGCGTCCAACTGCTTGGGGTCCACGCGCAGGACGGCTTCCTTCTCGGTAATCATGCCCTCGTCCACCAAATCCACAGCCACCTTCAGAGCGGCGGCGGCGGTGCGCTTGCCGTTGCGGGTCTGAAGCATATAGAGCTTGCGGTCCTGAATGGTAAACTCCATATCCTGCATATCGCGGTAATGAGCCTCCAGCTTGTTGGCAATCTGGGCAAACTCCTCGTACACCTCGGGCATCTCGTCCTTCAGCTTGCTGATGGGAGAGGGGGTACGCACGCCAGCCACCACATCCTCGCCCTGCGCGTTGATGAGGTACTCGCCAAACAGGGCCTTTTCGCCGGTGGCGGGGTTACGGGTGAAGGCCACGCCGGTGCCGGAGTTATTGCCGGTGTTGCCGAAGACCATGGACTGGACGTTGACAGCGGTGCCCCAGTCGTAGGGAATCTCGTTCATCCGGCGATAGAAGTTGGCCCGGGGATTATCCCAGGACCGGAACACGGCCTTCACAGACTCCATCAACTGGACCTTGGGGTCCTGCGGGAAGTCCTCGCCCTTTTCCTTCTTGTAAAACTCCTTGAATTTGACGGTCAGCGCCTTCATATCCTCGGCGTCCAGATCGAGATCGTTTTCCACGCCCTTTTTGGCCTTCATCTCGTCGATGATTTCCTCGAAGCGCTTCTTGCTCAGCTCCATCACCACGTCAGAGAACATCTGAATGAACCGGCGATAGGAGTCATAGGCAAAGCGGGGATTGCCGGTCTTCTTGGCAAAGCCCTCCACGGCCACGTCGTTCAGGCCCAGATTCAGGATGGTGTCCATCATGCCGGGCATGGAGGCCCGTGCGCCGGAGCGGACGGAAACCAGCAGCGGGTCGCTGGGGTCCCCGAACTTCTTGCCGTTTTCCCCCTCCAGCCAGGTCATATTCTCCTCAATCTCCGCCTGAATGCCGGCGCTAATCTGGCGACCGTCGGTATAATACTGGGTGCAGGCCTCGGTTGTGATGGTGAAGCCCTGAGGGACGGGCATCCCGGCCAGAGTCATCTCGGCCAGGTTCGCGCCCTTGCCGCCCAGCAGCTCGCGCATTTCCTTATTTCCCTCGGAAAATTTGTAGACATATTTTTTTGCCATGTGTTTTTCCTCCGTCTTAGAATTGCCCTGCGGCAGGGAAAGCCAGTAAACGATTGCCTCAAGAATTGAATAGAATCATTATATAGGGATATGAAGGAAAAGACAAGTCACAATTCAATCAGACGAACTACGGAGAGCAAAAATTGCAAGGGAAATTTTGTGCAATTTCTACAACGCGTGTAAAATTTAGGCCTAAAAACGGAGCGAGTTGATTTATTCACATATTTGACATATAATACAAGCAACTGTAAAATAGGTAAAAACTATGAGGAGGGCCAACCAAATATGCCTTTTCACTTCAATTTTACACCGGGAAACGGCTTTGATCCCAGCGGCTTCGGGGGCTTTGGCGGCCCTCAAGGCAGCGCAAACAATGCCCCTCCCCCACCGTCCGCGCGTCCCAAAAAGGAGCGCAAGCCCCGCAAGTCTGTGGGCAATCGATTTACCCGTGTGCTGCTCAATCTGCTAGTGACGCTGGCGGTTGGGCTGGTTTACTTTTATGTAAATCTGCCCGCGCTGAATTTCCAAAGTCAAGAGTTTTATGTGTTTCTATTCCTGCTGTGCGCGGTATACTGCGGCTGCGCGGTGCTCACCTCCGGCTTTCAGGGCGACGGGGCGAAGGGGTACTTCCATTTTGTAAAAAAACAATGCACCATCCCCTTTTCTCTGGCGCTGGCAATGATTATTGTGACGGCGGTGGGCTCGCTTGCGGGCTGGGTGGTCATTCGCGCCAAGAGTTACAGCGAGCTACTCCCGATTGAGACGGGGGACTTTGCGCAGGATGTGGACGAGATTTCCTATGACCAGATTCCCATGCTGGACGCAAACTCCGCCGTGCTGCTGGGCAACCGGAAGCTGGGCGAGCTGGCGGACATGGTTTCCCAGTTCGAAATTCTCAGCACCTACACCCAAATTAACTACCGGGGCCGCCCCGTCCGGGTCACCTCTTTGGCCTATGGTGACGCCATCAAGTGGTTTACCAACCGGGCGCAGGGCCTGCCTGCCTATCTGATCATCGACATGGTGACGCAGGACGCGGATGTAATTCGCCTTCCCGAGGGCATGAAATACACCGTGGCAGAGCACTTTGGCCGCAATCTTAACCGGCATCTGCGGTTTCAGTTCCCCACCATGATGTTTGACACGCCGGTGTTTGAGATTGACGAGGAGGGCGTTCCCTATTGGGTCAGCGCCCACATCGTGAAGACCATCGGTTTGTTTGGCGGCGTGGATATCCATGGCGCGGTGCTCACCAACGCCATCACCGGCGAAAGCACGTATTACGAGGATGTCCCCACTTGGGTGGACCGGGTATACAACAGCGATCTGGTGATGCAGCAGTATGACTATTACGGCAGCTATCACAACGGCTTTTTCAACTCCATTTTCGGCCAGCGCAACGTGACCCAGACCACCGACGGCTATAACTATATTGCCATCGGAGACGACGTGTATATGTACACCGGTGTCACCTCCGTTACCTCCGACGAGTCTATTATTGGCTTTTTGCTGTGCAATCAGCGGACCAAGGAGACGCATTTCTACTCCATCGCGGGGGCCACGGAGTATTCCGCCCAAGGCTCCGCCCAGAGCAAGGTTCAGCAGATGAACTATCAGGCCACCTTCCCCCTGCTGTTGAACATCGCCGAGCAGCCCACCTATTTCATGGCGCTGAAGGGCGCGGACGGTCTGGTGAAGATGTATGCCATGGTCAACGTCCAGCAGTATCAGATTGTGGCCACCGGATCCACCCTTGCGGAGTGCGAAATCAACTACCGCACGGCTCTGGCCGACAATAAACTGATTGACAACGATCAGGCGGAGGTGGTCCCCTCCGATCAGCAGGAAATTTCGGGCATTCTGGCGGAAACCCGCTCAGCAGTGATGGACGGAAACAGCTACTACTTTCTGCGCTTGGAGGGAGCGGACACGTTCTACGCCGTCAGCGCAGCAAAAAATCCTCTGGCGGTGATTCTCAACGTGGGCGACCGGGTGCGTGTCACCTATACCGCAGGCAGCGAGGGCAGCATCCTCACGGCGGGCAGCGTGACGGCAGAGGGCAAAACGGCGGAGTCGGTTTTGCCGCCCGCCCAGACGGACGTTTCGGAGCCCGAAGGAGCGCAGACGGAGCAGATGCCCGCTGACGTGCAGGCTCCCGCTGAGGTTGCTTGAGTTCTTTAACCCTCTGCGGGACGATCAAACGTGGTCGCAAAGGTTTCTATCTGAACTTTCGCATAATCAAGCGCATCAATCGTAATTGTGCTGTGCGCAAAAAAGCGGTGGACGGTCATATGACCGTCCACCGCCATTTTTCGCAGGTGCTGATATTACTTGTGCACGCAGAGCTTTTCATCCGTATAGCTGAGGTGGGCCGTGTCGCCGGATTTTAGGCCCCCGCTGAGCAATTGCTCGGCCACGGCGTCCTCCACCTTGCTCTGAATGGCCCGGCGCAGAGGCCGCGCGCCATATTTGGGGTCGAATCCCTCCTTGGCAAGGGCCTCCACCGCCGCGTCGTCCGCCTCCAGCTTCACGCCCATGGCGGACATGCGCTTTTCGGTGGCCTTCAGCATCCGGCGGGCAATTTCGGTGATGTCCCCCTGCGTCAGGCGGTGGAAGACAATGATGTCGTCAATCCGGTTCAAAAACTCGGGACGGAAGGTGCGTCGCAGCTCATCCAGCACCAGCTCGCGGGCCTTTTCATAGGCTCCCGCTTCATCGTTTACAGCCGCGCCGCTGTCAAAGCCCAGCCGGTTTCCGGCGGAGGTAATGCTGGACGCGCCCACGTTGCTGGTCATGACGATGACGGTGTTTTTAAAGTCCACGGTGCGGCCCTGAGAATCGGTGATGCGTCCATCTTCTAGAATTTGCAGCAAGATGTTCCACACATCCTCGTGGGCCTTTTCAATCTCGTCGAACAGCACCACGGAATAGGGCTTTCTGCGGACCTTTTCCGTCAGTTGTCCGCCCTCCTCGTGGCCCACGTAGCCGGGGGGCGAGCCAATCAGGCGAGAGACGGTGTGCCGCTCCATATACTCGGACATATCAATGCGGATCATGGCCTTCTCGTCGCCGAACATGGACTCTGCCAAAGCCTTGCTCAACTCGGTTTTTCCAACGCCCGTGGGGCCGAGGAACAGGAAGGAGCCGATGGGCCGCTTGGGGTCCTTTAACCCCACCCGACTCCGGCGAATGGCTCTTGCCACAGCCGCCACGGCCTCGCTTTGGCCCACCACGCGCTGGTGAAGTTCGTCCTCCATCTGCAACAGTCGGACGCCCTCGTCTTCTGTCAGGCGGGTGACAGGGATTCCCGTCCACTCCGCCACTACGGCAGCCACGTCCTCCGCCCGCACCGGGCGGTGAGAAGAGTTGTTTTTGCGGCGTTTGTCCCGCTCCAGCTCTGCCTGCTCCTGATAATCTTTTTCGATATCCCGGAGCTGGGCGGCCTTTTCATAGTCCTGCGCCGCAACGGCGGCGGTTTTGTCCTTTTGCAAGGCCGCGACTTTCTCCTCCAGACTCTTCAGCTCTTCAGAGGGCTCTTCCTCTTCCATCCGTACTCTGGAGGAGGCCTCGTCCATCAGGTCAATGGCCTTGTCGGGCAAAAACCGGTCGTTGATATACCGGGAAGAAAGCTCTACGGCGGCGGAGAGGGCCTCGTCGGTAATTTTCAGCTTGTGATGCTGCTCATACCGCTTGCGCAGCCCCTTGAGAATTTCAAGACTTGCCTCCTGCGTCGGCTCGCCCACCTGAACAGGCTGGAACCGCCGCTCCAAAGCCGCGTCCTTCTCGATATACTGGCGGTACTCATTCAGCGTGGTCGCACCAAGGCAGCGGATTTCGCCCCGGCCCAGTGCGGGCTTAATGATGTTGGCCGCGTCCACCGCGCCCTCGGCGCTGCCCGCGCCCACAATGGTGTGTAGCTCGTCGATGAAGAGAATTACGTCGCCGTCCCGCTTCACCTCGTCCAGCGCCTTTTTGATGCGCTCTTCAAACTCACCCCGGTACTTCGTCCCGGCCACCATGCCCGAAAGGTCCAGTGAAAGGACCCGCTTATCCAACAGCTCGTCAGGCACATCACCCATCGCAATTTTCCGGGCCAGCCCTTCGGCGATGGCGGTTTTGCCAACCCCCGGCTCTCCAATCAGAACGGGGTTGTTCTTCGTGCGGCGGGATAGAATTTGGATCACTCTTTGAATCTCCGCGTCCCGGCCGATTACCGGGTCTAGCTTACCGGCCCGGGCACTTGCGGTCAGGTCCCGGGTAAACTCCCGCAGGGTTTTGTCCTGACTGTCATCCCGAACGCCCCCGGAGGGCCGGGTTCCCTCCCGGCCTTGCGCCCGGGGAGCCTCGTTCATTTTCTGCATCAGGGCGGTATAAAGCTGCTTGGCATCCATCCCGGCGGTCCGCAGGATGCGCACCGCCATGTTGTTCCCTTCCCGCAGAAGGCCCGCCAGCAAATGGGCGGTGCCCACAAAGTTATAGCCGCCTCGGGCCGCGTCCTCCGCGGCCAGCTCCACCACCCGCTTGGCGCGGGGAGTCAATCCCTGCGCGGGGTTGCCGCCGGGCAGGCCCGCCCCCACGCTCTTTTTAATAATTTCCACAATCATGCCGTCGGTCAGTCCGGCGGTTTCCAGCACGCCGTGAGCCGTGCCGTTGGGTTCTCTTAAAAGGCCCAACAGAAGATGCTCGGTCCCCACGTAGCCGTGGCCCAGCTCTCCCGCCGCCTCCTGTCCCAGCCGCAGGGCCTCTTCGGCTTTGGGGCTGAATCTTGTCTCATTCATTGTTTTTCTCCCCTTTCAAAGGAAAGTCCTTGTTATTCCGCCTTGGGCGGCGCCTGATCCTTGGCAGGCGCATGGTTCTGCGGTTTTTCCTGCTCCAACTCCCGAATCTGGTCCCGAAGCTGGGCGGCCTTTTCAAAGTCCTCCCGCAGCACAGCGGCTCTCTGCTCCAGA
>NZ_DALZCH010000005.1:0-22874 GCF_031978065.1 Oscillibacter sp.
GCCCTGCCGGACGGTACGGAGATACATGTGGTGGGAAGCTGGTTTAATCACCACTTGGATTTACCGACAGGGGAGCAGTTGGACGCAGGCATGAGCAGTCTGCGCTCCTGGTGGGATATTCGCGAGGGGCAGTGGATTGACGAACAGTCCGACGCCGGAACGAACGTGGTCATGGTGGGCGCGGCGCTGGCCGATCAGGAGCAGATCGGCGTGGGCGATCAGCTTCGCTTCAGCGGCTCCGCCGGTGACGCGAAGCTTACCGTGGTGGGCATTTATGAATCAGGCGGGGAGGAAGACAATCAGGTCTATGTTCCCCTGCATGTGGCCCAGAGCTTGGCGGACCTGTCCGGCTCCATCGGCAGCATAGAGGTCAGCGCCCTGACCACGCCGGACAACGAGCTGGCAAAAAGGGCCGCCAAGGACCCCTCCTCTTTGACGGTTGCCCAGTATGAGGTTTGGTACTGCACCGCCTATGCAAGCTCCATTTGCTATCAGATTCAGGAGGTCATCACGGATTCGGTTGCATCTCCCGTCCGGCAGGTGGCAGATTCCGAAGGAGCCATTCTGGACAAGACGGAGCTTTTGATGCTGCTGATTATGTTCCTGAGTTTGGTTGGATCGGCGCTGGGCATCAGCAATCTTGTCACCGCCAGCGTCATGGAGCGGTCGGGAGAGATTGGGCTGATGAAAGCGATTGGCGCCTATAACCGCGCTGTCACTGCCCTCGTGCTGACGGAAATTTTGATTGCGTCCATTATCGGCGGCGTTGTGGGCTTTTTCGCCGGAATCGGATTCGCCCAGATCATCGGGCAGAGCGTTTTCGGCTCGGCCATCTCCATTCGTACCGTTGTGATTCCCATTGTGGGCGTGTTGGTGACCTTTGTGACGCTGGCGGGCAGCATTCCGGCCATTCGGATGCTGCTGGGCTTGCAGCCTGCGGAAGTGCTGCATGGCAGATAAATCATTTTGGCGTGGAGGGTCCATGGTATGAAAAAAAGAAAAATGCTTATTCGCATGATCACCGCCTCCCTGCTGCGGCGCAGGTCGCGGATGCTGGTGGCGCTGCTGGCCATCGCCATCGGGGCTACGATTCTGTCAGGACTTGTGACAATCTATGTGGATGTGCCGCAGCAGATGGGCGCCCAGTTCCGAAATTACGGGGCGAATATGATTTTTATGCCCGCGGAGGAGAGCTTTACAGACGCGGATATGCAGGAGAGCCTTTCAGTCATCTCGTCCAAAGAGCTGGTGGGGGCCACCCCTTATCAATACAATACGGTGCGCATCCACGAGCAGCCCATCATTGCCGCGGGAACGGATATGGCGGCCGTCCAGAAGACCAGCCCCTACTGGCTGGTGGAGGGCCAATATCCTGCCAAGGCGCATGAGATTCTGGTGGGAAAAAACGTGGCGGAAAGTCTGGTTCTCAGTGCTGGAGAAAGCGTCACCGTCAGCTTTACGCCGGAGGATAAAAGCAAGCTGGACACTACCATTGATTTTGAAATCACCGGCATTCTGAATACCGGTGGCTCCGAAGAAGAATATGTCTACGTCTCCATGGAGGATATGGAGGAGCTGACCGCGCTTCCGGCCCATGTGGATATCGCAGAAATCAGCGTCTCTGCCGGGTCGGCGCAGCTTCAAACCTATGTGGATGAAATCAACGCAGGAAGCACGGACATCAGCGCGAATCTGGTGAAACGGGTCACAGCCTCTGAAACTACGGTTCTGTCCAAGTTGCAGGCACTGGTGCTGCTGGTGACTGTCATCGTATTGGCGCTGACTATGATTTGTGTGGCCACAACTATGACCGCGGTGGTTTCCGAGCGTCGCAGTGAGATTGGCCTGAAAAAAGCAATTGGGGCCTCGGACTCCGGCATTATTGCCGAATTTATGGGCGAAGGAATTTTGCTGGGCGGCCTTGGCGGCATTCTTGGGTCCTTTGTGGGCTTTGCGTTTGCGCAGTTTGTCAGTATCAATGTGTTTAGCAGCTACATTTCCTTCCGCTGGCTTCTTTTACCAATTACAATCATCGTTTCCATTGCCGTAACCAGCGTTGCCTGCCTGCTTCCCATCCGCAGCGCAACCTCTGTGGACCCGGCGTTGGTACTAAAAGGAGAATGATGCATGAGCCTGTTAGAGTTTCAAAATGTATTTAAGATTTACGGAGACCTTCACGCCTTGGATGATGTGAGCTTTACGGTGGATCGGGGGGAGTGGATTTCCATTATGGGTCCCTCCGGTTCCGGCAAGAGCACCATGATGAATATGATCGGCTGCATGGACAAGCCCACCAAGGGGCATATCCTGCTGGACGGCATGGACGTTGCCAAGGAGCCCGCTAAAAAACTGACGGATATCCGCCGGGACAAAATTGGCCTGATCTTTCAGCAGTTCCATCTGGTCAATTATCTCACCGCGCTGGAAAATGTGATGCTGGCCCAGTATTACCACAGTATCCCCGATGAGCAGGAGGCCATGGAGGCGCTGGAGCGGGTGGGTCTTGCGGAGCGCGCCAAGCACCTGCCCAGCCAGCTTTCCGGCGGTGAGCAGCAGCGGGTCTGCGTGGCAAGAGCGCTGATCAATCACCCCGAAATCATTCTGGCGGATGAGCCCACGGGCAATCTGGACGACGCAAACGAGGAAATTGTGGTGGACCTGTTCCGCAAGCTGCACGAAGAAGGGACGACCCTGATTGTGGTCACCCACGATCCCGAGGTGGGCGATGTGGCGCAGCGGCAGATTGTTCTGCGCAACGGCAGGATTGCGCGGCAGACGGTGAATCAAAATTTCACCGGACATATTCGATTCGCAGAGTGAGGTGGAAGTGTGATGAAGTTAAAACGGTGGATTGCAGCGATGATGATTGCCAGCCTTGGCGGGTTAACCGCCTGCGGTGACGGCAATGTTAGCTATCAGGACGGCACTTATGAGGGAAAAAGCTCCGTATATACCAGCGAGGACGGCTCTGACGACGGCAATGGCTACGGAGAGGTGAGTATCACCATCAAAGACGGCGCAATTACCGCGTGTACCTATCAGACCTACGAGCCAGACGGGACTTTGAAAGACGAGAGCTACGGTATGGAAGGCGGAAAAATCGCCAACCGGGATTACTATAATAAAGCCCAAAAGGCGGTGGCCGCCTGTGAGGAATATGCAAGCCAGCTCATTCAAAGCGGCAGCGCCAAGGATGTTGACGCAATTACCGGCGCAACCATCAACCACGATTTGTTTCTTGAGGCGGTTGACGACGCGCTGAGCGGGGCAAAAGCGGCGGGATGAAAGCGGGCGACGCGCTGAGGCACGGGGCGGTTTGTCTTTCGTCGATTTTTCTGCTGCTGGGGCTTCCGTTTCTTCGCTCCGGGACTTTTTCAGAGCTGCTGAGCGGGGAAGGCACCGATGCGCTTACCAGCGCCACAGTGGTGCTGGAGCAGCCGTCCGGCGAGTACGTGGTTTTGTTAAATACCGCCATGCACCCGGATGCGGAAAAGCTTGCGGACTGGATCACCTTTTTTTCCGGCGGCGAAATTGCCTATATCTTTGAGGATATCTCCTGCTCCGTGCCAAAGGGAGATCAGGGCGCAGTAAGTATGGCAAGAAGCTTTCAGTCCCGCCTGCCGGAAAATCAGATGAAGATACATGCGGAGGACGCGTCTTTGCTGTGTTCCAAGGCAGATAGCGGACTGTTTGACATTATCATTCTGTCCAGAGAGTATGCGGATGCTTACCGTGCGGAGAGCGCCCGCTCCGATGAGGTGCAGGTGCTGGCATTGACTGGGACGGAGGGATTGGACGATCCATGAGAAAATGGAATGCAATCATCAGCGTGCTTGTGATAGTGCTTCTTCTCATTCATGCCATTGCGGGGGGATATCAACTGCTGGGCGTGCTGCCGGGCGGCAGGGCCTGGCTGAAGGTCCTGTCGTGGAGCATGATGGCGCTGCTTGCGGCCCATGTGGTTCTGTGCGTGTGCCTGACAGTGAAAACACTGAGGGCCTGCAAAAAGTCCGGTGTGTCCTACTTTCGGGAAAACAAGCTGTTTTGGACCAGAAGAATCAGCGGCTTTGCCATGCTGCTTTTCATTGCCTTTCATATTGCGATTCTGACCGGCATCACAGGGGAAGCCTATCGCCTCCGGCCCTTTGGAGTGCTTCAGCTTGCGGGCAGCTTGCTGTTGGTCATATCGGTTGCGGTGCATATCCTAAGCAACCTAAAGCCCTTGCTGATCGCCTTCGGGGCGAAAGGCGTGGGCGCCTTTATAAAGGACATGCTCCTTGTGCTGTCCGTGGTGCTGCTGTTTTGCGGGGCGGCGTTTGTCATTTACTTTCTCAGATGGAATGTGCTTTGGAGGTGAACGCTACGCAAGCGGGCGTTGTAAATATTATCGGGGCGGGACTGGCGGGGCTTTCCGCCGCCATCCATCTGGCGCGGCTTGAAATTCCCTGTCGGCTCATTTCCGTGCAGCCCTCGGAGCGGGCGCAGTCCGTGCTGGCCGAGGGCGGCATCAACGGTGCGCTGGATACCATGGGGGAGCAGGATTCTGCCGAAGCGCACTGCGCGGATACCCTGCGGGCCGGGTGCTATCTGGCCGACCCGGCGGCGGTGAGGAGCCTTGCGGAGCATGCGCCGGAAATTATTCGCTTTCTCGACGGCATCGGCGTTCCCTTTAACCGAAAGGAAGGGGCAATTCAGCTTCGAAATTTTGGCGGGCAGAAGAAAAAGCGGACGGCGTATGCAAAGTCCAGCACCGGAAAGGTGCTGATGTCCGCCCTGATTGACGAGTGCAGAAAATATGAAAGCCGGGGCCTTGTGGTCCGGCTTTCTCATCATGCTCTTTCCACGCTGCTTTTTTCCGGGGCGGAGAAACCCGAATGTGCCGGTGTGCAGGTGGAGGATTTGTATACTGGCAAGGAAACTAACTTTACGGGAGCTGTGATTTTGTGCTTTGGCGGATTGAACGGCTTTTTTCCGGGAATGACCACCGGCACCACGGCAAACACTGGAGATGCGGCGGCGCAGGTTTTTGCACAGGGCGTCCGGTTTGGAAATCTGGAGATGATTCAGTATCATCCCACCACTATCGGCATTCCCGGCAAGCGGTGCTTAATCAGTGAAGCTGCGAGGGGGGAAGGAGGAAGACTATACACCCTGAGAAACGGAGAGCCATGGTACTTCATGGAGAAAAAATATCCCGAGCTTGGGAATCTGATGCCCCGGGATGTGATTTCCCGGGAAATGTATTTCGTTTTGCGGGACACCAACTGCGGCGGGCAGGTGTTTCTTGATTTGCGGGAGCTGTCCGGCGAGACATGGAAAAAGCGTTTGCCTGATTTGCGTGGGGAGGTAAAGCACTATCTGGGTCTTGACCCGGCCAAAGCGCCGATTCCCGTCGAGCCGGGAATCCACTATTTCATGGGCGGCATTGACGTGGATGTTTTCCACCGGACCAATGTGGGCAATCTCTATGCGGCGGGGGAGTGCTGCTGCCAATATCACGGGGCAAACCGGTTAGGCGGAAACTCCATGCTGGGCGCACTGTATGGCGGACAGGCGGCGGCGGAGCATCTGGCGGGACATCTGCCCGAAATGCTAGAACCGCTTCCCGGACCGCAGACCGACCATGACTGTGCGCACCCCAAGACAATCTTGCAGATCAGCGAACTTCTGCTAAGCGCGTTGGGCATTGCCCGGGACGGAAACACCCTGCAATCAGCGCAAAAAAGCCTTGAAGATTTGCTGGAGCGCACCCGCAATAAGCGGGAACGCAGACGAATATATCTGGCGCTGGCGATGCTCCGGTCGGCGACGTTTCGGGAGGAGAGCCGCGGCGCGCATTACCGGGTGGACTTCCCTGAGACAAATGAAGAATACCGGCGGCAAACCGTGGCGCATTTTGATGGGTTGGTAAAAATCGCCTACCGAACGTCATTGGAGACAGCGCTATGAACATAAGAATTGACATCATCCGCAGGGCCACAGCGGAGACGCCGCCTTGGCGGCAGAGCATTCCGTTTGAAACGGAGCGGGAGAACACAACCGTTGCCGCCGCGCTGAACGAACTCAACAGCGGCGGCTTTCGGGATATCCATGGCGAACCGGTAGAGCCGATTCGCTGGGACTGCGCCTGCCTTCAGAAAAAGTGCGGGGCCTGCGCCATGGTTATCAACGGGAAGCCGTGCCTTGCCTGCGACACCGTACTTAAGACTGCGGCGAAGAAGGGAATTGTCACGCTGGAACCTCTGCGGAAGTTTCCCGTGGTTGCCGATTTGATGGTTGATCGGAGCATCCTGTTTGAAAATCTCGCCCTCATGAAAATCTGGACCGAAAAAGAGATTATTATGACGGACCGGGCATCGGCTGAAGCCTATGACGCGTCCCGCTGTCTGCAATGCGGCTGTTGTTTGGAGGTGTGCCCAAATTTTTGTCCGGGGGACGACTTTTTTGGCGCGGCGGGGTTTGTACCCACCTCCCGTTTATTGGCTTCCATGACGGGGGAAGAACAGAAAAGAGTTTGTGCGGCATATGCTTCCCATGCCTATAAAGGCTGCGGGAAGTCTCTTTCCTGCGCCAAAATCTGCCCTGCGGGCATTGACATAGAGCATCTGCTCCTGCGCACCAACGCGCAGATGTTCCGGAGGAAGCATGACAAAATGTAGACGAATTGCCATTGCGGGCGTATTGTTTTTTCTGGCGGTGGGCGCGGCAATGGCAGTGTTTACCCGGCATGCTTCGCCCCCTTCGTATGTTCACAGCGAAAACCTTTCCGTCGTATTTGAAAACGAAGAGAAGGTGCTTCGCAGGGTTCAGGCTTCCCTGAAAAAGCATGACCGCCGTATCACGCTGACCTTTTCCGGCAAGGGGGAATACATGGAGGATATCAGCGTGCTGGTGAGCGACCTGATGAAAAATGCGCTGGCTATGGGCGACGGTCCCACGGATGGGGATTATATTCGATATCAATATGGGGGCTATACGCTCTTTTACAGTCACGAGCAGGTTGGCGCACAATACCGGTATACCATTCAGATTGAGCCGATCTATTACACAACCTTGGAGCAGGAACAGCAGGTGGATGAGGCCGTAAAAAGCATTCTTGCAGAGCTGGATTTCAAACGCAGTACCTCGGATTATGAAAAAATTCGTGCGGTTCACAACTATCTGGTTCGGACCGTCACCTACGATATCATCCACAAGAAAAATGAAAGCTATCATCTCGATACAACGGCCTATGCGGCCTTTCTGAATGGCACCGCAACCTGTCAGGGATACAGCGTGGCGGCCTATCGGCTGCTGCGGGAGGCAGGCGTTCATTGCCGCATCGTCACGGGGACCGTGGCCGACGGCGAAACCGCCGAGCGGCACGCATGGAATCTGGTGGAGCTGGGCGGAGTATATTACAATTTGGATGCTACGTGGGATGCTCTTTTAGAGACGGAGGATTATTTCCTGAAAAGCGATAACGCGATCCCGGATCATGTCCGGGACAGCGAGTTTAAACAAGCGTCGTTTCAGGCGCAGTATCCTATGACGGAAGCTGATTATGAAGACAGCGCCTTAAATACGCATCAGTCTGCAACTTTTTCGTAATTGCTTACGAAATTTACTGACGTACCTGCGTGATTTGATTACGCGGGATTCCCTTAAAATCCAAAACAACTGATTAAATATGGATGTTAAAAAGGGGGGCGTGACAACTAAGCGCTCCAACATAAAGAAAACGGCGGGTTTGATTCTTATAATCAGACCAGCCGTTCGTCTTTTGTTCCGTTATTTTGCGTACGCCGCTTTAGCCTTTGCAGCGGCGCTTTTAATTTGCTGAGGGAAAAGAGAATTGTTTGGTTTGTTTTATGAAAAGCAGGCTTTCGAGATGTTCTTTGTAGTAGTGATAAATGTTCTCAACACGGGCTTGCGCCTGCCTGTCATACCGGATATCCGGGTTTTGACTGACAAAGTTCTGCACATATTCGGTCAAGTCGGAGTAAATCAATGGGCTTACTTCGTAACAAATATACTGACCGTCCTCGTAAACTTTAAATTGCGCAAGGTCTGAAAAACGAATTATCTGCCCGTGGATAAAGGCGTAATCATGTTCCGCATTGATCTCCTCCTTAGCGTACATAAAGATATAAAACAGCGGGAGATAATTTCCCGTATCGGCATCCGTATAGTTTGTGAGCGGAAGTGATGCCGAAACGGTAAGCGCGGTTTCCTGCTTTGTTGCCAGCAGCTTAAAATTGGCGTGGCTTCCTGAATAGTGTTGACCGACCAGCAGGCGCTGGCCTTCCTCAGAAACAGAACTGTCAAAGATCACTTCGGAAGGTACGTCTACTAAGAGGGGCAGGGGCGAAACGGAAGGAACGATGGTTCCGTCGAACTGCGCGAAAAGGTTGGTATAGCTCTGCACATACCGCGCATTCAGCGCGCGCCGCTCGTCAATGTCAAAGGTGATATTCTCAAAGTAATCCCGCAAATCTTCAGGAATGGCACGGAGAATTGTTTCATCCGCCTGAACAGGCGGAATGGGAGCGTCGGGTGTGACAACGGGCTCTGAAAACCATATGGTACACATCCAGTCCTGACCAAACAGGAAATTGTTGTTTGTAAGAACAAAATAGTAATTGTCGTTGGTCAGCGGTTCTTCCAATGCGTTGGTGTCATAGGCGTTTGAGAGATCAATTGTCATTGTTCCGCTGGAATTTGCCGTAATTTTTGTTCCCGTAAAAACAACGTCGTCAGAAATCTGGGCGATTTCCTCCCCGGTGCTCCATCGCATCAGCTTGAGCTTGGGCTGGAAGGCAAGGGCTTTATCCGACCGGTTCTCCACCACGATGGAAACAATGCCGTTTCCCTCATAGGCCGCGGAAAAGCCCACATCGTCGCCGGACAGGGAGGAAAACAGATTGACTGCAAAAGCCGCCAGCAAAAAGCAGCACACAAGAGCCGCGGCCAGAATTACCGCAGCTCTGACGGGGCGGCGCAGCGTGCGGCGGGAGGGAAGCTCCACGCCGGTTTTTTCTTCAAAAATGCCCTTGATATTTTGAAGGTTCGTTTTGCTGAATGATAAGGCTGTGTGCTTCATAGGTCAAACCCTCCATTCTGAATCACAATCATGTTTCTCAATTTCTGTTTTGTACGATACAGGTGGTTTTCCACCTGCTTGACAGGCATATCAAGGCAAAACGCAATTTCCTTTGGCTTTTGCTCGTAGTAGTATCGTCGCACAATGATTTCGCGTGCAGGCTCGTCCAGAGAATTGACGGCGGAAAGCAACGTGTGCTTTGCTTCCGCCGAGGGGATATCCTCCGCAATTTCCAGATTTTCAAGCAGCAGGGTTTCATCCAAAGAAATTGCCGCTTGTTTTGAGAGTTGGCGATATTTGTCAGTTGCGCGGCTCCGGGCGACTACGGCAAGATAAGATTTCAGCTTTCCACGCTGTTCTTCAAATTTTTCGGGCTTTTGCCATAGATGTATGAATACATCGGCGACACATTCTTCGATATCCTCCGCGCTCCCTACGTTTTTCAGTATCGTGCCTGCAATCGACCACAGCAGCTTGGAATATTGATCAATTGCGTAATTGATCACTGCTTCATTGCCCTTTTTAATGGCGGCAACAATTTGCGCGTCATTCACTTCCATCCCTCCGTGACTTTTGATTAACCGGTTGCTTATAGTACGGGCAAAAGACGGAAAACACTCAGGCCGCCCGAAAAATATTTTTACGATGGGGGCTGAAAACCGGCAATGGGGTACCATATAAATTTATACGCTGGTAAAAAGAATCGCAAGGAGAGTCGTTCCTTCGCCTGATTTATTTTCTGCAATTGAGAGGACTGTGGCGATCAGCGCAGGAAAAATGCGTCGGGCCTGTCCGGTTTCCGGACAGGCCCGAGCCGTTATAGTCAAGAAAAACAGCCACGATTGATCAGAACAGGTAAGACGCAATTGACTTTTTTCAATAATTTTGTGGAATTTTCGATAAATTTTTAAACCAAACCGGTTGTATTTCATAGTAAGTTAGTATAGTATAGAGAAAAGGTTAGCGTTTCTAACTATTTGACCGCCCAACAGGCGGTAAGGAGGTCGAAATAGATGAACAGTCCGTTGCTTGAATTGCAGGATCTGAGTGTGTCCGTGGAGGACAAGGTGATTCTGGACGGCGTCAATCTGACGATTCGCCCGGGTGAGCTTCATGTGCTGATGGGACCCAACGGAACGGGAAAATCCACGTTGGTTTCCGCGGTGATGGGGGATCCCCGCTATGAGGTCCGGCGGGGCCGTATCCTTCTGGAGGGCCGTGACATTACGGAGGAAAAGGCGGACGCCCGCGCCCGGGCTGGCGCGTTTCTTTCCTTCCAGGCGCCGGAGGAGATTCCCGGCGTTACATTGGAAAACTTCCTGCGCACCGCCCGGGGCGCAGTAGACGGAAAGCCGCCCAAGGTTTTGCTGTTCCGTAAGGAGCTGCGAGAGCAGATGGCCGCGCTGGATATGAACGCGTCTTACGCCGACCGATACTTGAACGTGGGCTTTTCCGGCGGAGAGAAAAAGAAGGCGGAGATTTTGCAGATGCTGATGCTCCACCCCAAGCTTGCCATGCTGGATGAAACCGATTCCGGTCTGGATGTGGACGCGGTGCGCACCGTGACACAGGGAATCAGGGCCTTCCGCTCTCAACAAAACGCTCTGCTGATTATCACCCACAGCGCCAAAATTCTGGAGGGGCTGGACATCGACGCGGTTCACATTCTGGAGGGCGGACGAATCGCCCGCACCGGCGGGGCCGAGCTGGTTTTCGAAATTACCGCGGGGGGCTTTGGAGAGCTGAAAAAGGAGGCGGGGGTTCATGAGCCGCTTTGATCAAGAAAAGACCCGCGTGGAAGCGATGGACCGCAGCGTCTATGACATCAAGGACCGGGTGGACCCCTCCTTTGAAGTGGATTCCGGACTGACGGCCGCAATCGTGGAGAAAATTTCGGAGGAAAAGCACGACCCCGAGTGGATGCGGATTTTCCGCCTGAAGGCTCTGCGGACATATAACGAACTGTCTCTGCCCGCATGGGGCCCGCCTTTGGACGAGCTGGACATGGAGCATATTGTCACCTATGTCCGGCCCAAAACCGCCATGCAGGGCAAGTGGGCCGACGTGCCCGAGGATATTAAAAATACCTTTTAGCGCCTTGGCATTCCCGAGGCGGAGCGCAAGTCCCTTGCGGGAGTGGGCGCGCAGTATGACTCCGAGGTGGTTTACCACAATGTCCGGGCGGAGGTTGCCGCCCAAGGCGTGGTCTACACCGACATGGAAAGTGCCCTCACCGGCCCCTATGCCGAACTGGTGCGCAAGCACTTCATGCGGCTGGTTCCGCCCACCGACCATAAATTTGCCGCGCTGCACGGGGCGGTTTGGTCCGGCGGCTCCTTCGTCTATGTGCCGCCCGGCGTATCGGTGGAAATTCCGCTTCAATCCTACTTCCGGCTCAACGCGCCGGGGGCGGGGCAGTTCGAGCATACCCTCATCATCGTGGAAGAGGGTGCCTATCTGCACTTCATTGAGGGGTGCTCCGCCCCCAAATACAGCGTGGCAAACCTCCACGCGGGATGCGTGGAGCTGTACGTGGGCAAGAATGCCCGGATGCGGTATTCCACCATCGAAAACTGGTCCAAAAATATGTACAACCTGAACACCAAGCGGGCGCTGGTGGAAGAGGGCGGCACCGTGGAGTGGGTGTCCGGCTCCTTCGGTTCCCACACGTCCTATCTTTACCCCATGAGCGTTTTGAAGGGCGCGCGCTCCCGGATGGAATTCACCGGCATTACCTTTGCCGGCGCGGGTCAGAACTTAGACACCGGCGTGAAGGTGCTTCACGCCGCGCCCAATACCACCTCCCACATCAGCACCAAGTCTATTTCCCGGGATGGGGGGATTTCCACCTTCCGCAGCGCCGTCACCGTGGCCCCGGAGGCAGAGGGGAGCAAGTCCTCCGTCTCCTGCGAGTCGCTGATGTTGGACAGCCGTTCCCGTTCCGACACGGTGCCGGTGATGGACATTCGCTGCGATCAGGTGGACGTGGGACACGAGGCCAAAATCGGTCGCATCAGTGAAGAGTCCATTTTCTATCTGATGAGCCGTGGTCTTGCCGAGGAGGACGCCCGCGCCCTGATCGTGGGCGGCTTTGCCGAGCCCATTGCCAAGGAGCTGCCTTTGGAATACGCGGTGGAGATGAACAATCTTATCCATCTTGAAATGAAGGGCAGCATCGGCTGAAAGGAGGAACCGAAACATGAACAGTGCAATCAACCGTTTGCCGGTTCCAACATGGAGCTGGACCGGCGTGAATCAGGCGGAGGACAGCGCGGCGCTGCCAGAGCTGGCCGCCCGCAAAAGTTTGCCCCTGCCCTATGTGAGGGAATTGCCGGAGGGCGTGGAGCTGCTTTCCGCTTTGTCGGAGGCTGTCGCATCCATTCCTAGCGGGATGGGCGAGGCGGTGGACCGGTTTGTTCTGGACCACGCGGACACCGTTTGCTATGTGCGGGCGCAGGGAGGCAAAACCGTCGCCCCGCTGGTGCTGACCCGGACGCTGAGCTCCAAACAAAGCGCCGCCGTCACCCACTGGGGGATTTCTGCCGGAGCGGGAAGCGCCCTCACCGTGGTGCAGGTGCTCCGGGGAGGAGCGGACCACGGCGTAGCGGCGGATTTAACCCAGATTGACGCAGAGCCGGGCGCAGTGGTACGCATCATTCAGATTCAACTGCTGGAAGCCGACAGCCGAAGCTGGAGCGCCGTGGGCGCGCGGGTTGCCGAGGGCGCACGGGTGGAGGTAGTCCGGGCCGTGCTGGGAGGCGGCGTCGCCGCCTGTGGAACGCGGATTCAACTGGAGGGCCGGGCTGCGGAATACAGTCTAGACACCGCCTATTTTGGAGACGGGGAACAATCGCTGGACTTCAATGATCTGGTGATTCATACCGGCAAGGATACCCACAGCGAGTTGCGCACCGCCGGTGTGCTGGGAGACCAAAGCCGCAAAATCCTGCGGGGCACCATTGACTTTCGTCAGGGGGCCGTCCGCGCAGTGGGGCATGAGAATGAAACTGTGCTGCTGCTCAGCCCCACCGCCCGCAACCGCACTGCGCCGTTGATTCTGTGCGGGGAGGAGTTGGTAGAGGGGCAACACGCCGCCACAGTGGGCCGGTTTGAAGAGCAGCAGCT
The DNA here is from genome assembly GCF_031978065.1 of Oscillibacter sp. Classification (GTDB taxonomy): domain Bacteria; phylum Bacillota; class Clostridia; order Oscillospirales; family Oscillospiraceae; genus Oscillibacter. Next base: position 13,208 of record NZ_DALZCH010000005.1, read on the forward strand.
TTACTACCTCTGCTCCCGCGGCCTGCCTCCCGCGCAGGCCAAGCGCCTGATGGTTGAGGCCCGGTTTGCTCCGGTGCTGGACCAAATCCCGGATGAGGCGCTGCGTGCGGAAATTCTTGAAAATATTGGAAGGAGGCTGGGTCAGCCATGAACGAACTGCAAAAACAGTTTCCTATTTTAGCCGTGCCGGAAAACGGAAAGCGCCTGATTTACCTCGACAACGCCGCAACAACGCAAAAGCCGCTGTCTGTTTTGAAGGCGGTGGAGGATTACTACCGCCAGGACAACGCCAATCCCCACCGGGGCGTGTACGAGCTGGGCGTTCGCGCCACAGATGCCCATGAGAACGCCAGAGTGGCAGTAGCCCGCTTTCTTCACGCTGCGCCGGAAGAGCTTATTTTCACACAGAACACCTCCGAGGGTCTGAATCTGGTGGCGTACAGCTATGGCTTGGAATTTTTGAAGGCGGGGGATGAAATCGCCCTCTCCGTGGCGGAGCATCACAGCAATCTGGTTCCGTGGCAGCGGGTGGCCAAGGCCACCGGCGCGAAGCTGGTGTATTTCTATCCCGGCCACGACGGCCGCCTGAGCGAGGAGGAGCTGGACCGGAAGATTACGGACCGCACCCGGCTGGTGGCGATTGCGCAGGTTTCAAACGTTCTGGGGCTGGAAGCCCCGGTGGCCTCCATCGTCCGCAGAGCCCGCGCCGTGGGCGCGGTGGTGGTGCTGGACTGCGCCCAGAGCGCGCCCCATCTGCCCGTGGATGTGAAGGCGTTGGACGTGGACTTCGCCGCCTTTTCCGGTCATAAGCTCTACGCCCCTATGGGCGTGGGCGCGCTGTACGGAAAGAAGGAGCTGCTGGAAAAAATGCCGCCCTTCCTCAGCGGCGGCGACATGATTGCCTCGGTCCATGAGCAAAGTGTTTCTTACGCCGAAATTCCCCGCTGTTTTGAGGCGGGAACCCGCAATGTGGGTGGCGAAGTGGGATTGGAAGCCGCCATCCGGTTTATGGACGCTCTTGGCTGGGAACAGATCCAAGCCCACGAAAAGGCCCTGACGGCCCGGGCGCTGAAGGGCCTGTCCGCGATTCCCCATGTAACGGTATACGGCGAACCGGTCCCGGAAGGGCGGAGCGGCGTGATTTCCTTCAACGTGGACGGCGTTCATCCCCATGATACCGCCACGATTCTGGATGCGGACGGCATTGCGGTCCGGGCCGGACATCACTGTGCCCAGCCGCTGATGGAGTTTCTGGGTATCACCGCCTGCGCCCGTGCCAGCTTCGCCGTATACAACACGGAAGAAGACGTGGATGCCTTTTTAAGCAGTGTGGAACAGGTCAGGAGGTGGATGGGCCTTGGAGCTTAACGCCCTGTACAATCAGATTATTGTGGAAAACAGCCGCGCGCCCCAAAACCGCCATAAGGTGGAGGATGCGACCATCGCTTTAGAGGGCGTGAACCCAAGCTGCGGAGACGACATTATTCTGGAGCTGCGGGTAAAAGAGGGCGTGATTGAAGACGCCGGCTTTACAGGAGACGGCTGCGCAATTTCTCAGGCATCCGCTTCGCTGATGATTGATCTGGTCAAAGGCCGGACGGTGGAGGACGCAAGAGAACTGCTGCATCTCTTTTTCGGCATGATTAAGGGAGAGGTGGCGGACGAAGCCAGGCTGGAAGAGCTGGAGGAAGCTGTGGCCTTGCAGGGAGTTTCCCATATGCCCGCCCGGGTGAAATGCGCCGTGCTGGCGTGGCACACGCTGGAAGAGGCGCTGGACGGTAAACAGCCACAGAAACTTCGGCTGTAAGCAAGCTGAACTGCGGTTCCCGTGCCCGCCCCGGTAAATTCTCCCGTGCCCATAGATTTTCGGTGGCCGGTCTTTTGACCGGCCGCCTCTTTTTTGATGTAAAGCTGGCGTCCACTCGCCGGATCATGCAACTTGTTCAGCACAGCTTTTTCGTATTTTCCGAGCTTCATTGAGTGGCGACGCGTCCCTACTGGCTACCTGAAATCGGCCAAACTGATCTGCCCCTTGCTGTATTTGTACATCCACATCACAATTCCGTGTAAGTTTTTTGAACCGTTTTGAGCCGTTTTTTCGCCTGATTTATTTTCTGCAATTGCTAGGACCGCGGAGATAAGCGCAGAAAAAAACCTGTCCAGCCTGCCCGGCTTCCCGACAGGCCCAAGCCGTTATAGTAAGCCGGGTGGTCGTGACATCGCGCAGGAAAAGGCGGACGCCGGGGCGCCTATGCCGTAAACAAGCGGGATAATGGAAGAATCAAAGGAGACATCATCGTTTTGCATACGGCGGAGATTGGCTTCAGGACACAGAAGTAAGACAAGGCAAAAAGTTCCAAAAACGTCCGAAAATCAATTTTTTGTGACTTTGTTACTTGCAAATAAAAGCGTAATATGATAACATAAACCCCAAATAGGATGAGAAAGCAGATTAAAGGCATACCCGGTGAAAACCGGCGACGCAAAGCTATAGGGCCGTATGTGGAACTCCTGCCCGAGAGGAGCGGGTTTTCCATTCGGCAGCCAGCTGCCACATGCCAAGATGCACGGCCAGTGCATTGGAAAAGTGCTGAAAGCTGTCGTGCTCACGGCAGCTTTTTATGCTTTTCGGAGGATGACCATGCTGGGAACAAGCAGACAAAAAACGAGGAATATTCAAGGCTTTACCTTGATGGAAACTTTGACAGTCGTCGTAATTGTAGGGGTTTTTGCGTCTTTTGCCGCTTCGTCTCTGTTTCAGCAGTGGAAACGCCTGCAACTGACGGATCTGGACGGAACCGCCCGTGAAATCTATATGTCGGCGCAGAGTGATTTGATGGGTCGGAAGGTTTCCGGCACGCTGGGGACCTTGACGGCGGATGCCGGAGGAAGCGCACAGCCGGAAACGGCAAGCGGCGACGGGGTTACGGAAACGCTGTATTACATAGATTCGGCTACGGCGGGAGGCAGTCTGCCCAAAACCGGTGATCTTCTTTTTACACTGCTTGGCAGCTATGTGCTGTATCTGAATCCCCGGACGGGAGACGTCACCGATGTGTATTATTCCAAGGATACGCTGACGTATGACGCGGTGGATGCGCTGCGAAAGCTGATGGACGGCACCGATGACCCCGATATTCGGTCAAAAGAGGGAATCGGCTATTACGGCGGAGGAACACTCAGTGAAACCGTTGGGGGGTCCGTCGAAGAAGAAATCGAAGAGCCTCATGGAACCGAAATGCTGAAGCTGATTAATCAGGAAGATCTCTATGTGGAACTGAGGTATCCGAATTTAGGGTCAGCCGCCACCAATCCCGAAAAAGTGAAAGCCATTATTACGCTGACAGATGAGAGCGGCGATACCGCTGCGGTGACAGCGGACGGACAGCCGCCGGATACGGATGGGACCTCCGCTTCCCATTTCTGGGGCAGCATCGATTCGGACAATACATATACGCTCTATGTTCTGCTGGACAGCATGGTGGAGGGCGGCTCGTTTACGGAGCTGTTTCCTGACCTTGCGGCGGGGGACGACATTACTGTTAAGGCAACGCTCTCGTACGCAGGAAAGCCGCTGTATCAGAACGCCCTGATCGGCACGGCCAACAGCTTGTTTGCCCAAAAGTATGACGAAGACGTTACCGTGGGCGGCATGAAGCATCGCAGGGGCGTGGAGTTTGCTTACGCACGGCAGTTAAGCAATCTGCGGTATTATCATCAGGGCAGGGCGGCCGCCGTACAAACGGGAGACATTGATTTTATAAAAACCTTGCGTCAGGAAAATATGCTGCCTGCGAAGGCGCACCGGGACACCGCGCCCGATACATTTACCCCCATCCTCCTGACGGATTCCGCAAAGCAGGGCGGGATTACCATTGACGGACAGGACGGCGCGGGAACGGTACATACTCTCAGTAATTTTAAAATTTTCCAAACAGGAAACGTCGGCCTCGTCGGTAAATCCACAGTTTCCGCCACAATTCAGAATCTGCGGCTGAAGGACTGGACCGTATCCGGCGGAGTCGGAGTTGGTGCGTTGATCGGCTCGCTGAGCAGCTCCGAGGGCAGCGTTGTAGTGGAGAATTGCGGCGTATACCTCACCGGCGCGGGGAAAGGCTTTGTGACCGGAGGAAACGGTGTTTACGGAGATGAAGCGCCCACAGGTGGTCTGATCGGAGAGGTACAGGCGGGCGGGAAAGCTGTTTTGATTCAAAACTGCTTTTCCTCGCTGGCTGTGGGAAGCAGCAAACAGACCACAGGCGGCCTGATTGGAAGAGTTGGCGGCGGGACGTCCGGCGCGCCGGTGAAGATTCAAAACAGCTATGCCAGCGGCAGCGTCGCTGCGGGGACATTGGGGACGTACCGCGCCGCGGCGGGCGGCCTGATCGGTGCGTCTTCAGGTGTTGTGAAGATGAACGACAGCTTTTCCGCCGCCGCTGTATTTGGCGCGTCCTCCTGCGGCGGTCTGGTGGGAGCCGCTTCCGGCTCTTTGGGCATTGACGGCAGCTATGCCTGTGGAACGGTTGTTACCGGAACTGCGGAAACATACGGCCCGTTGGTGGGCAGCGGCAGCGCGGTTTATACCGACTGCAAATATCTCAGCCAGAGTGGAAATGCGGTTGTGGCGGATGCAGGTGCAACTCCTGACGGCGTCTCTGCCTACGAGTATGACGATCTTGCGAAAGGTGTGAAAAACGCAGCGGCGAAATGCCATCCGTATCGGCAGGACCTTTTGAAGCAGGCATATCCCTTCCCCATGGTGACGGCGGAGTATTACGGAGATTGGCCGGTTCGATATGAGCCGACGCAGAAGATTGAGACGCCATATGGATTGTGCTACTATGAACAGTATAGTGATGGGACGTGGGGCTTTTACGGATATGACAAAGCCGGGGATTTGGCGGATTCTCTGGATTATGCCAATGCGAAAACAATTTCCTTGACCGGCTATGGCGTTCTTGTGCCGGAAGGGACGGAAGATGTAAAAGCGCCGAGATTTGACAAGAACAATATTTACTGGGGCGTGGCCGTTTTTGATGGTAAGACTGCGCTTTCGACGCTTGAACAGGACTTGTACCCCCTGAGAAACGGCGGAAGCGATTTGCTGAATTACAACAACCAGACCGCGCGTGTGGTGTATGATGCGCAGGCTGATCGGAATGTTTATTTAAACTCGCTGTTTGCGGCGGCAATTTCCATGGAACCGTTAAAGGTAAACGAAACCGATCCCATGCAAATCCGCACGGAGGAGCAATTGCGCAACAAAAACAGCGTGAACGAGGGGTGGTACTACAAACAGACGCACAATATCACGGTGTCAAAAAGTGATACCGGCTATTTGAACCTGAATTACACGACCGGCGGGTTTGACGGCGGAAACAATTTGATTATCGGGCTAAAAGTGCCTCTGATCGCCACAAATTCCTGCCCTGTGAAAAATGTAAGGCTTGTGGGCGTGGACATTTATCAATCCGGAAGCGCAGGGGCGTTGGCGGTTGTCAGTCAGGCGCCGGTGGAAAACTGCCATCTGCTCTCCGGCTCCATTGTCAGCACGGGCGGCAATGCCGCCGGGCTGATCGGCGGACTGAACAGCAATGGGACCGATATTTCCAACTGTTCCGTGGGCGGCTTGGATGCGGCGCAAAAGGTGACCGTCCGTGCGGGAGGTCAGTATGCAGCCGGACTTGTGGCAACGGCAACCAGCGGAAGCATCAGAAATTCCACGGTGGAAAACACCTCCGTATCCGCCACCGGAAGCATCACCGCCGCCGCCGGGCTGATCGCGTATTCCAACAGCATCATTGTTGACGGCTGCTCCGTTGGCAAAGTGGTCGCCTGCAGCGTCACTTCCCAATATGGCAGCGCCGGTGGGCTGATGGTGAAAAGTCAGGCGGAGGTTACCGATTGTTCCTTTGTCGGAACGGTCAAAGGATACGGCGATGCGGCAGGGCTGATTGTCTCCACGGAAAGCTCCGGCAGTATTACGTCCATGGACGGCAGTACCGCCAAGTGCGATGTTGTTTCGGAAAACGGCAGTGCAGGCGGCCTGCTGGTGAAAAATCAGGCGCCGATCACCAACTGTTCCTTCACCGGAACCATTACAGCCGCCGCTGATGCGGCGGGTCTGGCGGTGACGAATTTGGACGGCGGCAGTTCCCGGATAAAAGACTGCGCCGTCGACGCAAAAATTTTGTCCTTGGGGGGAAATGCGGCGGGTCTGGCGATTACCAACGGCAATTCGGCTTCCATTTCCGGCTGCTCCGCGACAGGCTCTGTGACCGCGCAAAAGGCCGGGAAGACAGCGTCGGGCGGTGTGATTACCAACCGGGGAAGCATCAGCCTGAGCTATTCCGCGTCCGCGGTAACGGCTTCCGGCTCCGGAGGTAATGCCGCCGGATTTGTGGATTTGATGCAATCCGGAACCGTGGCGTCCTGCTATTACAGCGGTACGGTGACCGCCGTAGGCGGAACGGCGGCGGGCTTCTGCCGGAGCATCACGAACGGGACCGTTTCCGATTGCTTTGCCGTGGGGACGGCCAGCGCCGGAAAGGGAATGGCCGTGGGCTTTGTAAAAACGGCGAATGTTTGGAACAGTCGGTCTGTGGTGAACAGTTATTCCGCGGTGGAGGTTTTGGTCGACGCGGGCGGAACGGCAGCGGGCTTTACCGCCGACGATGTAAAGGCTTATATCAATTATGCGGCAAAAGAAGACCGGTACGTGAATTGCTATTGGGTGTCTCAGCCCGGATTTAACGAAGCCGTGTCTCAGGAGACCAATGACGGCGGCAAGGTTGTCTCTGTTACGTTTGCGCAGTTGGAGACGCTCAAGACCGTCTTCTCGGGTTGGAACTGGGACTCCGGCAGCGGAAGCTGGACCCTGAACACCTCCGCTGGACAGACGCATCCGTTTTCCGAGACGCTGAAGGGGAGCGCCTATCCATATCCCCGCATTCTGATGCTGGATTTCTACGGAGACTGGCGGCATTGAGGAAATCCGGAAACGCAGCCGGTTTGCGGCAGGAGGAAGTCATGCAGATGATTTGTCAAAAACTGCAGAGCCGCCGCGGAGCATCCATGCTGAGTTCACTGCTTTTTTTCGTAGCTTGTCTGACCGTGGGCTCTTTGAGTCTCGGCGGGGCCTCGGCCAGCGCCGCCAAAAGCGAGGGTCGCAATGCCGATCAGCAAAACTATCTGGCGGTGGCGTCCGCCGCCCGCCTTCTGAGGGACGAGCTGGGAAAAAGCGCCTATGTTGTGGGAAGGACACGAAGTCCTGATGTAACGGATCCGGACACGGGAGAGGTTACCTTTGGAACGTGGAGCCCGTTTGTGCTGGAAAGCGATGCGGACGCAGACTTGCTGACCGGCGTTTACAACGAAGTTTACCATACCGACGCATCTTACAGCGGAACGCTGACCGTCACGGCGGGGGAGGGCCTGCCCGCCGTGAACGCGGCGCTTTCTATGAAGAAGACGGGCGATGTTGCGGTTGTGCTCACCGCCGGCGATTACACTGTGACGGTGACGTTCCGTGCCCGGACGGCGGAAAATACGGACGGCGAAACCTACGATTACCGGACCACCTCGTGGAGCGCGGGCGTGATTAAAAAGGGGGCCGGGGCATGAGGAGAAAGAGATGGACCTCCGGCGAGACGCTGGTGGAAACGTTGGCGGCGATTTTGATTGCCGCTCTGGCAAGTATTTTGCTTTTGCAGATGACGGTGGTTTCTGTGCGGATCAACGAAAAGGCGCGGCAGATGGACGAGGACTACCAAACCGCGCTGTCCGCAGTGGAAAGCCAACGGGAAGGAAGTTTCGACGGAGAAGATATTGCGATTGCGCTTGACAGTCCGGAAAAAAAGTGGAACTATTCAGTTAGCTATTATCGGTCCGGAGAGTTGACCGCTTACGCTGCCCGGGGAGGTGGAGCCGGGTGAAGCAAACGGATTTTTCATGGCGAGCCCGATCTGGAATGACACTGGTGGAAACGCTTGTGGCCGTTTTGATGGTGGTGCTGCTGACGACAATGGTCGCCGCAGGCATGGCGGCGGCGGTCCGGGTCCGGGCGCAAAGCACCTTTATTTCCGGAAGCCAGCAGGTTGCCGACACCATTGGGGCGGCGCTGTCCGATGTGCTGCGGTATGCCACTGACGTGGAGACGGACGGAGAAGGCGCGGTGAGCGCATTTACCAATGTGAATTACGGCATCACGGCGGGTCGGATTTATGTGGGCGCAGGGGATGAAGATGGGGACCGGGGCGTGATTTATCTGAACGCGCCGGGCGCTGCAAAGAAGATACCGCTGCTGACCAATCCCAGCTATTCCGGGCTGGCGGTGGTGTCGGAGGACTTCGACTCTGATGACGATAGCATCGGCGGCCCATTTGCGCTAAGCTATTCCGACGGCGTTTTTTCCGGTATCTATCGGCTGTATGATTCTGCCGGGGGGAAGCTGTCAGAGCCGATTGAATTTACATTTCGCGCCCTCAACGGCTGATGAATGGGCATAAAGGAGAAACAAGTATGATTTATACCCGCTTGGGGGATTTGCTGGTATCCGTGGGGCTGATCTCGCCCGAACAGTTGGAGCACGCTCTGGAGTTCCAGAAAAAAACCAAGAACCGCTTGGGCAGCGAGCTGATTGAGGAGAAAATCATTACTGAGCAGCAGTTGATGAGCGCCCTGCAAAAGCAACTGGGTGTGGAGTGTGTGGATCTGTCTCAAATACAGATTCCGCCCCGGCTGGCGGAACTGCTGCCTAAAAACATTGCTAGAAAGTATGGCATTGTGCCGGTAAAGCTGGGTGGAAATACCCTGTATATCGCCATGAGCGATCCCTTGAATTTCATGGCCATTGAAGAGGTCAAAACGGCGACCCGGAAGCGCGTGGTGCCGATGATTGCCACCTCGGCGAATATTGAGCGCGCCATTTCCACGCTTTACGGCAACGAGGGCGCGGCACGGGCAATTGAAGACATGAAGCGGGAAATCGCGGTGGGGACGCAGTCCGCCGTCCAGTCCGCCGATAATTTTACCGCCAGCGTTCTGGGCGGTGAGGAAGAGAGCGTGTTCGCGCCCACGGTGCGTTTGGTGAATTCCATTATTGAACGGGCGGTGGAGGAAAACGCCAGTGATATCCATATTGAACCGGAGGAGAAGGAACTTCGGGTTCGGATGCGGATTGACGGGGTGATGCACAGCATCATGTCTGTGCCCAAGGATTTGCAGGCATCGGTAATCTCCCGCCTGAAAATCATGGGCGGCATGGATATCACGGAGCGCCGGATTCCGCAGGACGGACGGGCGGCCGTGCGAAGCAAAGACCGGGATGTGGATTTGCGGATGTCCACGCTTCCCGTGATCTATGGCGAAAAGGTGGTTATCCGGCTGCTGGACAAGGATGCCCAGCTTCTGAGCAAAGAACGGCTGGGGCTGATGGGCGGCGATCTGGAAAAATACACGGATCTGATTCAAAGGCCCTCCGGCGTGGTGCTGATCGTGGGTCCCACAGGGAGCGGAAAATCTTCGACAATGTATACGATGATCCGAGAACTGAACACGGAACAGGTCAACCTGATTTCCCTGGAGGACCCCGCGGAAAATAACACCGACGCAGCAAACCACGTCCAAATTCACGAGAAAACAGGCATGACCTTTCCAGGCTGCCTGC